>JAWLFJ010000017.1:0-49146 GCA_041685625.1 Paracoccaceae bacterium | reverse complement strand
CGCCCCATTGCCGCGCCGCCGAGCGGTCAGCTTGCGAAGAATTCCGCACCCTCCAGCCTGTGGCGCCGTCGCCCGTCTGTGGCGCGCTGAGGGCGCGCAGCGCGAAAGCGTAGGTCCGTCCGCCGGTGGACGGGCCGAGGGCTTCCGCCGGCATTGGGACCGGGGCGTTAACCCACCCGCCGAGGGACCATTTCATCGGAGGACATCGACCCCTCTGCGAAATCCGCCGGCTGTTACCCCGGCTGTTACCCCGAAGCGAAAACGGCGACCCGGAGGCCGCCGCTTTTCTCGTAAGTGCTTGATTTTGTGGTGGGTGATGTAGGGCTCGAACCTACGACCCGCTGATTAAGAGTCAGCTGCTCTACCAACTGAGCTAATCACCCGACGCGCGGTGGGTAGCGCCTCGGACGCCGCGATGCAAGGGGCGGCGGCGTCACTCCCATTCGATGGTGCCGGGGGGTTTCGACGTCACGTCGTAGACGACGCGGTTGACGCCCTGGACCTCGCCGATGATGCGTCCCGCGGTCTCGGAGAGGAAGTCGGACGTGAACGGGTACCAGTCTGCGGTCATGCCGTCGACCGAGGTGACGGCGCGGAGGGCGAGGACGTGCTCGTAGGTGCGTCCGTCACCCATCACGCCGACGCTGCGCACGGGCAGGATCACCGCGAACGCCTGCCAGATCTCGTCATAGAGGCCGTGGCGGCGGATCTGGTCGAGATAGACGGCGTCCGCCTTGCGCAGGACGTCCAGCTTCTCCCGCGTGACGCCGCCCGGGCAGCGGATGGCTAGTCCCGGCCCGGGGAAGGGGTGGCGGCCGACGAAGGCGGACGGCAGGCCGAGCTCGCGCCCGAGGGCGCGGACCTCGTCCTTGAAGAGCTCCCGCAGCGGCTCGACCAGCTTCAGGTTCATGCGCTCGGGCAGGCCCCCGACGTTGTGGTGGCTCTTGATCGTCACGGCGGGCGCGCCGGTGGCGGAGACGCTCTCGATCACGTCGGGGTAGAGCGTGCCCTGGGCGAGGAACTCGGCGCCGCCGGCCTCTTTCGCGTGCGCGTCGAACACCTCGACGAAGAGGCCGCCGATGATCTTGCGCTTCCTCTCGGGATCCTCGATCCCTTCGAGCGCGGCGAGGAAGCGCTCGGATTCGTCGGCGGCGACCAAGGGGATGTTGTAGTGGTCGCGGAACAGGCCGACGACCTCCTCCGCCTCCCCTTGGCGCATCAGGCCGGTGTCGACGAAGACGCAGGTGAGCCGCTCGCCGATCGCCTCGTGGATCAGGACCGCAGCGACGGAGCTGTCGACGCCGCCCGAGAGGCCGCAGATCACGCGGCCTTCGCCGACTTGGGCGCGGATCCTTGCGATTGCCTCCTCGCGATAGGCGGCCATGCTCCAGTCGCCTCGGCAGCCGCAGATCGCGTGGGTGAAGTTGCGCAGGATGCGCGCGCCGTTCGGGGTGTGGTGCACCTCCGGATGGAACTGCACGCCGTAGAGGCGGCGGGCGTCGTCGGCGACGGCTGCGAAGGGCGCGCCCTCGGAGGCGGCGATCACGCGGAAGCCCTCGGGCAGGGCGGTCACGCGGTCGCCGTGGCTCATCCAGACCTCCTCGCGCGCGCCGGGGGCGGCGAGACCGTCGAAGAGGGGGTGCGGCTCCTGCACGGTCATGAAGGCCCGGCCGAACTCGCGGGCGTGCCCGCCCTCGACCCCGCCGCCCAAGGCGACGGTCATGGCCTGCTGACCGTAGCAGATGCCGAGGACCGGGACGCCGAGCGACCAGAGCGCGTCCGGCGCGCGCGGCGCGCCGGGGGCGGGCGCCGAGCCGGGACCGCCGGAGAGGATCACCCCCTTCGGCGCGAGCGCCCGGAGTGCGTCGCCGTCGAGCCGGTCGAAGGGATGGATTTCGCAGTAGACCCCGCTCTCGCGCAGGCGACGCGCGATCAGCTGCGTCACCTGGGAGCCGAAATCGACGATAAGGATGAGATCATGGGCGACGGACATGCGCGGCGGATACCCCGCTCTCGGCGCTCCGGCAAGCGTGCCGTGGCCGCCGCATGTCGCGGACGGGCGGGCGGACGGCGGATTCGGTCCGGTCCCTGCGCGCGGCCGGGTTAAGTCTCGCGGACCGGGCCCCCGAGGCGGAGGATTCCCATGGCCAGCGATCACGAGACGACCGTCCCCGACGCCGGCGCGCCCGAGCCGGTGGGCTCCGCGTCGCGGCGACGGGGTCGGGGCGGCGGCGGCGCCGCGCGCCGTGCGGCGCGCGCCGGCGGCGGGGCCTCCCGCGCCCCGCGGCTGATCCGCGCCGTGCCCGACTACGAGCCGCTCTCCCTCGAGGCGCTGGAGATCCTGGAGGCCAACGCCGAGACCGTGCTCGAGGAGATCGGCATCGCCTTTCCCGACAACCCCGGCGCTCTGGCGCGCTGGCGAGAGGCGGGCGCCGACGTGCGCGAGGAGCGGGTGCGCCTGCCGAAGGGCCTCGCGCGCGCGCTCTGCGCCACGGCGCCGGGCCGATTCGTCCAGATCGCGCGCGAGCCGGACCGCGCGGTCGAGATCGGCGGGCGCGACCTCGTGCTCGCGCCCGTCTACGGCCCGCCTTTCGTGCGCGACCTCGAGGGCGTGCGCCGCTACGGGACGCTGGAGGACTTCCGGAACCTCGTGCGCCTCGGCCACATGTCGAAATGGCTGCATCATTCGGGCGGCACGGTGTGCGAGCCGACGGACGTGCCGGTGAACGTGCGGCATCTGGACATGCTGATGGCGCACATGACGCTGACCGACAGGCCTTTCATGGGCTCGGTGACCGACCCGTCACGCGCCCGGGACACGGTCGAGATGTGCGAACTCCTGTTCGCGCCGCAGGGCGGGCTGCAGGGGCGGCCGGCGACGGTCTCCCTGATCAACCTCAACTCGCCTCTGACCTTCGACGCGACCATGGCCGGCGCGCTCGAAGTCTACGCCGAAGCCGGACAGGCCTGCATCGTCTCGCCCTTCGTCGTGGGCGGCGCGATGGCGCCCGTTTCGGTCGCCGGGACGCTGACGCAGGTGCTGGCGGAGGTGATGGCCGGCGTCGCCTATTCGCAGCTGGTCCGCCCGGGGGCGCCGGTGATCTTCGGCGCCTTCGTCAGTTCGATCGACATGAACTCGGGCGCGCCCACTTTCGGCACCCCCGAGGCGTCCAAGATCCTTTACGGCGCGGGCCAGCTCGCCCGTCGGCTCGGGCTGCCGTTCCGCTCCGGCGGGGCGCTCTGCGGCTCGAAGCTGCCGGACGCGCAGGCGGCCTACGAGACGGCTAACACGCTGAACGCGGCGCTGCTCGGCGGCGTCAACTTCATGCTTCACGCCTGCGGTTGGCTCGAGGGCGGGCTGGTGGCGAGCTACGAGAAGTTCGTGATGGACGCCGACCAGCTCGGCGCGCTGCACGCCTTCGCCTCGGGCGTCGACATCGCCGAGGAGGCGCAGGCCATGGACGCGATCCGCGAAGTCGGACCGGGTGGCCACTATCTCGGCTGCGGGCACACCCAACGGAACTTCCAGTCGGCCTTCTGGCGCTCCGAGGTTCTCGATCACCGCCCCTACGAGACCTGGGTGGAGGACGGCGCTCCGGACACCGCCCGCCTCGCCGCGGCGCGCGCGCGCGCCCTAATCGCCGCGCACGAGGCGCCGGCGATCGATCCCGGCGTCCTCGAGTCGCTCGAAGACTACGTCGCGCGCCGCAAGGCCGAGATGCCCGAAGGGTTCAATTGAGGCGGGCCGCCGCCGCGCGCTCGGCCAGAAGGGCCGAGAGCACGGCGACGTGCCGGCGAAGCGGATAGTCCGGGGCTCCGGCGACGCGCAGCGCCTCCAGTTCGGCCTCCGCCGCCTCCAGCCGCGACGCGACGTCCGCGGCCTTGCGCGACGCGGTCGCCATGGCGGGCAGCAGCGGGACCAGGTCGCGCTCACGGCGATAGAGCGCGGCGCCGGCCTTGGCGGCGCGCACCAGCAGGCGCGGACGACGCAGCGCGGCCGGCGCGCGCCGGCGCGGCGCTGCGGGGGTGGCGACGGGCGGGGCGTCGAAGGCGGCGTCGGCGGCGAGATCGAACATTTGATTCTCCTCAAAGTTGAACCGAGTTCAGATTGCGGCCGCCGGTCTCGGTGTTGCGCGATCTCGTCGGGTACCGTGCGCTCCTCGCATAAGTGACTGATGAAAAAGCGGTACTGGCTTGCCGATCCGGACCGTTTAACCGCACGATAATGAATCAACTTTAACGTGTGTTGAACCGCGCGGACACCGGCGCGTGAAAAGGACACGGCGACATGCCCGCGACTTCGGACCTTCAGGACTGCCGCCGCCTCGTCGAGGCGAACCTTCCCGTCGGTGAGGCCGCCGCGCCACGTTCGGAGGCCGTCGCGCTCTATCTCGCCCACACGGCGCTCGGCGTCTCGCTCCGCCGTCTGGCGACGGCGACGGGGCGGGCGCCCTCCACTGTCCTGCGCGCCGTCAGGCGCGTGGAGGCGCGGCGGGACGATCCTCTCTGGGACGACATCCTGGCCGAGATCGAGACCGTCGCGCGCCCGAACGGCGCGTCCGCGCCGCATTCACCGGACGGCGCGCCTGCGCCGCATTCCCTGGAGGTCGCGTCAAACATGCCTCGTTCCGTCGTAGCCAAGTTCGACCGTGGCCGCCGCGCCGCGGTCTCCCTCGCACAGACCCCGGACGGCCGTCCCACCGTGGAGGCCGTCGAGAAGGAGGCCCGCCGGATCCTCCGACGCCTCGGGGAGCCGCGTGCGTTCATCGCGCTCGCCCGCGGAGCGGAGGTCGCGGTCGTGTTCCGCGCCGCCGAGGGGGGCGGCGGTTTCGTCACGCTCGCGCGCACCCCCGTCGTCATGGCGCGGGAGTTCGCGCGACGCGAGTGGATCCTGTCGGCGCACGTCGGCCCTAGCACGGCGCGCTACGAGCTCTCGGCGGTCGGCCGGGCGTGGCTGAAACGGGTTCTGGCCGAGGACGGCACGGCGCGCCGCCGCGCGGCCGAGGGCGCGCCGAGCCCCTTCGCGCGCCAGCATCAGGAGGCCGGGGAACGCCTGTTCGCGACGGAGACGGGCGTCGAATCGCGACCCGTCAACCTCGGCGAGACGCCGCTCGGCTGGCTCGCCCGGCGCCGCGGCCCCGACGGCGCGGCGTTCCTGAAGCCCGAGGAGGTCGCCGCGGGTGAGCGTCTGCGCGAGGATTTCGAAGCGGCGCAGATGGGGCCCCGGGTCGCCCAGGACTGGCGCCGCTTCCTCACGGCGGGCGTCGAGGGCGGCCCCGGCCGCGGCCCGGCCGAGGGGCCCGAGGCGGCCCGACGCCGTCTCGCAGGGGCGCTGGAGGCGCTCGGGCCGGGGCTGGAGGACGCGGCGGTGCGCGCCTGCTGCTTCCTCGAGGGGCTCGAAGCCACCGAACGGCGCATGGGCTGGTCGGCGCGCTCCGGCAAGGTCGTGCTCAAGATCGCCCTCGGACGCCTCGCCGAGCATTACGGCTTCGCCCGCGCCAGCGCCGAGGAGGCGGACGCCGGCAAGATCCGCTCCAGCGCCGCGTGAATCGCCGGTCTCCCCCGGCCCGATGTTGCATTGCACAATGACAATCCGTATATGCTTGACGGTGCAACAACGACTGGGGGAGACCCGGACATGCAGGCTGACTTCATGATGGGCGTCCCGCTCCTCAAGCGTGAGGACGAGAGCCTCTACGAGTATTGGCTCAGCTTCTCGCCGATGGCGCCGATTTTCGGCGTGCCGTGGCGCTTCGCCCCCTCCGCCTCCGTCCAGACCGCGGCCCCCGCGGCCGAGACCAAGACGAAGCCCGCGCCGGCCCAGGTCGAGGTGAGGACTCCGCCCCCGACCGAGGCCTCCGCGCCGGCACTGGAGGTCGTGGCCGACATGCGGTCGCCGGCCGCCCCCGAGGCCGAGCCGGCGTCGGAGCCCGAGCCGGCTCCGGCCGACGATGGCGAGACCCATGCCGTCAAGCCGGCGACGCTGCACGACTCCGCGCCGACCGAGCCCGACGATCTCAAGGCGATCAAGGGCGTCGGCCCGAAGCTCGAGGCGGAACTCAACGCCATCGGTCTCTATACCTACGAGCAGATCGCGGCTCTGACGCCCGAGAACCTCGTCTGGATCGACGACAATCTCACCAGCTTCAAGGGCCGCTCGGTCCGCGACGACTGGGTCGGGCAGGCGGCCGATCTGATGAAGGGCTGACGTCTTCGGAACGGACTTCGACCTGAAACGGCTCCGGCGAACCCGTCGGGGCCGTTCACGTCTTCAGCCCGAGGCCGCGGCGACGATCGCGGCGAAATCCTTCGCCTTGAGGCTCGCGCCGCCCACGAGGGCCCCGTCGACGTCCGGCGTCGCGAATATCTCCGCCGCGTTGCCCGGTTTTACCGATCCGCCGTAGAGCAGACGCACCCCCGCCGCTTCGTCCCCGAAGCGAGCCGAAAGCGCCGCGCGGATCGCGCCGTGCATCTCGGCGATGTCCTCCGGCGTCGCCGTGCGGCCGGTGCCGATCGCCCAGACCGGCTCGTAGGCGACGACCGTGTTCGCCGCCGCGGCGCCGTCGGGCAGGGATCCGGCGAGCTGGCGCTCGACCACGGAGCGCGCCCGCCCGGCGTCGCGCTCCTCCTCGGTCTCGCCGACGCAGACGATCGCGAGCAGCCCGGCGCGCCACGCCGCCTCGGTCTTCCTCCGCACGATCGCGTCCGTCTCGCCGTGATCGGCGCGCCGCTCGGAATGGCCGAGGATCACGGCCGTCGCGCCCGCGTCAGCCAGCATCTCCGCCGAGACGTCCCCGGTATGCGCGCCCGATTCCGCCCAATGACAATCCTGACCGCCGAGCGCGACAGGCCCGCCCGCCGCGCGAGCCGCCATCGGCGCCAGCAGCGTAGCGGGCGGCGCGATCAGCACGTCGCAGCCCGGCGAGGGCGCCTCCGCCACCAAGGCGTCGAACTCGGCGAGGCTCGAAGACAGCCCGTGCATCTTCCAGTTTCCGGCGGCGAGCTTGCGGCGCATCACGTCCCTCCTCCTCGAAGCGTCGCCCGCTTCAAGCACGTGGTCTGCCGCGCGGAAAGCCCCCGCCGCGACGGCGGGATCAGGAGGCGTCGGCGAACTTGACCGACTCGCCGCAGCCGCAGCTGTCGACGACGTTCGGGTTGTCGAAGGTGAAGCCCGATTCGAGCAGCGCGGTCCGGTAGTCGATCCGCGTGCCGAACAGGAACATCTGCGCCATCGGGGCGATCATCACCCGCGCGCCGTCCTGCTCCACCACCTCGTCGTGCTCCTGGGCTTCGTCCGCGAACTCCATGGTGTATTCCATGCCCGCGCAGCCGCCCTTCTTCACGCCGATGCGCAGGCCCGCGGTCTCGCCCTCCGCCTCGGCCATCAGCTTGCGGATGCGCGCCACCGCCGCATCGGTGAGCGTCACGGGGGACTGGCCGGGAATGCCGAACATCGCGATCTCCTTTTCAACGCCTTCACCCTAACGCAGCGGCGCGAAGCCTTCAACGCGGGGACGGCCGCGTCATGCAACCGTCATTGGACGCGCCGCGCCTGCGATGCATTTAAGAACGCTCCAAACCGGAAAGAAGAGGGCCCGCCATGACCGACGCCGCCGCCGATGCCGCGACGCCCTCCGCCCGCGGCACGCCCGGCGAGGTGTTCGGGGCGTTCCTTCGCCTCGGGCTGACGTCCTTCGGCGGCCCCGTCGCCCATCTCGGCTATTTCCGCGAGGCGCTGATCCTCCGCCGCGGCTGGCTCAGCGAGGCGCAATACGCCGAGATCGTCGCCCTCTGCCAGTTCCTGCCGGGTCCCGCATCCTCGCAGGTCGGCCTCGCGCTCGGCCTGTTCCGCGCCGGCCCGCTCGGCGCGCTGGCGGCCTGGACGGCGTTCACGCTGCCCTCGGCCCTCGCGCTGATCCTCTTCGCCGCCGGCCTCGATCTCCTCGGCGGGGCCGAGGGCGCCGGCTGGCTCCTGGGGCTGAAGGCCGCGGCCGTCGCGGTGGTGGCGCAGGCCTGCCTCGGAATGGGACGCGCCCTCGCGCCAGACGCGCCTCGCCAGACCCTCGCGGCGCTCGCCGCGGTGGCCGCGCTCCTGATCCCGGGCGCGGCGGGTCAGCTCGGCGCCATCGCCCTCGGCGCCCTCGCCGGCGTCACGCTGATGCGCGCAAGCGCCGCAGGCGGACCGGGCGAGGGAGAGGGCCTGCGCGTCCCCGTCTCCCGCACGGCCGGCGCCGCCTGCCTCGCGCTCTTCGCGCTCCTGCTCGCCGGCCTGCCCTTCCTCGCCGGGCAGGGGCCGCTCCTGGACTACGCCGAGGGATTCTACCGCGCCGGCGCCCTCGTCTTCGGCGGCGGTCACGTCGTCCTGCCGCTGCTCGAAAGCTCGGCAGTCGGCGGCGGCTGGGTCGGCGCCGAGGCCTTCGTCGCCGGCTACGGCGCGGCGCAGGCGGTCCCCGGCCCGCTCTTCACCTTCGCCGCCTATCTCGGCCAGGCGGCGGGCGGGCTCACGGGCGCCGTCGTCTCGCTTGTCGCGATCTTCCTGCCGGGGGCGCTTCTGGTGCTCGGCGCGCTTCCGTTCTGGGGCGCGCTCCGCGACCGCCCGCAGGTTCGCGCCGCGCTTGCCGGCGTCAACGCGGCGGTGGTCGGCGTGCTGCTCGCCGCGCTCTACGATCCGGTGTTCCTGCAAGGCGCGGGCGAGCCCGTCGGCTTCGCCATCGCCGCGCTCGCCTTCCTCGCGCTGGCGAGCTGGAAACGCTCGCCGCTGCACGTCGTCGCCGGGGCGGCGGTCCTCGGAGCCATCGCCTCCGCCATCGGCCTCGCCTGACGTCGCCGGCCTCGCCCGAGGCCGGCGCGCGGCTCACATGAAGCCCAGCTCCAGCTTCGCCTCGTCGGAAAGCATCTCGAGGCCCCAGGGCGGCTCCCAGACCAGCTGCACGTCGACGGTGCGTACGCCGGGGATCGGCTCGATGGCGTCCGCGACCCAGCCCGGCATCTCGCCCGCCACCGGGCAGCCCGGCGCGGTCAGCGTCATGTCGACCGCGACGTCGCCCTCTCCCGACACGGAGATGCGGTAGATCAGGCCGAGGTCGTAGATGTTCACCGGGATCTCGGGGTCGTGCACCGTTCGGCACGCCTCCACGATCTGCTCGTAGAGAGGATGGTCCGGCGTCGATTCGGCGACGAGCGGTTCGCCCTCGCGCGGCTGTCCGTCCATGGCGGCGGTCCCTTCCCGGTTGCACCCGTCCACGGACATATAGAAAACGCGGGCTCCCGCGTCCACCGGTGGAGAGGCGCATGACCCCCGGCATCGGCTTCGAGATCCACGCCCGCGACGGCCGCGCCCGCCGCGGAACCCTGACGACGCCGCGCGGCGCCATCCGCACCCCCGCCTTCATGCCGGTCGGCACGGCCGCGACCGTGAAGGCGATGCTGCCCGAGAGCGTGCGCGCCACCGGCGCCGACGTGCTTCTCGGCAACACCTACCACCTGATGCTCCGCCCCGGCGACGACCGGATCGAGCGGCTCGGCGGCCTGCACCGCTTCATGAACTGGGACCGTCCGATCCTCACCGATTCCGGCGGCTTCCAGGTGATGAGCCTCTCGGAACTCCGCAAGCTGGACGAGACCGGCGTGCGCTTCCGCTCCCATGTCGACGGCTCCGAGCATCACCTGACGCCCGAGCGCTCGATGGAGATCCAGCGCCGCCTCGGCTCCGACGTCGTGATGTGCTTCGACGAATGTCCGGCGCTGCCCGCCGACCGCGCCCGCATCGCGGATTCGATGCGCCTCTCGATGCGCTGGGCGGCGCGCTCGCGCGAGGCGTTCGGCGACCGGCCGGGCCACGCCCTCTTCGGCATCCAGCAGGGCGGGCTCGAGCGGGATCTGCGCGAGGAATCGGCCGAGGCGCTGAAGGCCATCGGCTTCGACGGCTACGCCGTCGGCGGCCTCGCGGTCGGCGAGGGGCAGGAGGCGATGTTCGGCGTGCTCGACCATGCGCCCGGCATGCTGCCGGAGGACCGGCCGCGCTACCTGATGGGCGTCGGCAAGCCCGACGACATCGTCGGGGCCGTGCAGCGCGGCATCGACATGTTCGACTGCGTGCTGCCCTCGCGCTCCGGGCGCACCGGTCAGGCGCTGACGCGGCGCGGCGCCGTGAACCTCCGGAACGCGCGCCACCGGGACGACCCGCGCCCGCTCGACCCCGACTGCGCCTGCCCCTGCTGCACCGGCTACAGCCGCGCCTACCTGCACCACGTCGTCCGCTCGGGCGAGATCATCGCGTCGATGCTGCTGACATGGCACAATATCCATTATTATCAGGAGCTTATGGAGGGTATTAGAGACGCAATCTCAAAAGGCGCCCTCGACGCCTTCGCGGCCGCCTTCCACGCGGCGCGCGCAGAGGGCGACCTCGAAGCCCTCTGACGCAGGCGCGTCGAGACAATACCCGATTTATGTCAGAGGCTTGGGGGCCTCCGGTGAGTGAGAGGCCGAAGCCTCACCCGCCGGTGACGCTCATGTGCCGGCGCACTTCGCCTTGAACCTCGCGGCGCGAATAGTCGAAGTCGTGCCCCTTCGGCTTGCGCGTGATCGCCTCGCGGATCGCCGCCTCGACCGGCGCGTCGTCCTCTGGGTTCGCCCGCAGCACCCGGCGCAGATCCGCGTCGTCGTCCTGCCCGAGGCACATGTAGAGCTGCCCGGTGCAGGTCAGGCGCACCCGGTTGCAGCTCTCGCAGAAATTGTGGGTCAGCGGGGTGATGAAGCCGACGCGCCCGCCGGTCTCCTCGGCACGCATGTAGCGTGCCGGCCCGCCGGTGCGGTAGGGGATGTCGGTGAGGGTCATCGCCTCGCCCAGCACCCGGCGCACGTCCGAGAGGGGCCAGTACTGGTCGAGCCGGTCCTCCCCCCCGAGGTCGCCCATCGGCATCACCTCGATGAAGGTGATGTCCATGCCGCGCGAATGCGCCCAGCGGACCATCGCCACGGCCTCGTCGTCGTTGACGCCCTTCAGCGCCACGGCGTTGAGCTTGACCTTCAGGCCCGCCTCCTGCGCCGCGTCGATGCCGTCGATCACCTGCGCGAAGCGGCCCCAGCGGGTCACCTTGGCGAACTTCTCCGCGTCGAGCGTGTCGATCGAGACGTTGACCCGCCGCACCCCAGCATCCCGCAGCGGCTGCGCGAAGCGGCGGAGCTGAGAGGCGTTGGTGGTGAGCGTCAGTTCGTCGAGCGCGCCGGAGGCGAGGTGCCGGCCCATGCCCTCGAAGAAGCCCATGATGCCGCGGCGAACCAGCGGCTCGCCTCCCGTCACGCGCAGCTTGCGCACGCCGAGACGCACGAAGGCGGTGCAGAGCCGGTCCAGTTCCTCCAGCGTCAGCAGCTCCGCCTTCGGCAGGAACGTCATGTGCTCGGCCATGCAATAGACGCAGCGGAAATCGCAGCGGTCCGTCACCGATACGCGCAGATAGTCGATGCGGCGTGCGAAGGGGTCGATCAGCGGCGCGGGTTCGGCGGACATGACGGCTCCGTCGGGGTCTGCAGGGGCTCGCCTCATCAGGTAAGGGCCACCAGGGGCGCCGCGCAAGTCCGACCGTCGCGGTTGGCGCCGCGGCGCGAGGGGACTAGCCTCGCCTGCGTCCACGAGACCGAGGAGACCCCCATGCCCGACGTCGTCGCCCCCGATCCGGCGCGCCTGCTGCCCGAGAGCCCCGAGCCCTTCGTGCCGGAGGCCGCCTCGGAGCGCATCCGCATCGACGCGATCGAGGGCGTCGCGATGAGCGCCCCGGTCGAGCTGCGCCGCTGCATCGTCACGCCGAGCATGTCGATGGTCGAGGTGCGTTGGTCGAAGGGCGCGGCCTCGCGCCCGCACGTCCACGCGGATCACGATTCGGTCGTCTACGTGGTGAGCGGACGGCTCCGCGTCACGATGGCGGGCGAGACGGTGATCGCGGGACCCGGCGACTCGCTCGCCTCGCCCCCCGGCGTCGAGCACGGCATCGAGGCGCTGGAGGACAGCGTCTCGATCGAGGTCAAGAGCCCGCCCGTCAGGACCTGGTGACGTCTCGTCAGGCCCCGCCGTCGAGGTTGCCGAACACCTCCTCGGAGAAGAAGCGCGCGCAGGCGTCGTCGCAGGCGCCGGCGACCTTCAGCCCGGTGCCCGCCGTGTGCAGCGCGCTGACCGCCAGCGTCGCCACCACGGCGACCTCGCAGAGCGTCAGCGCCGCCCTGTAGCGACGCGAGCGGACCATGCGCATGCGGCGGAGATCCTCCCGCGCGAATTCGGGCTCGTCGACCCAGATCAGGTGGATCACGCTGAGGAGCAGGCCGCTCGAGATCAGCACCGTCACGAAGATCAGGTCGAGGACGAAATGCAGCCAGTTCGGACCCACATAGCCGAGCCAGACCGAAATCGCCGTGATGAAGATGGCGTTGAAGGTCAGCAGCGCCGCCGCCTTGCCGTCGAGCGCGGTGAGCAGCGGATACTCCCGCGCGGTCTCCGCCGCGCGGACGGCATCGTCTTCGTTCTCTCCGGTCATCGGCCCACCCTCGGCTTCGTTCCGGAGGCCCCATGCTCCGATCGCCGCGCGGCGCTGGTCAAGCGCGGCGCATGCGCCTAAACCGCCCCCGCCGGAAACATCCTGACGCGAGGCTCCGCCGATGACCGACCACGCCGCCCTCGAGACCGCCGTCGAAGCCGCCTGGGAGGCGCGCGCCGAGATCACGCCCGCCACCGGCGGCGAGACGCGCGAGGCCATCGAGGAGGGGTTGACCCTGCTCGACTCGGGCGCCGCGCGCGTCGCCGAGCGGGGCGGGGACGGGACCTGGCGCGTCAACCAGTGGCTGAAGAAGGCGGTGCTGCTGAGCTTCCGTCTCACCGACATGCACCCGATCCCGGGCGGCCCCGGCGCCTCGGCCTGGTGGGACAAGGTGCCGTCGAAATGGGACGGCTGGGGCAACGAGGAGTGGACCCGCGCCGGCTTCCGCGCGGTGCCGAACTGCGTCGTGCGCCGTTCCGCCTTCATCGCGCCGGGCGTCGTGCTGATGCCGTCCTTCGTCAATCTCGGCGCCTATGTCGACGAGGGCACGATGGTCGACACCTGGGCGACGGTCGGCTCCTGCGCGCAGATCGGCAAGGGCGTGCATCTCTCGGGCGGCGTCGGCATCGGCGGCGTGCTGGAGCCGATGCAGGCCGCCCCGACGATCATCGAGGACGGCTGCTTCATCGGCGCCCGCTCGGAGGTGGTGGAGGGCGTGATCGTGCGCGAGGGCTCGGTCCTCGGCATGGGCGTCTATCTCGGCCAGTCCACCAAGATCGTGGATCGCGAGACCGGGACCGTCAGCTACGGCGAGGTGCCGCCCTGGTCCGTCGTCGTCTCCGGCACGATGCCGAGCACCGGCGGCGTCAATCTCTACTGCGCGGTGATCGTGAAGCGGGTGGACGAGGGCACCCGCGCCAAGACCTCGATCAACGAGCTGCTGCGCGCCTGATGGCCGAGGACGCGCCCGAGGTCTGGACCCTGCTGGTCGAGGTCGGCCGCAAGACCGGCGACGGGCTGCCGAAGGGCGCGACGGGCGCGGCCCTGCTCTGCTACGCCGCCGGCCGGGACGAGGCCGAGGCGGTGCGCGAGACGGTGGCGCTGCTGAAGGCCGCCGATCTCGCGCCGCTCGAGGTGACGGGGCAGGGGAGCCGGGCGGAGCGCGAGGCGGCGGGCGAGATCATCGACCCCGAACAGGCCGAGCTGATGGACCGGGCGCTCGCCGAGAACGCCGTGGTCGTGGCGCTGGTCGAGCCCTTCTTCGACTGATCCGCCCGCGGTCCGCCGGCCGCCGCCCCCGGCCGGGGCTCCCGCCCACCCACCCCGCCCCGGCCGGGGACGGCGGCCTGTGGCGCGCCTCCGGTCCGCGCCGCTGGCGGGGCCGTTGCCTCGCCCCGCGCCGGCGGCCAGTCTCCGCCGCATCGCCACAGGAGCTTCGAGATGACCGAGACCGCCGCCGCCGATCCCGTCGCCCTCGCCGCGGAGCTCGTCCGCGCCGAAACCGTGACACCCGACGACGGCGTCGGGATCGCCCTCCTGGAGACGCGCCTCGCCGCCGCCGGCTTCCGCTGCGTGCGATGCGACCGCGGCGGCGTCGCCAACCTCTTCGCGCGCTTCGGAACGCGCGGGCCGGTCCTCGGCTTCAACGGGCACACCGACGTGGTGCCGACCGGCGATCCCGCCGCCTGGTCGCGCCCCCCCTTCTCGGGCGAGATCGCGGAAGGGCGGCTTCACGGTCGCGGCGCCTGCGACATGAAGACCGGCGTCGCCGCCTTCGTCGCCGCCGCCCTCGACTGGGCCGAGGGGCGGGATCCGGACGCGCCGGGCTCCGTCGCCCTCCTGGTCACCGGCGACGAGGAAGGGCCGTCCGAGCACGGCACCCTCGCCATCCTCGAGCGCATGGCGGAACTGGGCGAGGGCCTCGACGGCTGCGTCGTCGGCGAGCCGACCTCGCGCGAGGCCTTCGGCGACATGGTCAAGATCGGCCGCCGCGGCTCCCTCACGGCTCGCATAACGGCCCGCGGACGCCAGGGTCACACCGCCTATCCCCACCGGGCGCTCAATCCGCTCCCAGCCCTCGCGCAGCTCTGCGCCCGTCTCGCCGCGGCGGAGCTCGACCAAGGCACGGAGCACTTCGAGCCCTCGACGCTCGCCCTCGCCTCCATCGACACCGGCAATCCCGCCTCGAACGTGATCCCGGCCGAGGCGGCGGCGGTTCTGAACGTCCGCTTCAACGACCGGCACGACGGCGCCGCCCTCCGTCGGTGGCTGGAGGCGGAGGCCGCCCGCGCCGCCGAGGAGACCGGCGTCGCGCTCTCCGTGGCGACCCGCGTCTCCGGCGAGGCGTTCCTGACGCCTCCCGGGCCGCTTTCGGACGCGCTCTCGAACGCCATCGAGGCCGAGACCGGCCGCCGGCCCGAGCTCTCCACCTCCGGCGGCACGTCCGACGCGCGCTTCGTCAAGGCGATCTGTCCGGTGGCGGAGTTCGGTCTCGTGGGCCTCACCATGCACCAGACCGACGAATGGGCCTCGATCGAGGAGATCGAGGCTCTCGCCCGGGTCTACCGACGCCTGATCGACGGCTTCACCGCCGTTTGAGCCCCGCGAGCGTGCCGGAGGCCTGTCTCCCTCCGACGCGCCGTCGGCGCCTGCCGCACGCGAAGGACCGTGGCGGCCTTCGAGGCGCCCGACGTCGCCGGGCCGGCCGGGCGACGGATTCCGGGCGCCCGCGGCCCTTCGATCGACGCCGGCTCGATCCGGCGTCGGGCCGGGCGCCGCTCGCCGCCATGCCCACGCAAAAGGGCCGCCGGACGGACGTCCGGCGGCCCCTCGTTCGTCGTCGAGCGGTCGGTTCAGGCGGCGCGCGCCACCAGCATCTCGTCGACGCGCTCGGCGGCGGCGCTTTCCTCGATCTTCTGCACCGCGGCGAGTTCCCGGGTCAGCCGCTCCAGCGCCGCCTCGTAGAGCTGGCGCTCCGAGTAGCTCTGCTCGGGCTGGTCCTCTGCGCGGTGCAGGTCGCGCACCACCTCGGCGATCGACACCAGATCGCCCGAGTTGATCTTCTGCTCGTATTCCTGCGCCCGGCGCGACCACATCGCCTTCTTGACCCGGGCCCGGCCCTTGAGCGTCTTGAGCGCCGCTTCCACGATGTCGGGCGACGAGAGCGAGCGCATGCCCACCGCGGAGGCCTTGGCCGTCGGAACGCGCAGGGTCATCTTGTCCTTCTCGAAGGAGATGACGAAGAGTTCCAGCCTGGTGCCGGCCACCTCCTGGTCCTCGATGTGCAGGATGCGGCCAACGCCATGCGCGGGGTACACGACGTAGTCGTTCGGGCGGAACTCTGATTTCCTGGCGACTTTGTTGGTCATCGGCTGTCGTCGTCCTTCTTCTTCTCGCCGGAGCGGCAAGGGGACGCTGGACCGAGACCGGCAGGGTCGGGGGGAACCGCTTCGCGGGGCCCGAACCGGTCTCGCAGGTCTCGGGACTGGCGGGCGGTGGCCGGTCTCAGCGTCATCCCGGGCGGCACGCCCCTTGTCGTTCCTATGACCAATATAGCATCAAGACTGCCCGATTCCCAGCCGCGTCGGCGGGAAAGCGACATGGGCGCTTCGTACCGATGCGGCCCCGAACCGACACGACTCCGTCGATCGCCCCGATCCGGCGACACGGAGTAAGACGCCACGGGCCTGCGCGGACGCGTCAGTCGCCCTCGCCCGGGGCCTCCGAGAAGTACTTCTCGAGCTTGCCTTCCTCGCCGTCATACGTCTCGGCGTTCTCCATCGGATCACGCTTCGTCGTGATGTTCGGCCACGCGATGGACCACTTTCGATTGAACTCGACCCATTGCTCCATCGCGGGCTCGGTGTCGGGCTTGATCGCTTCGGCCGGGCATTCGGGCTCGCAGACGCCGCAGTCGATGCACTCGTCGGGATGGATGACGAGCATGTTCTCGCCTTCGTAGAAGCAGTCCACGGGGCAGACCTCGACGCAATCGGTGTATTTGCACCGGATGCAGTTGTCGATCACCACGTAGGTCATTCTGGAATCCTTGCCGGGTTGCGATTTGGCATCGTTCTAAGGAGGCGGTCCGGCTGGTTCAAGCCCGTCTCCGGACCCTCTCGTCCGCGTGACCGCGGGGCCGCCGCAACGCCCGCATCGCACCTCGGTCCGAGTCGGACGTCGCGGCCACGGGGCCCGCCCCCACGATCGCCGCGGGGTCGCCTTCCCGCGGCGGGCGATCTCAGCCGTCGCGCCCCCGCAGACGGTCGAGGGCGCGCCGCTCGGCCTTCTCCGGGCGTCCGGCCCCGGGCTCGCGGCGCGGCGGCCCGCCGGGCTCCGGCTCCGTGTCGCGCGGCGCGGCGGGGGGCGAGAGATCGTCGTAGAGGGTGCGCGCTTCCACGGCCGGCCCCCGCCGCTCGCCGAGCGCGAGGATGCGCACCACCCGAACGCGATCGCCGAGCGCGAAGGTCAGCACGTCGCCGACGCGCACCGTGGCGGCCGGCTTGGCGGCGCGCGTGCCGTTGACGCGAACGCCGGTCTCCGCCACCAGCCGGGCCGCGACGCCGCGCGACTTCGCGAACCGCGCCTGGAACAGCCACTTGTCGAGCCTCAGTCCCGGCGCCGACGCCGCGACGGGCTCTCCGCCGCCCTCGGGGCCGGGCCCCGGCGACGTCACTTCTTGGACTTCAGCGCCATCAGCGCGGCGAACGGGCTGTCGGGGTCGACCTCGTCCCGGCGGCCCCGGTCGGGTCCGGCCGAGAAGCGTCGCGGACCCTCCTCCCGCGGAGGCTTGCCGCCCTTGCCCTTGCCCTTGGGGGGAGGTCCGCCCTTGCCCTTGCGCGGGCCTCGGCCGTCGCCTTTCGGCCCGGGCCTCGCGGCCTCGCCGGCCGCGGCCTCGCCGCCGCTCGACCGGCCCTCGCGTCGCGGGGCGCCGCGCGCCGGCCGGCTCCGCGGGGCCCAGGTGAAGCGGTAGTAGACGACCGTCTCGCCCGTCGCCGGTTCTTCGGTCGCCGCGCTCTCGTCCGCCGCGGCGGTCTCGCCGGTCGCGAGTTCGTCCGCCGCCTTGCCGTCGTCCGTCGGGCCCGCCTCCGTCGCGGCGCCCTCGACGGTCGCGGCCTGATCCGCGGCGCCGGCTTCGCCGCCATCGCCGCGGGCGGCCTCGCCGCCGGCCGCCGGCTCGTCCCGGCCGGGCGCCGCCGAAGCGGCCACCGGCTCCACGGCCGCATCCGAGGCCTCATGGGCCGCGGTCGGCGCGTCGCCGGCATCGCTCGGCGGCTCCGCCGCGGCCTCCGCGGTCGGCGCTTCCGCGTCCCCCGGCGCTTCGGCCGTGTCGGGCGTCTTCGGCGCCGTCGCGGCGGCGGGCTTCGGCCGCTCGTCCTTCTCGACCTGCCAGCCGAGCCCCTTCATCAGCTCCGCGAACTGCTCCAGCGTGCAGCCGGTGATCGAGAGCATGTCCGCCGTCGCCTCGAAGCCGGCCCGCACGTCCTCGCTACGGATCATGTCCGCGAGCCGCTCCAGCATGTCGATTCGGATCGCCCGGCCGCCGGCCAGGCGATAGCCGGCCCGCGGATAGAAGCCGGAGGGCGCGCCCTGCACCGCCGGGATCGTCACCATGCCGGGCGGCGGCGGCGCCGGAAACTCTTCGAACCCCTCCGAGAGCGCCCACAGCGCCAGCCGCAGCCGCGCCGGCGCCGGCTTCAGCAGCGCCGGCATGAACACCGTGTGCTGGCCGAAGCGCACGCCGTGCTTGCGCAGAAGCGCCCGGCCCTCCTGATCCAGCGCCTTCACGTCCTTGGCGACCTCGGGACGCGGGATCACGCCCATGGTCTCCACCAGGCGGTAGGCGACGCCCCGCGCCAGCCCCGACATCGCCTCGTCGTCGCGCATCTTGATCAGCGGCTCGAACTGCGCCGCGATGCGCCGCGCGATCCAGTGGCCGAGGCGGCGTTCCACCTTCGCCCTGGCGTCGGCCCCCGCGATCTCGTCCACGAAGGCGACGACGCCCGGCGAGAGCGGATCGGGACCCTTCTCCAGCCGCCCCACCGCGAGGTCGCCCCACACCAGGCCGCCTTGCTCGGTCATGTCGATGTCGGTGTCGGGGGCGTTGTAGAAGCGGTCCGCGCGTCGCGCGAACTCCGCCTCCAACGCCTGCACCGAGGCGGCGCGCAGCGTGCGCGCCTCGTCGCCCGACGCCGACGGGTCGGGGGTGAAGCGGAACCCGTCGAGCCGGCCGAGGACATGCCCCTCCGCCGTCACCACGCCCTCGGCATCGACCTCGGCCACGAGCCTCTCCTTCTGCTTCAGCCGGCGCATCAGCACGCTGGTGCGCCGGTCGACGAATCTCTGGGTCAGACGCAGATGCAGCGCGTCCGACAGGCGGTCCTCGACGTCGCGCGCGGCTTCCCGCCAGGTCTCCGCCTCCTCGACCCAATCGCGACGGTTGGCCACATAGGTCCAAGTCCGGATGTAAGCCAGCCGTTTCGACAACGCGTCGATGTCGCCTTCGCTCCGATCGACGCGGCGGATCTGCCCCGCGATCCAGTCCGAGGGTATACGGGCGGCGTCCGACATCAGGAAGCGGTAGATGCGCGCCGCGAGCGCGGCGTGCTCCGCGTCGGAGACCTTGCGGAAGTCCGGCGCCTGGCAGACCTCCCACAGCCGGCGCACCGCCGGCCCGCCGCGCGCCATCGCCTGCACCTCCGGATCCCCGGCCAGGGCGCGCAGCGTCGCGAGGTCGTCCGCCTCCCGCGCCCGCGCGAGGCCGGGCCGGTCCGGGGCCGCCTCCAGGCTGGCGATCAGCGCCTCGACCGAGCCGAAGTCGAGCCGGGCGTTGCGCCAGGTCAGCCGGCGCACCGGCGCGAAGCGGTGATTCTCGATCGCGTCGACGACCTCGGGCTCGAAGCCTCCCGCCTCGCCGGTGACGCCGAACGTGCCGTCCTGGGTGTAGCGCCCGGCGCGCCCGGCGATCTGCGCCAGCTCGTTCGGCATCAGCTCGCGGAAGCGCCGCCCGTCGAACTTGCGCGTCCCCGCGAAGGCGACGTGCCGGACGTCGAGATTCAGCCCCATGCCGATCGCGTCCGTGGCGACCAGATGATCGACGTCCCCGTTCTGATAGAGCGCCACCTGCGCGTTGCGGGTCCGGGGGCTGAGCGCGCCGAGCACCACCGCGACGCCGCCCTTCTGCCTGCGCATCAGCTCGGCGATGGCGTAGACGTTGTCGACGCTGAAGCCCACCACGGCGGAGCGCGACGGCATCCGGCCGAGCTTGCGCCCCCCCGTCCAGGACAGCTTCGAGAACCGCTCGCGCCGCACGAAACGCGCCTTCGGGATCAGCTCCGCGATGCGCCCGCGCATGGCGTCGGAGCCGAGGAACAGCGTCTCCTGCAGGCCCCTCGCGCGGAGCAGGCGGTCGGTGAAGACGTGCCCCCGCTCGTCGTCGGCGCAGAGCTGGATCTCGTCGACCGCCACGAAGTCGGCCCCGATCTCGAGCGGCATCGCCTCCACGGTGCAGATCCAGTACTGCGCCCGCGGCGGCGCGATCTTCTCCTCGCCCGTCACCAGCGCCGCGACCGACGGGCCGCGCAGCGCCACCACCTTGTCGTAGACCTCCCGCGCCAGCAGCCGAAGCGGCAGCCCGAAGACGCCGGTGCGTCGCGCCAGCATCCGTTCGATCGCGTAATGCGTCTTGCCGGTGTTGGTGGGGCCGAGCACCGCCGTCACGGTGCCGTCGCGCGGATGACCGGCGGGCTCGCGGCGCGCGTCGGGCGGGTCGGTCAGGGCGAGGGTCATGGCGGGTCCGGAACGCGGCGGGGGTCCGAGAGGCGGGCGGGGCGGCCGGAGCATGGCCGTGGCGGTCAGGCGTCTCGGCCCTCCACCTTCGGGGCGAGGCGTTCGATCGCCTCCTCCACCCGCTCCATATGGGGATTGAGGGCGTGCGCCGCATGGTAGGCGTCGAGCGCGTCCTCCTCCCGTCCGATCCGCTCCAGGATCACGCCGAGGCCCTGCAGCGCCCCGAAATGACGCGGCTCCAACGCCAGCGCACGCTCCAGATCGCCGAGCGCGAGGCCGAGTTCGTCCATCGCGTAGAAGGCGGTCGCCCGCGAATGCCAGCCCTCGGCGAAGTCGGGGCGGTGCTCGACCAGGGCGCCGAAATGCTGCACGGCCTTTCCGAGTTCCTCGGCCTGCATCGCCTCGCGCCCGCGCCGCAGGAGGAGGTCCGCGGTGTCCGAGCCCGAGCGCGACCAGAGCTTGCGGATCTCGCGCTCCCAGCGCTCGTGCCGGTCGTCCTCGCCGCTCGCGAGCCGCTCGTGCAACGCGTCGAGCCGGGCCTCGCGGTCGTCGGGAAGGGAAGGCGATTCGCCGTCGGCGAGGTCGTCGGCCTCGCCCGGCGGCTCCGCGGCGGGCTGGGCGAGCGCGACGGGCGGCCAAACGGTTGCCGACGCTGCGGCAATCAGCAGCGCCGCGACCAGCGGCGGAAGACGTCGGAATTGCATCGTCATCACGCAATGTAGCATAGCGTCGTCTTCACGAATTGCGAGGGCGCGGCCGCCGCCGCGTCCGACCCCGGACACGGAGATCCGAGCGATGAGCGAGACCCTGACCGCCGCCAAGTCCGCCCTCGAGCAGAAGCTCGGCGACCAGAGCCTCGACGGGTCGGTCCGGTTCGAGATCGAGGGCCTCGGCTCGGTGCGCATCGAGGGCGCCAGCGTCGAGATCTCCGACGCCGAGGCCGACTGCACCCTCACCGCCGACGAGGACACCTTCCGGGACATCATGTCGGGCGACCTGAACCCGACCGGCGCCTTCATGTCCGGCCGGCTCAAGGTCGACGGCGACATGTCGAAGGCGATGGCCCTGAACGCCGTGCTCTCCTGACCCGCGCCGCGCGCCTTTCGGGGGGCCTCGGGCCTCGGGGGGGATCGACCCCCCGCTCGGCCCGGCTCGGCGCCGCGCGCCTCGCGGGCGCCCGGCGGCGCCGTCGCGGCGGGGCCCGGAGGCTCGCTCCGCCGTCGGCCGCGGCGACCGGGCGCGCCGCGCCATGAGCGCCGCGGCGTCCTGGGCCGCCGAGATCGCCGGGGCGGCGGCGGCGCGCGGCGCGGGGGGGGCGGCCGCGGGCGGGCCGCGGCGGCGCGTCGCGCTCTGGCGGCCCGAGGGTCCGCCGCGGGCGCTCGTCCATCTGCTGCCGGGGCGCACCGAATACCTCGAGAAATACGCCCCCCTGGGGCGGCGCCTCGCCGAAGCCGGCGTCGCGGCGGCCGCCCTGGACTGGCGCGGGCAGGGGCTCTCGGACCGCGATCCGCGCGTCGGCCGCCTCGGCCATGTCGAGAGCTTCGCCGACTACGCCCTCGACCTCGACGCGTTCCTCGGCTGGCCGGAGGCGGTGGCGCTGCCCGGACCGCGCCTTGCGATGGCGCATTCGATGGGCGGCTGCATCGCGCTCCGCGGCCTCGTCTCGGGCGCCTTCTCGCCCGGCGCGGTGCTGTTCTCGGCGCCGATGTGGGGCCTCGCGCAGCCGGCCCCGCTGCTCGCGCTCGCCGGCGCGCTGGCGCGCTCGGCCCGCGCGCTCGGCCTCGGGCGCCTCGCCGCGCCGGGCCAGGGGGGCGCCGCGCCCTACGTCCTCTCGGTCTCGCCGGAGCGCAACGTCCTCGTCTCGGATCCCCGGGCCTTCGACCGGCTCCGGCACGAGGTCTCGACGCGCCCCGACCTCGCCGTGCACGCGCCGACGCTCGCCTGGCTCGCCGCGGCGCTGGAGGAGACCCCCGCGCTGCGCCGCGCCCCGGCCCTCGGCGTTCCGGCGACGGTGCTGCTCGGCGACGCCGAGGCCGTGGTCTCCGCCGCCGCGATCCGCGCCCGCGCGGCCGCCGACCCGGTGCTGGAGGTCGCGGACGTCCCCGGCGCCCGGCACGAGCCGCTGATGGAGCCGCCCGACGGCGCCCCCGGCGCCGCCGTCGCCGCCGCGATCGAGCGCTTCCTCGCCCGGCACGCGCCGCGCTGAGGCGCCGGCCGGCCGGCCGGCCCGGCCGCACGGCCTCTTCCCCCCGCGCCCGAATCCGGTGAAAAGGAGCCGGGGCGCGCCTCGCCGCCGGCGGCGGCGCGCCCCCTTTCGCGAAACTCGGACGGAGCGCGGCATGGCGACCTGGACCCGGAGCACGACGGCCCTTCTCGCGGCGCTCGCGATCCTCCTCGGCGCCGCCGCGCCGCCGGCGGCCGCGCAGGACGCGCCCGTGGTCGCGAACGTCGAGCGCATCCTGGTCGAGGGCGCGCGTCGGCTCGACGAGGCGACGATCCGCGCCTACCTCGTCGTCGAGGAGGGCGAGCCCGCCACCGCCGCCGAGATCAACGAGAGCCTGCGCCGTCTCCTCGACACCGGCCTCTTCGACGACGTCACGCTCTCGCCGCTCGCGGACGGCGTCCTGGTGCGCGTGCGCGAGGCCCCGTTCATCAACCGCGTCGCCTTCGAGGGCAACGACGCGCTCGACGACGACGTGCTGCGCGGCTCGGTCCAGTCGATCTCCCGCGCCGCCTTCTCGCGCACGGTGGCCGAGCGCGACGCGGCCACGCTGCTCGACATCTACCGCCGCTCGGGGCGCTACGGCGCGACGGTCGAGCCCGTGGTCATCGACCGCGGGGAGGGCCGCGTCGACCTCGTCTTCGAGATCGACGAAGGCCCCGTCACCGGCGTCCGCTCGATCGACTTCATCGGCAACGTTGCGTTCTCGGACCGTCGCCTGCGCGCCGCCATCGAGACGCGCGAGAGCGGCATCCTCTCCAGCCTCTTCGGCTCCGGCACCTACGATCCCGACCGCCTCGAGTTCGACCGCGAGCTGCTGCGCCGCTTCTATCTCGACAGCGGCTACGCCGACTTCGAGGTGCTCTCCGCCACGGCGGAGCTGACGGCCGACCGAGAGGACTTCGTCATCGCCTTCAGCATGCAGGAGGGCGACCTCTACACCTTCGGTCCGCTCAGCATCGAGAGCCCCCTGCCGGACCTCGACTTCGAGGCGCTGCGCGAAGCCTTCCAGATGGAGGAGGGGTGGACCTACTCGGCCTCCGCCGTGGACGAGACCATCGAGGAGCTGATCTTCCTCGTCGGCCAGCAGGGCTACGCCTTCGTCGACATCCGCCCTCGCGCCGTGCGCGACGACGAGGCCGACACCGTCGGCGTCGTGTTCGAGATCGCCGAGGGGCCGCGCGTCTACATCGAGCGCATCGAGATCGAGGGCAACACCCGCACCGTCGACCGCGTGCTGCGCCGCCAGTTCCGCGTCGTCGAGGGCGACGCCTTCAACGCGCGGGAGATCCAGGCCGCCCGCGGTCGCCTGCGCGCCCTCGGCTTCTTCGACCGCGTCGAGGTCACCACCGAGCGCGGGAGCGCCGACGACCGCGCCGTCGTGAACGTCGAGGTGGAGGAGCGGCTGACCGGCGCGCTGCAGGTCGGCGTCGGCTTCTCCTCCGCCGACGGCCCCGTCGGCGACGTCACCATCTCAGAGCGCAACTTCCTCGGCCGCGGCCAGTTCCTCTCGGCCCGCGCCAACGTCACCGGCGACCAGCAGGCGCTGCAGTTCCGCTTCGAGGAGCCGGCCCTGCTCGACCGCGACCTCGGCGCCGGCTTCTCGGTCGGCTACATCCGGCTCGACCGCTCCGACGAAAGCTCCTTCGAGGAGACCAACGCCGGCTTCCGCCCCTTCGTCGACTTCCCCGTCGCGCCCGACCAAAGGCTCGAACTGCGCTACCGCCTCTCCGCCGACGAGATCCGCGACGTCCGGCGCGAGGCCTCGCCCGCGATCCTGGAGGACGAGGGCACCGCCATCACCTCGGGTCCCGGCCTGACCTGGACCTGGGACCGTCGCAACGATCCGGTGGAGCCCACCACCGGCTTCGTCGTGGAGCTGAAGCAGGACTTCGCCGGCGTCGGGGGCGACACCGCCTACACGCGCAGCGTCGGGCGGGTGAAGGGCTGGCGAGGGCTGTTCGACGACGCCGTGATCGCCTCGCTGGAGTTCGAGGCCGGCGCCGTCGTCGGTCTTGGCGAAGACCTCCGCGTGACGGACCGCTTCTTCCTCGGCGGAGACGATTTCCGCGGCTTCGCCCGCGACGGAATCGGCCCGCGCGACGATTCCACCATCACCGTGCCGCAGGTGGACGCGAACGGAGACGTCGATCCCTCGCTGCCGCGGGTGGCGGTGGTCCGCAACGACGCGCTGGGCGGCAACTACTTCGCCATCGGTCGCGCCGACGTCAGCTTCCCGCTCGGCCTGCCGGAGGAGCTCGGCGTCTACGGCGGCCTCTTCGCGGACGTCGGCACGCTCTGGGACCTCGACGAGACCACCTACCAGGACTTCCCGAGCCGCGCGAACCCCACCGTGACGGTCGACGATTCGGCCAGGCTGCGCGCCTCGATCGGCGCCTCGCTCTTCATCGACAGTCCCTTCGGGCCGCTGCGCTTCAACTTCGCCTATCCGGTGGAGGCCGAGGACAGCGACGATCGCGAGTTCTTCCGCTTCACCGTCGGCACCCGGTTCTGAGCATGCGCGCCGGGCTGCTCGCCCTCGCCGCGCTCGCCGCGCTCGGCCCCGCCGCCGTCGCGGCGCAGCAGGGCGGCGCGGCGGCGCAGGGCGGTGGCGCCGACCCCGCGGCGCCCGGCCCGGCGGCCGCGCCAGGCCTGATCGTCGTCAACAGCGCCGAGGTGGTCGACGCCTCGGAGGCGGCGCGCGCCCTCGCCAAGACCGAGCGTGAGATCCGCGAGCGCGTCTCGGCGCTCAACGATCGCGTCAAGGCCGAGCTCGAGGCCGAGGAGCGCGAACTCGTGCGCCTGCGCGAGGAGCTGCCGGCCGAGGCCTTCGAGGAACGCACCCGCGAGTTCGACCGCCGCGTGCGGGCCGAGCGCCGCCGCTCGCAGGAGCGCGGCGCGCTCCTCCTTCGCTTCGTGCAGGACGCCCGCGCCGCCCTCGCCTCCGCCGTGCCCCGCGTGCTCGAGCAGCTGCGGCGCGAGACCGGCGCGGCGATGATCGTCGACGCCGGCGCCGTGCTCGCCGTCCACCCCTCGCTCGACCGCACCGACGCCGCGATCGCCGCCTACGACCGCGCCATGGGCGATGTCCGCTTCGACCCGCCGGCCGCGCTGCTCGGCGAGTGATCCGCCGCCCCCGGGCGACTTGACCTCCGGTGAGCGCCCTGCAATTGGGAAGATGATCCCCCCCGAACAGGCCCGCCATGACCGACAGCACATCCTCCGCCGCCCCCGCCGACACTCCGGAGACCGCGGAGGCGCCCGGGCACGCCGATCTGGCGCGGATCCTTCGGATGATCCCGCACCGCTATCCCTTCCTCCTGGTCGACGAGGTCCGCGACATCCGCAAGGGCGTCTCGGCCGTGGGCATCAAGAACGTCACGGCGAACGAGCCGCACTTCCAGGGCCATTTCCCGGACCAGCCGATCATGCCCGGCGTGCTCATCGTCGAGGCGCTCGCCCAGACCGCCGCGGTGCTCGTCGTCGACACCCTCGGCATGGAGGGCGAGGATCTGCTCGTCTACTTCATGACGCTCGACAAGGGCCGCTTCCGCCACCGCGTCGTGCCGGGCGACCGGCTGGAGCTGCACGCGCGCATCCTGCGCGGGCACGGCCGGATCTGGAAGTTCCAGGGCGAGGCGAAGGTCGACGGCCGCGTCGCGGCGGAGGCGGAATACTCCGCCATGATCGTGATGCCCGACCACAAGTCCCGCCGGGGCGGCTGAGCGTGGCGGAGGACGCCGCGCCGCGCATCCACCCCGCGGCCATCGTCGAGGACGGGGCGAGCCTCTCCCCCGGCGTGGTGATCGGCCCCTGGTGCCATGTCGGCCCCCGCGTGACGCTCGGCCCGGGGGTGGAGCTCGTCTCCCACGTCGTCGTCGACGGCGTGACCGAGATCGGCGAGGGCAGCCGCGTCTGGCCCTTCGCCTGCCTCGGCGCGCGCCCGCAGGACCTGAAGTTCTCGGGCGAGGACACCCGGCTGGTCGTCGGCAGGCGCAACATGATCCGCGAATACGTCACCATGAACCCCGGCACCGCGGGCGGCCTCGGCGTCACCAGGGTCGGCGACGACTGCCTGTTCATGGTGTCGAGCCATGTCGGCCACGACTGCGTCGTCGGGAACGGCGTGATCGTCGCCAACAACGCCCCCCTCGGCGGCCATGTCACGGTGGGCGACCGCGTCATCATCGGCGGCAATGCCGCCGTCCATCAGTTCTCGCGCATCGGCACGGGCGCCATCGTCGGCGGCCTCACCGGGGTCGAGCGCGACGTGATCCCCTACGGCTCGGCCGTCGGCGACCGCGCCCGTCTCGTCGGCCTGAATCTCGTCGGCCTCCGCCGCGCCGGGATCCCGCGCGCGCGCATCAAGGCGCTCCGCGACGCCTACGAGACGCTGTTCGGCGCAGGCGGCGCAGGCGGCCTAGCCGAGCGCGCCCGCCGCGCGGCCGAGGCGCATCCCGACGAGCCGCTGGTGCGGACCGTCACCGACTTCGTGCTCGAGGGCTCCACACGCCACTTCGTCACGCCCAAGGGGGAATGACGTGACCGCGGCCGGGCAGGGGGCCCCGGCGCGGAAGGGCGCGCTCGGTCTGGTGGCCGGCAGCGGCGCCCTGCCGCGCCTGATCGCCGAGGACCGCCGACGCCGCGGCCTCGAGACCTTCGTGGTCCGCTTCGAGGGCGTCGAGGCCCCTTGGGCCGCCGCCTTCCCCCACGCCGACCTTCCCTTCGAGAAGCCCGGCCGGCTCTTCGCCGCCCTCCGCGCCGCCGGCTGCACCGAGGTCTGCTTCGCCGGCGCCATGACCCGCCCGAAGCTCGACCCCCTCCGCTTCGACCTCAGGGCGCTGTCGCTGCTCGCCCGCGTCCCGGCGCTCCTGCGCCAGGGCGACGACGCCATGCTGCGCGGCTTCGCCGACATCCTCGCCGAGGAGGGCTTTCCCCTCGTCGCCTCGCACGAGCAGCTCGAATCCCTCCTCGCCCCCGACGGCCGCCTCGCCGGGCCCGAGCCCGACGCCGCGCTCCGCGCCGACGCCGCCCGCGCCGCCGAGATCGCGGCCGCCCTCGGCGCGCTCGACGTCGGGCAGGCCGCGGTCGTCGCCGACGGTCTCTGCCTCGGCGTCGAGGCGCTCGGCGGCACCGACGCGCTGCTCGCCGCCGTCGCCGCCCTGCCGCCGCGCGTCCGGCCGGCGGCGCCCGGCGCCCTCTGGAAAGGCCCGAAACCCGGCCAGGACTGGCGCATGGACCTGCCGGCCATCGGCCCCGAGACGGTGCGTCGCGCCGCCGCCGCCGGCCTCGGCGGCATCCGGCTCCGCGCCCGGGGGGTCCTGATCCTCGGTCTCGAGGAGACCGCCGAAGCCGCCGAGGCCGCCGGCCTCGCGCTCTGGGCCGAGCCATGAGCGCCCCCCGCTCCGCCCCCCCCCCCGCCCCCCGCCCCGCCGTCGCGCCCGGCCTCCACCGGCAGCGCGCCCGCCCCGCCGGCGTCTCCCTCGCGCGAGACGCCGCGAGGTCGGGCCGGGCGGCGCCGTGGGGGTCCTTCGGACCCGTCACGGCGCCGCGGGCGCCAAGCTTGTCGGCCTCGCGCCCCGCCGCGACGTCGCGCCGCCTCCGCTCCACCGGGCGCCGGGTTCCGTGAGCCGCCCGCTCCGCCTCCATCTGATCGCCGGCGAGGCCTCGGGAGATCGGCTCGGCGCCCCCCTGATCCGCGCCCTCCGCGCCCGGCGGGAGATCGAGGTCCACGGCGTCGGCGGCGAGATGATGCAGGCCGAGGGGCTCGCGACCCTCTTCCCCGCCTCCGACCTCGCCGTGATGGGCCTGACCGAGGTGCTCCCCCGTCTGCCCCTGATCCTCCGCCGCCTGCGCGAGGCCGTCGCCGACGTCGCCGTCCGGCGTCCCGACGCGCTGATCACCATCGACAGCCCGTCCTTCTCGCTCCGCGTCGCCGCCCGCGCCCGGCGCGCGGACCCGACGCTGCGCACCATCCACTACGTCGCCCCCTCGGTCTGGGCCTGGCGTCCCGGCCGCGCGCGGGAGATGGCGGCCTATGTCGACCACGTCCTCGCGCTGCTCCCGTTCGAGCCGCCCTACATGGAGGCGGCCGGCATGACCTGCGACTGCGTCGGCCATCCGGCCGCCGCCATGCCGCGCCCGGCCGCGCAGGAGATCGCCGCCGTCCGCGCCGCCCTCGGGGCCGAGGGCCGCCCGCTGCTCTGCGTCCTGCCCGGCTCGCGCCGGGGCGAGCTCGCGCGCCTCTCGCCGCGCTTCGGCGAGACGCTCGGCCATCTCGCGGGCCGCGTCCCGGGCCTCGTCACCGTGCTTCCCGCCGCCCCCGGCCTCGGCGACGCGGCGCGCGAGGCCGCCGCGGCCTGGGGAGTCGGCACGCAGGTGCTCGACCCGTCCGAAGGCGGCCCCGCCGCCGCCGAGGCGCGCAAGTTCGCCGCCATGGCCGCCGCCGACGCCGCCCTCGCCGCCTCCGGCACCGTCAGCCTCGAGCTGGCGGCCCTCGGCACGCCCCACGTCTCGGTCTACGCGGTGGCGCCCCTCACCGCGCTGATCGTCCGCAACCTCGTCACGGTGCCGACGGCGAACCTCGTCAACCTCCTGACGCGCCGCGACGCGGTCCCCGAATTCCTGCAGGAGCGCTTTCGCCCCGCGCCCGCCGCCGACGCCCTCGCCCGCCTGATCGAGGACGCCGGCGCCCGCGCCGAGCAGCGCGCCGCCTTCGACGCCGCCATGACCGCGCTCGGCCGCGGCGGCCCGCCGCCCTCCGAGCGGGCCGCCGATTCCGTCCTCGCCGCCCTCGCGCGCCGCTGAGCGACGGGGCTGGCCTTTCCCCGCTTCAGCGGCTATTCATCTTTTCAGGGCGGCTCGGCCGCCGCGTAAGGCGTGCATCGGACGGACGAGGACGAAGCGTTGCGTGATCTCCGGCGGGCCGGTCTCAGGATCGGCCTCATCTCCCTCGCGGCGGCCCTCGGCCTCGCGACCTCCGCGAATGCCGTGACGGTCAACGACGCCGCCGGCCTCTCGGCCGCCGCCGCGGCGGGCGACCCCTTCGGCTCCGTGGTGCGTCTCGCCTTCGACGACGGCGTCTCGTCGGGCGTCTGCTCCGGCGCGCTGATCGCCCCGGGCGCCGTCCTGACCGCCGATCACTGCGTCGTCGGCTTCTCGGCCGCCGACGTCACGGTGGAGTTCCGCGCCGGCGCCGGCGCGCTCGAGGCGACGCGCGGCGTCGGCGCCGTCTTCGTCCTCGGGGACCCCTACGACGGCGGCAACCTGCTCGACGGCGGCGACCTCGCGGTGCTCGCGCTCTCGACCGCGGTCGAGGACCGCGATCCCTTCCCGCTGTTCTCCGACCTGCCGCTGGGCGCGACCGGACGCCTCGTCGGCTACGGGCGCCACGGCCTCGGCTCCACCGGCGCCGGGCCGATCGATCTCGTGCGCCGCGCCGCCGACGCCACGGTGGACGCCTATGGCGCCGCGCCGATCCCCTACGCCCCCGGCACGACGGGCATCGGCTCGCCCACGCGGCCGCAATTCTTCTCGGGCAGCGAGAACATCCTCTCGGCCGATTTCGACGACGGGCTGGACGACGCGACGGGCGACGGCTCGAACAAGCTCTGGCATGTCGGCAGCTCCGGCGCGATGCTGCCGCTCGAAGGCTCCGGCGCGCCGGGCGACAGCGGCGGGCCGCTGCTGATCCGCACGGGCCTCGCCTGGGCCATCGCCGGGGTGCTGTCCGGCGGCTCCGGCCTCTCGGGAAACCCGCTCGCCGGCTACGGCGACGTCGCCTACTGGACCGGCGTGCGGAGCGCCGAGGCCACCGCCTTCCTCTCGGGCTTCGAGGGGGTGCGCTACGTCGCGGCCGTTCCCCTCCCCGCCCCGGCCGGGCTCCTCCTCGCCGGCGCGGTCGCGCTCGCCGGTGTCGCCGTCCGGCGCCGCCGTGCGTCGGTCGAGCGCGGCTGAAAACGGCTTTCACCCGCGGTCGGTCCGGCCTTCCGCACGCTCGTCCCGCCGGGGCGCCCCCGCAGCGTCCGACACGGCGCATGAGGAGGGCGTTCCATGAGCGGACATCACGGCATGGCGAAGGCGCTGCGCGAGCGCCGGAAGGCGCAGGCGTCCATCCACGACCGCACCTTCGGTCGGCTGTTCGGGCGCACCCGATCAGGCCGCCCACGGATCTGGACCGGGCGCTGGACCTGCTTTCCGACCTCGCAGACGAAATGCGCGACGAGGGGACGGCGTCCGGGCCCGCCGACGCGGGGCAGACCTTCTTCGGACAGTTCGTCGACCATGACGTGACGCTCGACGTCCAGTCGGCCCTCGGCAAGACCGCCGACGCCGTCGAGATCGAGAACCGGCGCACGCCGACCCTCGATCTCGACTGCGGGCTCGGCGGCGGGGCGGAGGCGAGCCCGCTGCTCTGCTCCCACCACAGCCACGAGAGCGCGCACTGCCTGCTCACCGGCAAGCACGCCAACCCCGACGACCTGGCGCGGAACCCGGAGGGGCATCGCCGATCCGCGCAACGACGAGAACGCCTTCGTCGCCGCGGTGCAGAACCTGATGATCCGCTTCCACGACGTGCTGCAGCATCGCCTTCGCCACGGCACCGACGGCATGAAGGCGGCCAAGCCTAAGGACGGATCCGACCACGTCGCCGCCGCCCGGCTGCTGCGCCGGCACTGCCGCTGGATCATCCTGCACGAATATCTGCCGGCCTTCGTCGACGAGGACGTGCTGGCGCGGGTCGTCAAGCGGATGGAGCGCGGCCGGCTGCCGAAGCGCATGCGACCGCGCGACGCCTACATCCCGGCCGAATTCTCGGTCGCCGCCTACCGCTTCGGGCACGGCACGGTCCGTAGCGAATACGACATCGGGACCGAGACGGTGAAGCTCTTCGCCGACGACGGCTCGATGGACGGCCTGCCCGCCTTCGGCCCCAAGACCAAGACGGTGGACCTCGCGAAGTTCTTCGGCACGCGCGCGGATCCCGAGCGTGCCCAGAAGGCCCGACCCGTCGGCCCTCGCATCGCGGCGGAGCTCTACGACCTGCCCTTCGTCGGCGGCGGAGAGGACGGCCCGCCGGCGATCAGCTTCGAGCGGGCGCGCAGCCTCGCCCACCGCAACCTGATCCGGGACCGCTTCGGCTTCGAACTCGCCTCCGGCCAGCAGGCGGCCGCCGAGCTCGGCGTCACGCCGCTCGACCGGGACGAGCCCACCCGCCGCGCCGGCTTGGACAAGATCCCCCTCTGGTACGACTGCCTGCAGGAGGGCGACCATTACGGCGGCAAGCTGGGGGAGACCGGCGGCGCCCTCGTCGCCGGGGTGATCTGCCGGCTGCTGCGGGACGATCCGCGCGCGCTCTGGCACGCCGACGGTTTCGCGCCGCTCTTCGCCCGCCACGGCGCCTTCGGCATGGGCGACGCGGTCGATCTGGAAAACGACGCTTGGGGCGAGATCCCCTTCGCCGAGGTGCTGCGGAGCCCGCGCTCCACGATTTCGCGCCGCTCGCCTGACACGCGCGCGGCGGCGCCCCGGACCGGGACGCCGCCGCCACAGGCTCTTCATGATCCGGCCCGCGCCGGACTTTCGTCTAGCGCGGGCCGGCGTCACCTCCGATCCGCAGGCCCGGTCCGAACCGCGAAGGGCGCGAACAATACCCGAACGCCGCCCTCAGCGGTCGTCGACCGGCTGCCAGTCCCGATGCGTCGGGCCGGTGTAGAGCTGACGCGGACGGCCGATGCGGCCCTGCTCCTCCATCATCTCCTTCCACTGCGCGATCCAGCCGACCGTGCGCGACAGCGCGAAGATCGGCGTGAACATCGAGGTGGGGAAGCCGATGGCGTCGAGGATGATGCCCGAGTAGAAGTCCACGTTCGGATAGAGCTTCTTTTCGACGAAGAAATCGTCCTCGAGCGCGATGCGCTCCAGTTCCTTCGCGACCTGGAGCGTCGGGTTGTTTTCGATCCCCAGAAGGCCGAGCACTTCGTCCGCGCTCTCCTTCATCACCTTCGCCCGAGGATCGAAGTTCTTGTACACCCGATGTCCGAAGCCCATCAGCCGGAACGGATCGTCCTTGTCCTTGGCGCGCGCGATGTATTCGGGGATCCGATCGACCGAGCCGATCTCCCGCAGCATCTCGAGGCAGGCCTGGTTCGCGCCGCCATGCGCCGGCCCCCAGAGGCAGGCGACCCCGGCCGCGATGCAGGCGAAGGGATTGGCCTGAGAGGAACCGGCCAGCCGGACAGTCGAGGTGGAGGCGTTCTGCTCGTGATCCGCATGCAGCGTAAAGATCCGGTCCATGGCCTTTGCGAGGATCGGGTCGACGACATACGGCTCGGCCGGAACGGCGAAGCACATGTGCAGGAAGTTCGCCGCGTAGTCGAGATCGTTTCGCGGATAGACGAAGGGCTGGCCCACCGAATACTTGTACGCCCAGGCACAGATCGTCGGCAACTTGGCGATCAGGCGGATCGTCGCGACCTCGCGCTGCCAGGCGTCATGGATGTCGGTCGAGTCGTGGTAGAAGGCCGACATCGCGCCGACGACGCCGCAGACCACCGCCATGGGATGCGCGTCGCGCCGGAAGCCACGGAAGAAGTTCTGCATCTGCTCGTGCAGCATCGTGTGCCGGGTGACGCGGGTCTCGAAGTCCTCCAGCTCCGCCCTGTTCGGCAGATTGCCGTAGAGCAGAAGATAGCACACCTCGAGGTAGTGCGACTTCTCGGCGAGCTGGTCGATCGGATACCCCCGATACAGCAGTTCGCCCTTCTCGCCGTCGATGAAGGTGATGGAGCTTTCGCAGGAACCGGTCGAGGTGTAGCCGGGATCGAAGGTGAAGGCGCCGCTCTTGGCATAGAGCTTGCCGATGTCGATCACGGACGGGCCCAGCGTGCCGTCATAGACCGGCAGTTCGATGGTCTGGCCGTCGAAGGTCAGGGTCGCGGTGCGGCCGGAGTCCTTGGGCATGGGGCGTCTCCCGTAGGGGCGGGCGCGTACGGCGCGCCCGGGTGGGCGGCGGCGAGGCCGGCCTGAGCCGGACGCCGACCAGGGGCCGGCCGCGCGTCAGGCGGCCGCGTCTTCGAGGCGGGCGAGCGTCTCCTCCCGCCCCAGCGTCACCATGACGTCGAACACGCCGGGCGAAACCGCCCGGCCGGTCAGAGCGGCCCGCAGCGGCTGCGCGACCTTGCCGAGCTTGAGCCCTTCCGCCTCCGCGAAGTCGCGGGCGGCGCTCTCCAGCGTCGCGGCCTCCCACTCCGAGGCGTCGCGCAGCCGGGCGACGAACCGTGCCAGCACGATCGGCGCGTCGCCCGAGAGCAGCTTGGCCGCTTTTTCGTCCGGCTCCAACGGGCGGTCCACCAGAAGGTAATGAGCCATTTCAAGGAGTTCCACGACGGTCTTAGAGCGCTCTTTCAGCCCCGGCATGGCCTGCGCGAGTTGCGCGAGCCGCGTCGCGTCCGGTTTCGGCTCGTCCCGCGCCTCCAGCACGTCGAGGCAGGCCTCGACCAGCCGCGCGTCATCGCTCGCCCGGATGTGCATTCCGTTGAGATGGGCGAGCTTGGCGAAATCGAATCTCGCCGCGGCCTTGTTTATTCCGGACAGGTCGAACCAAGCCTGCGCCTGCGCGTCGCTGAAGAACTCCTCGTCGCCATGCGCCCAGCCGAGCCGCGCGAGATAGTTGCGCAGAGCCTCCGGCAGGTATCCGTCGCGGCGGTAGACGTCGATTCCGACCGCGCCGTGACGCTTGGACATCTTCGCCCCGTCGGGCCCGTGGATCAACGGGATATGCGCGAAGACCGGCGTCTCCCAGCCGAGGCCGCGATAGATCAGCGTCTGCCGCGCCGCGTTGGTGAGGTGGTCGTCGCCACGGATGACGTGCGTCACGCCCATGTCGTGGTCGTCCGCCACCACCGCGAGCATGTAGGTCGGGGTCCCGTCGGAGCGCAGCAGGATGAGATCGTCCATCTGAGCGGCCGGCCACGTCACGCGCCCCTGCACCGCGTCCTCGACCGTCACCTCTCCCTCGCGCGGCGCCTTCAGGCGGATCACGTGCGGCTCGGCCAGGTCGCCATCGTCTCGATCGCGCCAGGGCGAGCGGAACAGGGGCGGCTCGCCCGCCGCCTTGGCCGCCTCGCGGAACGCTTCGATCTCCTCCTTGCTCGACCAGCAGCGATAGGCGGACCCGGCGGCGAGCATCGCCTCGGCCGTCATGCGGTGAGCCTCGAGCCGGGCCGCCTGGCTGACGGCCTCGTCGTCCCAGTCCACGCCGAGCCAGGTCAGCCCTTCGAGGATCGCCTGCGTGGCCTCAGGCGTCGACCGGGCCCGGTCCGTGTCCTCGATCCGGAGCAGGAACTTGCCGCCCCGGCCGCGCGCGTAGAGCCAGTTGAACAACGCCGTGCGCGCCCCGCCGATGTGCAGGAATCCCGTGGGCGACGGGGCGAAGCGCGTGACGGGTGCGCCCTCTGTCTCTGCGGTCCGGCGGTCGGAGGTCGTCATGCTCTGGATCACGGTCCGATTTCGTCTAAGCTGCGGCGCCGTTATGGCAACCGCGAACACCGAGGACAAGCGGGCCGAGACGCCCATGGCGACGCGGACCGCGGCGGCGGTGCGCGCGGCCTTCCTGCGCACGCTCGAGGGGGAACGGCGGCGCCTGCCCTTGTGGCTGCCGGTCTGCCTCGGACTCGGCATCCAGCTCTACTTCCTGCTGCCGGCCGAACCCTCGGGATGGATTCTGGCGGCAGCTGTCGCGCTGCCCGCGGGGCTGCTGCCCTGGGCGGCGCTGCGCGGGCTCGGGCGCGTCAACCTCCTGCTGGTGGCGGTGGCCTTCGCGGCCGCAGGGTTCGCGGCGGCGGCCGCGCGGACCCATCTCGCCGCGGCTCCCATCCTGGCCGAACGGGTCGACGCCACCGTCGAGGGGCGCATCGCGGAGATCTCCCGCTCGCGTACCGACCGGCGACGCGTGGAACTCGTCGATCCGGTGATCTATGGCCTGCCGGCGGGCGAGACGCCGCGGCGCGTCCGCGTCACGCTTCTCGAGGGCGACTTCGCCCGGGACGTGACGGTGGGCGAGCGGATCACGGTCTTCGCCCGTCTCGGCCCGCCCGGCGCGCCGGTGGAGCCGGGCGGCTTCGACTTCCGGCGCCATGCCTGGTTCGAGGGGTTGGGCGCCGTCGGCTTCGCCCGCGGCCCCGCCGTCGCCGCCCCGGCGCTTGGATCCGAGAGCCTGCAGGACGCCGTGGCACGCTGGCGCGGCACGCTCACCGACGGCATCCTCGAGGCCCTGCCCGGACGGGAAGGCGCCTTCGCGGCCGCCATCCTCACCGGCAGCCGGGCCGAGATCCGGGACGACGAACTGCAGGCGCTGCGCGATTCGAACCTCGCGCATCTGCTCGCGATCTCGGGCCTGCACATGGGGCTTCTGGCGGCGCTGATCTTCGGCGCCGTGCGTTACGGGCTGGCGCTTTTTCCAGGCTTGGCCTCGCGCCTGTCGTCCAAGAAGATCGCGGCCCTGGCCGCCTTGGCGGCCGCGGCGGCCTATCTCGCGCTGTCCGGCGCTTCGGTCGCGACGCAGCGCGCCTTCGTGATGGCCGCGGCGGCCTTGATCGCGGTGCTGATCGACCGTCCGGCGATCTCGCTTCGAGCGCTTGCGGCGGCGGCGCTGGCGATCCTGCTCTGGCGTCCGGAGAGCCTTCTGAACGCGGGCTTCCAGATGAGTTTCGCGGCGACGGTCGCGCTGGTCGCCGCCTACGAAACGGCCTTGCCGCGGCTTCCGTCCGAGCGGCGGGGCCGGCTTCGGCGACTTCTCCTCTACGTCGTCGGTCTCGCGCTGACCTCGGTGATCGCTGGCCTGGCGACGGCGCCCTTCGCGGCGGCGCATTTCCATCGGCTGACCGCCTACGGGCTGCCGGCCAACCTGCTGGCGGTGCCGGTCATGGCTTTCTGGGTGGCGCCGTTCGGGGCGCTGACGGCGCTGCTGGCGCCGCTCGGGCTGCACGCCCTGCCGCTCGCGGCGATGGGGATCGGCATCTCGTCGATCCTCGCCATCGCAGAGTGGGCGGCCGCGCTGCCCGGCGCCGTGCGCGGGGTCGAGGCAGCCCCGGCCGGAGCGGTGGCTCTCGTGACCTTCGGCGGCCTGTGGCTCGCGCTCTGGCGCACGTCGATCCGACTCGCCGGGCTCGCGGCGATGGCCGCCGGCCTCGCCTACTGGTCCATTGCCGACACGCGCCCGGAGGTGCTTGTCGCGCCGCGCGGCGCGCTGATCGGCGCAGAGGGCCCGGCGGGCCGTGCGCTCGACCGGGCCAGCGGCGCCGGCTACGCCGCCGACAGTTGGCTGGAGCGGGACGGCGACCTCGCGACACAGGAACAGGCCGCCCTGCGCCCGGGGCTGGAGCGAGGCGACCGACGCGGAACCGCGACCCTCTCGAACGGCTGGGCGGTGACGCTGCTGCGAGGCGGCGCGCCCTCGCCGCGGGTCGCGCGTCGCTGCGAAGCCCGCACGGTCGTGATCGCTTGGGGGGCGCGGCAGGTCGAAGGCGGCCCTTGCATCCTGCTCGATCAGGACGCCTTGCGACGGCTCGGCGCCGTCGCCGTCAGACCTGCCGGAGACGGCGTGCGGATCGACGGATCCCTTCCCTTGGCCGCGCGCCGCCTCTGGGGTCGGCCGGACCCGGAGGAAGCCGGATGACGCTGCGCTCCGAGCGCGAAGCCTTGGGACCTCAGCCTTGGCGGTCGACTGGCGCAACGGGCCGACGGCGCCGGCGCGGCGGCACGATCCGGCCCGGCCGGCGCCGGACGGCGGATTGGGAGGCGGGCGCCTTTGACGTCCGGCCGCGCGGCGCCACTCTCAATGACCGGACGCATCCTCGATCCACGGCGACAAGGCCGGCCGCCGCCGGTTTCAGTAGCTGCGGATCAGCCCGACGAGGCGACCCTGCACCGCGACCTGTTCGGGCCGGTAGCGCCGTGTCTCATAAGCCGGATTCGCCGCCTCCAGCAGGATCGCGCCGTCCTTGCGGCGGAGCCGCTTGAGCGTCGCCTCCTCGTCCTCCACCAGCGCGACGACGATGTCGCCGTCCTCCGCGTGATCGCGCCGCTCGATCACGACGAGATCGCCGTCGTGGATGCCGGCCTCGATCATCGAGTCGCCCTTGACCTCGAGCGCGTAGTGCTCCGTTCCCCGGCCGAGCATGGTGGCGGGCACGCCCACCTCCCGCTCGCGGTGCTGCAGCGCGGTGATCGGCGTGCCGGCGGCGATGCGACCCATCAGGGGCACCGTCGAACTCTCCATGCCGGCGGGCAGCGGGGCGGCGGCGCCGCGGCCGCCCTCGATCACGCGAGGAGAGAAGCCGAGCGTCTCGGCCCCGGTCTCCTCGACCGACCCCTCGGGCAGGCGCAGGACCTCGATCGCTCGGGCGCGGTGCGCGAGGCGTCGGATGAAGCCCCGTTCCTCCAACGCGGTGATCAGGCGGTGGATGCCCGACTTCGAGCGCAGGTCCAACGCCTCCTTCATCTCGTCGAAGGAGGGGGAGACCCCGTACTCCTGCACCCGGGCATGAATGAAGCGCAACAGATCCAGCTGCTTCTTGGTGAGCATCGGACGTCTCCCTCGTCTGCGCCGGGACCGCCGCCCCGATTTCGATCCAGAGCGTTCTACCTACGTTCACGCTTTGTGTCAATCGGTTCCCGTTCCGTGCCTCGTGCATCGGCGCGGAGCGGGATGATCTCCACCGTCTCTCCCGCGGCGCGCGCGCCGGCCCCGGCGGGCAGCACCGCGAGGCAGTCCGCGTCCGAAAGCACCGAGAGCAGGCTGGAATCCTGGTGTGAGACGATCTCGACGCAGGGCGGCCCGTCCGGCGGCGTCTCGACGATGCGGGCGCGGGCGTAGTGTTCCCGCGGGCCGGTGGGGCCTATCGCGCCGGCGAGGACGGCGCGCAGGCGCGGCGGCGCCGCGGCCGGCAGTCCGAGCAGCGCGTCCACCGCCGGCTGCAGGAACAGGCGCCCGCAGACCATCGCCGAGACGGGGTTGCCCGGCAGCCCGACCATCGGGGTGCCGCCGAGACGCCCGGCCAGCAGCGGCTTTCCCGGACGCATCGCGATCCGGTAGAAATCGAGCTCGAGCCCGGCCTCTCCGCCCACGGCGCGCACGAGGTCGCGATCGCCGACCGAGGCGCCGCCGAGCGTGACGATCAGGTCGGCGTCCCGCGCCGCCTCCAGCGCCGCGCGGAGCGAGTCGGGTTCGTCGCGCGCGATCGGCAGACGCCGCGGCGCGGCGCCCTGCGCGGCCAGCAGCGCCGCAAGTCCGTAGCTGTTGGCGCTGACGATCTGGTCCTCGCCGCGCGCCTCGCCGGGTTCGACGAGTTCGTCCCCGGTCGGGATCAGCGCCACCACGGGGCGCCGGCGCACCGTCACCTCGGCGAGGTCGAACGCCGCAAGGAGCGCGACGTCCTCCGGCGTCAACCGCCGCGGCGCCGTCATCGTCGCGCCCTCCGCGAAGTCGACCCCGGCGGGGCGCACATGGGGACCGGCGTCCGGATCGGCGCCGACCCGGATCCGGCCGCCGCCGAGGCGCTCGGCGTCCTCCTGGATCAGGATGCGGTCGGCTCCCGGCGGCACCGGGGCGCCGGTGAAGATGCGCACCGCCTCGCCCGGCCCGACGCTTCCGTCGAAGCGCCGCCCGGCCTGCGCCTCGCCGATCTCGGCCAGCACGGCGCCGGGGGTCACGTCCTCCGAGCGCGCCGCCCAGCCGTCCATCGCGGAGGCTCTGAAGGGAGGCTGCGCGCGGCGCGCGACGGCGGGTTCGGCCAACACCCGGCCGCCGGCCGCCTCGAGCGGGACGCGTTCGGCGCCGACCGGAGCCGTCAGCGCGAGGATCCGCGACAGCGCCTCCGGGACCGGCAGCAGCCCGCTCATCGCCGCGCCGACGGGCTCATTCCGCCTCCCAGCGGCCGGACTTGCCGCCCTCCTTGAGGACGACGCGCGTGTCGGTCAGGCGCATGCCGCGGTCCACCGCCTTGAGCATGTCGTAGACGGTGAGCTGCGCCACCGTGACCGCGGTCAGCGCCTCCATCTCGACGCCGGTGCGCCCGGTGGTGCGGACCTCGGCCTCGATCTCGACGCGGCCGGCCTCGGCGCGGAGCTCGACCGAGACCTTGGAGACGGGGAGCGGATGGCAGAGCGGGATCAGGTCGGCCGTGCGCTTGGCGCCCATGATTCCGGCGAGGCGCGCGACGGCGAGGACGTCGCCCTTCTTCGCGCGGCCCTCGGTCACCAGCGCCAGCGTCTCGGGCGCCATCTCGACGGCGCCGCGGGCGACGGCCGTGCGGGCCGTCTCGGCCTTGTCCGAGACGTCGACCATCCGGGCGTCGCCCTTGTCGTCGAAATGGGTGAGGCTCATGCCGCCTCCGCGGGGGCGAGGAGGGCGCGCGTCGCGGCGGCCACGTCGGCCTCGCGCATCAGGCTCTCGCCGACGAGGATCGCGCGGGCGCCGGCGGCGGTCATGCGCGCGACGTCGGCGGGCGTGAAGAGTCCGCTCTCGGCCACCATGAGCCGGTCGGGCGGGACCATCGTGGCGAGCCGCTCGGTGGTCTCGAGCCGGGTCTCGAAGGTCCGGAGGTCCCGGTTGTTGACGCCGATCAGGGGGGAGGCGAGCGCGAGGGCGCGCTCCATCTCGGCCTCGTCGTGCACCTCGATCAGGGCGTCCATGCCGTGCGCCACGGCGGCGTCCTCGAGCAGTCGCGCTTCCCGGTCGGAGAGGGCGGCCATGATGATCAGGATGGCGTCGGCCCCCATCGCGCGGGCCTCGACCACCTGCCACGGATCGAACAGGAAATCCTTGCGGAGGACCGGCAGCCCGCAGGCCTCTCGCGCCCCGACGAGGAACTCCGTCGCGCCCTGGAAGGACGGGCCGTCGGTCAGCACCGAGAGGCAGGCGGCCCCTCCGGCGGCGTAGGCGCGGGCGAGGGCCGGCGGGTCGAAATCCTCGCGGATCAGGCCCTTGGAGGGGCTCGCCTTCTTGATCTCGGCGATCAGCGCCGGAGCGGCGCCGGCGCGGAGCGCATCGGCGAAGCCGCGGGGCGGATCGGCGCGGCGGGCCGCGGCCTCCAGCGTCTCGAGGGGGCGCGCGGCCTTGCCGGCGGCGATCTCCTCGAGCTTGTAGGCCCGGATGCGGGCGAGGATGTCGGGCGTCTGGGTCATGCTCCGGGCATAGCGCGGGGCGGGACGATTGGGAAGCGCCTCAGGCCGGGGCCGGTCGGGTGGCGCGGGCGAGCGCCTCGAGGCGGGCCTTGGCCGCGCCCGAATCGACGCTCTCGGCGGCCCGCGCCGCGCCCTCCTTCAGATCCGCGGCCTTCTCCGCCACCACCAGCGCGGCGGCGGCGTTGAGCAGCACGGCGTCGCGATAGGCCGAGGCCACGCCTTCCAGCAGGGCGTGAAGGGCGGCGGCGTTGGCGTCCGGTGCGCCGCCGAGGATCGCCTCGAAAGGATGCACAGGCAGACCGGCTTCCTCAGGGTGGATCTCGAACTCCCGCAGCGTCCCGCGATGGGTCTCGACGGCGTGGGTGACGCCGGAGATCGAGACCTCGTCGGTGCCGTCGCCGCCGTGGACCAGCCAGGCGCGCTCGGTCCCGAGGACGGTCAGGGTCTCGGCCATCGGGCGTATCATGGCGCGGGAGAAGGCGCCGGTGAGCTGGCGCTTCACGCCGGCGGGATTGGTGAGCGGTCCCAGGATGTTGAAGATGGTCCTTGCGCCGAGCTCCGTCCGCGCCGGGCCGACGTAGCGCATCGCCGGGTGGTGCATCGGCGCCATCATGAAGGCGATGCCGGCCTCGCGGAGCGCCCGCTCCACCACCTCCGGGCCGACCATCACCTCGACCCCGAGCGCGCCGAGGGCGTCGGCGGCGCCGGATTTCGACGAGAGGTTGCGGTTGCCGTGCTTGGCGACCGGGACGCCCGCCCCCGCCACGACGATGGCGGCGGCGGTGGAGATGTTGAGCGTGCCCTTGCCGTCGCCGCCGGTGCCGACGATGTCCATCGCGCCTTCGGGGGCGGTCACGCGGGTCATGCGGCGGCGCATGACCGAGGCGGCGGCGGCGTACTCCTCCACCGTCTCGCCGCGGGCGCGCAGCGCCATCAGGAAGCCGCCGATCTGGGCGGGCGTGGCCTCGCCCGACATCAGCGCGTCGAAGGCGGCCTCGGCCTCGACCCGGCTCAGGGGCTCGTTCGCGGCCTTGTCGATAAGGGGCTTTAGGGCGTCGGACATCTCTCTCAGGCGGGTTCGGGCGCGGTCGCGTTCAGGCCCGCGAGGCGCAGGAAGTTCGCGAGCAGGGCGAGCCCGTGCTCGGAGGCGATGGATTCGGGGTGGAACTGCACCCCGTGCAGCGGCAGCGTCCGGTGGCGCAGGCCCATGATCGTGCCGTCCGGCGTCTCGGCGGCGATCTCGAGGCTCTCCGGCAGGCCTTCGCGCTCCACCACGAGCGAGTGATAGCGGGTCGCGGCGAAGTCCTGGGGCAGACCGTCGAACACGCCGCGGGCGTCGTGGCGGATCGGCGAGGTCTTGCCGTGCACGATCTCGGGCGCGCGGACCACCCGGCCGCCCATGGCCTGCCCGAGGGTCTGATGGCCGAGGCAGACGCCGAGCAGGGGCGTGCCGCTCTCCGCCGCGAGCCGTGTCAGGTCGAGGCAGATCCCGGCCTGGTCTGGATCGCAGGGGCCGGGCGAGAGCAGGATCGCGCGGGGCTTCGCCGCCATCGCCGCTTCCGCCGTCAGCGCGTCGTTCCGGCGCACCTCGCAACGGGCGCCGAGTTCGCCGAGGAGGTGGACGAGGTTGAAGGTGAAGCTGTCGTAGTTGTCGATCAGCAGGATCTCGGGCGCGGTCATGGCGGAGCCTTCGGATCGAGGCGGGGTGGCCGGGGGCCGGGCGGGGGCGCTATAGAGACGGGGTCGGGGCCGGCGCGTCAAGGCGGGGCCGGAACGCGGGAAGGGGGCGTGATGCTGCGGTTTCTGAAGGGTCTGGTCTACGGCTTCGTGATCGCCGCGGCGGCGGCGGCCGCGGCCGCGGCGCTGAACCCGCTGCCCGAACCGGCGCCCGCGGTTCCGGCCGCCGAGGGCGGGGCCGGGCCGGAGAGCTGAGGGCCGGGATTCCGTCCCGCAAATCTGCGGCCTTCGTGCGGACCGCGTGCCGACGCCGTCGGACATTCGTATGCCGGACGTCTGACTTTCGCATGCCATGCGTCGGCCCCGGGTCGGCCTGCGTTGCGGATCGCGTCGGCCTGGCCTGCCGACATCGTCGGGCTCTCGTGCCGACGGGGCGCCGACGCGGGCCGCAGGCGGGTCGGAGAGGGTCTCGCGCCGATTCGGTCGCCCCGCGGCGGTCGGGCAGAGTAGGCGGCTCGGGTTGAGACTTCGTCCCGTAATAGCGCGCGCCCCGGGGATCGCGCCGGCGGTCAGGTCCGGGCGCCCCTGCGCGGCGCCGCGGCGCCGAGCCGGGCCGATGGGGCCTCGACGCCCCCGGAGGCCCGAGCCCCCGGAGAGGGCTCAGCGGTTGCCGCGCGCGGCGAAACGGCCGGCCTCCTCGGCGGCGCGCATCAGGGCCTTTGCCTTGTTGACGGTCTCCTCCAGCTCGGCCTCCGGGTCCGAGTCCCAGACCACGCCGCCGCCTGCCTGGACGTACATCACGCCGTCCTTCACGACCGCGGTGCGGAGCGCGATGCACATGTCCATCTCGCCGGCCGAGGAGATGTAGCCGACGCCGCCCGCGTAGACGCCGCGCTTCTCGGCCTCGAGCTCGGCGATGATCTCCATCGCGCGCACCTTCGGCGCGCCGGAGACGGTGCCGGCGGGGAGCCCGGCGAGCAGGGCGTCGAGGGCGTCGACGTCCTCGCGGAGCCGGCCTTCGACGTTTGAGACGATGTGCATGACGTGGCTGTATCGCTCCACCGTGAACTGCGCGGTGGGGCGGACGCTGCCGATCTCCGCCACGCGGCCGACGTCGTTGCGGCCGAGATCGAGCAGCATCAGGTGCTCGGCCCGCTCCTTGGGGTCGGCGAGCAGCTCGGCCTCGAGCGCGTCGTCCTCCTCGGGCGTCGCGCCGCGGCGGCGGGTGCCGGCGATCGGGCGGATGGTGACGGTCCCGTCCCGCACGCGCACCAGGATCTCCGGCGAGGCGCCGATCACCTGGAAGCCGCCGAAGTCGAAATGGAACATGTAGGGGGAGGGGTTCGTCCGACGCAGCGCGCGGTAGAGCGCGAAGGGCGGGAGCGGGAAGTCCACCGCCCAGCGCTGCGAGGGGACGACCTGAAAGACGTCCCCGGCCTGGATGTAGTCGCGGGCCCTGGCGACCATCTCGCGGTAGCGCTCGGGCGTGGTGTTGGAGACGGGCTCGCCGATCTCGGCCCCGCTCTCGGCGCGCTCGGCCGGGAGGGCGCGGTCGAGGTCGTTGACGGCGTCGGAGAGGCGCTCGGCCGCGCGGGCGTAGGCGGCGCGGGCGGGCTCGCCCGGCTGCGGGCGGACCGGGGCGACGAAGGTGATCTCGTCGCGCACGCCGTCGACGGCGGCGACGATGGTCGGGCGCATCATGATGGCGTCGGGCAGGCCGAGCGGGTCGGCGGCGGGCTGCGGGATGCGCTCCACCTGGCCGACCATCTCGTAGCCGAGATAGCCGAAGAGCCCCGCCGAGCCCGGCGGCAGGTGGCGGGGGAGGTCGATGCGGCTCTCCTCCAGCACCGCGCGGAGCGAGTCGAGCGGGGGGCGGTCGTCGGGCTCGAACGCCTCCGCGTCCCAGCGGGCGGCGCGGTTGATCTCCGCCCTGTCGCCGCGGCAGCGCCAGATCAGGTCGGGCTTGAAGCCGATGAAGGAGTAGCGGCCGCGCAGCTCGCCGCCCGTCACGCTCTCCAGCATGAAGCTGTCGCGCCGGGCCTGGGTGAGCTTGAGCATCAGCGAGACGGGGGTGTCGAGATCGGCCGGCAGCGTCACCCAGAGGGCGGCGCCGCGGCCGGCGCGGAGTTCGGGCTCGACGCTCTCGAAGGCGGGTTCGATGCGCATGGGCTCAGCGCATCGCTTCGAGGGTCTGCTGCAGGGCCTCCTGATCGACGCTCGCGCCGATGCGCGCCTGCACCGCGGCGGCGTAGTAGGCGTAGAGGTCGCGGCCGGTCTGGTCGGCGAGCACCGACTCGATGCGCTCCAGCGCCTCGGCGGCGCGCGGGGCGGAGAGGTCGGCGGCCTCGATCCCGGTCAGCGCCAGGACGGCGCGGCCCTCGGGGACCGGACCGGCGGCGACGGCGCCCTCGGCCTCGGCGAGGAACAGGGTCTCCACGGCGGGCTCGGGCAGGTCGGGCAGGGCGAGGGCCTCCCCGCGGCGGAGCGGGCCGACGCGCTCGAGGTCGGCGCCGATCTCGGCGGCCACGGTCTCGGGCGCGTCGCCTTCGGCGAGGCGGGTCTCGGCCTCGGCGGCCACCTCGGCCAGCGCCTCCTGCCGGGCGGCGTCGCGGGCGTCGGCGCGGACCTCGGCCTCGACGGCCTCGAAGGGCTGTCGGGCGGCCTCCTCGACGGCGTCGACGCGCACGAGGACGTAGCCGCCGGCCTCGGTCTCGACGAGGTCGCGCTCCTCGCCCGGGGCGGCGGCGAAGGCCTCCTCGACGACGACGTCGGGGGCGTCGGCGCCCTCGCGCGTCAGGGCGTCGGAGCGCAGCGGCAGGCCGGTCTCGCGGGCGATGGATTCGAGCGAGGCGCCGGAGGCGAGCAGGTCCGCGACCTCCTCGGCCCGGGTCAGCGCCGTCTCGGTCGCGGCGTCGCGGGCGAGGTCGGCGCGCAGCTCGTCGCGGGCGGCCTCGAAGGGGGTGGTGCGGGGCGGCAGGATGGCGCGGAGGTTGAAGAGCGCGGGGCCTAGCGCGGTCTCGACCGGACCGACGGGGCCGAGCTCCTCCGCGCCGAACACCGCCTCGCTGGCGGCGTCCGGGAGCTCGTCGCGCGCGACCTCGCCGAGCGAGACGTCCCGCGGGTCGAGGCCGCGCTCGGAGACGAGGGCCTCGAAGGTGGTCTCGCCGGCCTCGATCGCGGCGACGGCCTCGCGCGCGGCCTCGGCGGTCTCGAAGCCGAGGCGGTCGACGGCTCGGCGCTCGGGCGTGGCGTAGCGATCGCCCGCGGCCTCGTAGGCGGCGCGGAGCTCGGCCTCGGGGATCGCGACGGTGTCGGCGAGGGCCTCGGGGTCGACCTCCAGCCAGACGGTCTCGCGCCGCTCGGGCGCGCGGTAGGCCTCGGCGTTCGCCTCGTGGAAGGCGCGGAGCTCCGACTCGGAGGGCGCCTCCGGCTCCGGCGCCGCGGAGAGGGGCAGCACGAGCACGGCGAAGGCGCGGCGCTCGAACTCGTCGGCGACGAGGGCCTCGGCGAAGCCCGGCGCCGCGGGGGCGCCGGCGCGTACGCCGTAGGCGACCGCGTCGCGGGCGAGCGAGCGGCGAAGATCGGTCTCGAACCGCTCCACGGTGAAGCCGAGGCGGTCGAGGATGAAGCGGTAGGCCTCCGGATCGAAGCTGCCGTCGAGGCCCTGGAAGGACGGCGAGGCGAGGATCGCCTCGCGCAGTTCCTCGTCGTCGGCGGAGAGGCCGAGGCGGCGCGCCTCCTCGTCCAGCGCCGCGTCGCGGACGATGCGCGAGAGAAGCCGCTGGGGGAGGCCGGCCTCGCGCGCGTCCTCGAGCGTGATCGGACGCTCGGCCCGGCGCGAGAGGCTGTCGATCTCCCGGCCGAGGGCGGTGCCGAACTCCTCGACGGTGATGCGGCGGTCCCCCACCTGCGCGACGCGGGCGCTGCCGCCGCCCATGGAGAGATCGCCGATGCCCCAGACCGCGAAGGAGACGATCAGGAGCGCGAAGAGCAGGCGGAACGCCCAGGTCTTCGCGGCGCGGCGCAGGAGATGCAGCATGGGGGCTTTCGGCTCTCTCGGGTCGAGGGGTCTCTGGGGTCGTCTCGGGACGGCGGGGCTCCGGAGCGGTTCCGAAGGCGTCTACGCCGGCGCGGTCCCCGGAGCAACCGCCGGCGCGCGGCGGCTCGCGCCCGGGGCGCCCTCGCCGGCGTCCATGTGATCGAGCAGGGGCTCGAGCAGGTGCGCCGCGAGCCAGCGCGCGACGGGGGCGGCGACGCCGTCGCCGGCGAGGCGGTAGGCGTCGGTGTAGCGCTCCGGCAGGCGATAGGCGTCTGGCAGGCCCATCAGGCGCGCGGCCTCGCGCGCCGAGAGGAGGCGCATGCGCAGGCGCCCGTCGGGCTCGGCGCAGACGAGGGTCTGGCGCGAGGAGCCGCCGGCGGGGGTGCGCAGGCACCCGGCGAGGTCGAAGCGCACCTCGGCGCGCTGGACGGAGCCCTCGCCGGCGGGGTGCGGGCGCATGCGGCGGTAGAGCGTGCCGGCGACGCGGCGCCCCGTCGCCTTCGCCTCGGGCCGCGCGGCCTCGGTGCGGGCGCGATGGCGCGGGGTCATCAGGGCGAGGATGCCGTCGCGCGCCGCGGCGCTGCGCCAGGGCGGGGCGCCCGTGTCCGAGAGGATGTCCGCGAGCTGGAGGTTGCGGCCGGGGGGCGGCGGGAGCGTCAGGGCGCGGCGGGCGGGCGCGGCCTCCTCCAGCCGGGCGAGCGCGCGGGCGAGCGCGGGCGGCCGGGCGTCCACGGCGTCGCGGAGATGCGCGGGCGGCTCGCCGCGGAAGGCGGTGACGAAGAGGCGGGGGCGGGACTGCGGCACGAAGCCGGCGGCGTCGACGACATGGGCGTCGAAGCGGTAGCCGGCCCCGGCGAGCGCATTGCAGAGCGCGGCGAAATCCTCCGAGCTGCGGGCCGAGGCGAGGCCGACCACGTTCTCGATCACGATGACGCGGGGGGCCCGGCCCTCGGCCGCGAGACGCTCGATCAGGAACCAGAAGGCCCAGAACACCGAGGAGCGGGTGCGCCCGCCCACCCCCATGCCGCGGCGCGCGCCGGCGAGGCTGAGATCCTGGCAGGGAAAGGAGGCCCAGGCGAGGTCGGCGCGGCCGGGGATGTCGGCGGCGGCGACCTCGGCGACGTCGCGCTCCAGCAGGTGCGCGCCGCCCCAGTTGGCGCGGTAGGCGGCGCATTTGGCGGCGTCGTCGTCGTTGGCCCAGAGGCAGCGCCAGCCGGGGCCGAGCCCGGCGCGGGCCATGCCGCCGCCGGCGAAGAACTCGTAGAAAGTGCGGCTCACGCGGCGCGCCTCTCGGCGGCGGTGAAGGCGGCGAGGCGGCGGAAGGCTTCGCGGAGGCCCTCCGCGCCCTGGTTGGCGAAGGCCATGCGCAGCGAGGACCGCCCGAGGGGGTCGTCGGGCGGCGTGAACATCGTGCCGGGGAGGAGCAGCAGCGAGGCCTCCTCCACGAGACGCCGCGCGACCTCGGACGAGGGCGCCTCGAAGGGGTGGCGGAGCCAGGCGAAATAGGCGCCGGCGCCGAGCAGCGCCCAACCCTCGAGCGCGGGGGCCTCGGCCTCCACCACGGCCTTGCGGGCGAGGATCTCGGCCCGCTGCTCCGCCACGAAGGGGGCGAGGTGGCGGAGGCCGTGCAGCGCCGCGATCTGTCCGAGGCGCGGCGGGCAGATGGTGACGGTGTCGAGGAACTTCTCGGCGAGCGCGAGGCGCTCGGGCCCGGCGATCAGCGCGCCGGTGCGGTGGCCGGTGAGCCGGTAGGCCTTGGAGAAGGAGTAGAGGTGGACGAGATGGTCGCGCCAGTCGTGGCGGGCGAAGAGGGCGTGGGGGCGGACGCCCCGCGAGTCGAAGTCGCGGTAGGTCTCGTCGAGCACGAGGACGGCGCCCCTCTCGCGCGCGAGGTCGGCGAAGGCGTGGACCAGCGCGGGCGGGTATTCGGCGCCGCTCGGGTTGTTCGGGGTGACGAGGACGACGGCCTTGACCCTCGCGTCCCAGAGGCGGGCGGCCTCGGCCGGGTCCGGCAGCAGGCTGTCGCCGCAGGGGAGGGGCCGGGCCTCCACCCCGGTCATGTCGAGCCACATCTTGTGGTTGAAGTACCAGGGTGTCGGCGCCAGCACGGCGTCGCCGGGACCGGCGAGCGTGGCGATGGCGGCGCAGAACGCCTCGTTGCAGCCGGCGGTGACGGCGACGTCCTCGGGGGCGATCGGCGCGGCGTAGGCGGCGGACCAGTCCTCCGCGATCCGTCGCCGGAGAGCGGGGTCGCCGAGGACGGGGCCGTAGCCGTGGGCCTTGGGGTCGTTCAGAAGCGCGTCGGCCATCGCCTCGCGGAGTTCGACCGGGGGCGGATCGGCGGGCGCGGCCTGGCTGAGGTCGAGGAGCGGACGTTCGGCCGGGAACGCGCGACCCGCGAGCCAGGCGCGCGCCTCCATGATCGGTGGCGCGAGGGCCGCGGCGAGGGCGGGGGCGACGGGGCCCTTGGGGACGTCGGCTGGCATGGCCCGACGATAGCGGCGCGCGCGGCGGCGTGGAAGGGGGCGCGGGCGGGCTGACGCGGGCCCCGAGCGCCGCCTTCGGCGGCGCCGGCCCGCCCGCCAGCCTGCGCCCGTCGCCCTGGTGAGGCCCGGCGGCGCGCCGGTGGCCGGCGGGTCCGGCCTTGCGGGAGAGGGGGCGCCGCGCCGGGGCTAGGCCCGGCCGCGCGCGGGACGGCGTGGACG
>JAWLFJ010000223.1:0-3500 GCA_041685625.1 Paracoccaceae bacterium | reverse complement strand
GCCCCCTGGCGGGGGCGCCGCCGCCATGGGCCCGGCGGCGCGGCGGGGGTCCTTCGGACCCGTCGCCGCGCCGCGGGCGCCCGGGGCGGGCCGACGGCGCGATCCGCGGTCAGCCGCGCCGCGCCGCCCGCCACCCGGCGGCGAGCTCCGCCACCACCGCTCCGGCCGGGCGCACCGCCTCCACCATCCCGCACCCCTGCCCGAGGCTCCACGCCGACTTCCACGAGCCGATGTCGAGCGCCCCGCGCTCCAGCACCGCGCCGGCCTCGTCGATCACGCCGAGCGCCACCAGGTTGGACCGCTGGAAGTTCGCCGGAATTCCCGTGACCGCGTCGGTCAACGTCACGCCGTCCGCGTCGGTCTCCACCACCGCGCGCTTGTGCGCCTCCGCCGCGAGGCTCTCCTCCGTCGCGATGAAGGGCGTGCCGACGTAGCCGAGATCGGCGTCCAGCGCCTCCACCGCCGCCAGCGCGCGGCCCGTGGCGATCCCGCCCGCCACCGCGATCGGCCCGTCGAAGAAGCGCCGCACCTCCGCGACGAAGGCGAAGGGGTTGAGCCACCCCGTGTTGCCGCCCGCCCCCGCGGTCAGCAGAACCAGACCGTCCACCCCCGCCACCGCCGCCTTGCGCGCATGCCGCAGCGTCGCGACGTCGGCGAACACCACGCCCCCGGCGTCATGCACCGGCCCCACCACCGGGTCCGGCGCGCCGACCGAGGCGACCACCAACGGCGCCCGCGACCGCACCGCCGCGTCGAGGTCGGCCTCGCGCCGCGCGTTGGAGCGGTGCAGAATCAGGTTCACGCCCCAAGGCGCCCCCGTCGCCCCCTCCGCGGTCTCCGCCAGCCAGCGGTCGAGATCCGCCGAACTCCGCGCGTTCGCCGCCGGAAACGCCGAGAGGACGCCGGCCCGCGACGCCGCCGTCACGAGGGCGGGGCCGGAGACGAGGAACATCGGCGCCGCGAAGACCGGCGCCGTCAGCCGCGCCCGCAGCCACGCCCGCAGCGACGGCCCCGACCGATGCTCCGGCCACCATCCCTCCGACATCGCCCATCCCCCCGAATATTCCACCCGCGTCTCGCCGGAATCGGACCACGCCGCGCCTCCGGAGGAAAGGCCGGGCGCGCGGCGGCGATGGCTGGAGGGCGGGCCGGCGCCGCCGAAGGCGGCGCTCGGGGCGGCCGGAAGCCCGCCGCGCGGCACGCAAGGCGAGCGTTTGGTTTCCGCCGCGCCCGCCGCTATGGTCCCGCGCCGAAGCCCGCATCCAAGCCGGCCGCCACGGGAGGACGCCCCATGACCGACCGCCTCGACGACCCGCAGGTCCACCTGCCCGACCTCTTCGAGACGCACGCCCGCCACCGCCGCGACCAGGAGGCCGTCGTCTGCGGCGAGACGCGCCGGACCTGGGGCGACTTCGCCGCCAACATCAACCGCGTCGCCCACGCCCTGCTCGACGCCGGGCTCGAGAAGGGCGACGCCGTCGCGATCTGCATGGGCAACTCGGTCGAGATGCTGGAATGCCTCTTCGGCGCCGTGCGCGCCGGCGGCTGCGCGGTCCCCCTCTCCGGCCTTCTCACCGGCGAACAGCTCGCCGGCCTGATCGCCGACTCCGGCGCCCGCTTCGCCTTCGTCTCCGCCGACTTCGCCGAGCGCCTCCTGCCCCGCACGGCCGACCTGCCCGAGGTCCGCCGCTGGATCGGCCACGACGTCGCGGACGCGCCGGCCGAGCCCCTCGCCGCCTTCACGGCCGGCAAGCCGACGACGACGCCCCCGGTCCGCCACGCCTCCACCGACCGCTTCAACATCATCTATTCCAGCGGCACCACGGGCCTGCCGAAGGGCATCGTGCAGACCCACCGCGCCCGCCTGCACTGGGCCTTCTCCAACGCCGTCGAGATGGGCTTCCAGGCCGACTGCCGCGCGCTCACCACCACCGCGCTCTACTCCAACGGCACCTGGCTGATGATGCTCCCGGCCCTCTTCGCCGGCGGCACGCTCGTCGCCATGCCCGCCTTCGACGCCGCCGGCTTCCTCGAGACCGTCGAGCGCGAGCGGATCACCCACACCTTCATGGTCCCCGCGCAGTACATCGGCGTCCTCGCGCGGCCGGAGCTGGAGACGGCGGACCTCTCCACCCTCCGCACCGTGCTCTCGGCCGGCTCGCCGCTCCGCCGCGACACCAAGCGCGAGATCCTCGACCGCATCTCCCCGAACCTCTACGAACTCTACGGCTTCTCCGAGGGCTTCGCGACGATGCTCCGCCCCTGGCAGCACGCGGGCAAGTTCGCCACCGTCGGCACGCCCGTCATCGGCTTCGAGGTCGCGATCCTCGACGAGGCCGGAAACCTCATGCCGCCGAACGAACCGGGCGAGATCGCCGGCTACGGCGCGGGCATCATGGCCGAATACCATCGCCGCCCGGACCTCACCGCCGAACTGATCTGGCGCGACGACCGCGGCCGCAGCTTCATCCGCTCCGGCGACGTCGGCGCGCTGGACGAGGACGGCTGCCTCACCATCCTCGACCGCAAGAAGGACATGATCATCTCCGGCGGCTTCAACGTGTTCCCGACCGACGTGGAGGGGATCGTCGGCCGGCACGAGGACGTCTCCGACGTCACCGTCATCGGCGTGCCGCACGAGAAATGGGGCGAGAGCTGCCTCGCCCTCGTCATCCCCGCCCGCGAGAGCGCCGACCCCGAGGCGATCCGCGCCTGGGCCAACGAGCGCCTCGCCAAGCACCAGCGCCTCGCCGCGGTGGAGCTGCGGGAGGACTTTCCCCGCAACGCCCTCGGCAAGGTCCTCAAGCGCCTCCTGCGGGAGCCCTACTGGGCCGAGGAGGCGGCGCGCGCGGCGGGCTGACGCGCGCCCTTCATCCGAGCGCGCCCGCCGGCAACCCTCCGTCAACCGATTCGACCCGAGGCTCCGGACAGGGGCCGACGGGCGACCGAGAAGCACCCCGGAATCGAGCGCGGCGACGCGGCGGCGGGCCTGGCCCTCCGCCCGTCCGCGCCACGATCGCCCTGCGCCTGCGCCGGCCCGCGCCGCCCTCTCCTCCGAGAAGGGCGCTTGACACCGCGCCGGCGCCGCGCGACCCCTGATGCCGCTTCGGTTCCGCCGCCACGGCGACGGACAATAGGGAACGCGGTGCGGCCTCCGCCAAGGGGGCCAAGGCCGCGGCTGCCCCCGCAACCGTAAGCGGCGAGCGGCGCCCCCACGCGCCACTGGTCCCGCAAGGGACTGGGAAGGCGGGGCGATCCGCGACGACCCGCGAGCCGGGAGACCTGCCGAAGCGTGTCACCCTTCCCGGCGTGCGGGGCGCGCGCAGGGGCGGCGCTGTCGCAGCGGTGACGCATCGTCGTCGCCGCGGCGCGTCCGGTCTCCTCCGGTCCGTCCCGGCCAAACACGGACGCACGCCGCGGCCCTGCAGCCCGGCGTGCCATGGAAGGAGACTTCGCATGAGATCCATGCGTCGCGCCGTCGTCGCCGCCCTCGCGGCGAC
>JAWLFJ010000016.1:15295-49242 GCA_041685625.1 Paracoccaceae bacterium | reverse complement strand
CATCGGCGCCGCGAAGTTCGATGGCGTCGAGCCGCAGGCCCGGCTCACCGGCGTCCTCGAACGCATCGTCGCCGGACATCCCCCGAGCCGCATCGACGAACTCACGCCCTGGGTCGAGCCCGACGCGTGGCCCGCGGGATCGGCACGCCGCTTACCCTTTCCGAAGAGCAGCGCGACATCTCTCCAAGGCATCTCGCGCCATCTCCGCTTTCCGGAACTCTCGTTTCAGCCGGGCGTTCTCGGCCGCCAGCTCCGGCGGATCGAACCTGCGTATCCGGCGCCTCAGGACCGTCTCGTGGAGCCCGGGTTCCTCGGACGCTTGGACGATCGTCAGACCGCTCGTGCGGGCCCGCTCCACCGCCGCCCGCTTGAAGGCATCAGGAAACGATCGGCGCCGCTCGTGCGCCCTCGAACACTCCTTCCTTCGGCTCCAAAGCCTGTCGGGGGTGCCCATTCGAGCGGGGCAGGATCACCGTCCCAACCGCCCGCGAAACCCACCCCTACGACCTCGCGGCCGACCTCGCCGCGGTCGCGGAACTGCGCCCGCTCGCCGCCGATGCCGAGCGGGTCGCGCGCCGCGCGGACGCTGCGGGCAGCGGTGGAGCGGATCGACGGGCGCCGCCGCGCGGACGGCGCCCGGGGTGGAGCTTCCGCCGGCCCTCCGCACGTACCGGCCGGCTCGCCGCGCCACCCCTCGCCACCGAGCGCGAGCCCGGCGCCTTCGTGGAGGGGCGCTTCGGCGAGCGCCGCCTCGGCGAGAGCGCGATCCCCGACAGGCACAAGAAGAAGCACGCCGGCGCCGATCGATCGCCCACCCCTGCGGCCGGCCCCGGACCTCCGTCCTGATCCGGGCTCGCAGGTCCCGCATTTCAGGGGGCGAGCACAGCGGCTCGGCCGAGGGCGCCCGGCCACGTCGCCGCGCGTCAGCCCGGTGCGTAGGGCGAGCCCGCCGGCAGCAGCGCCGGGTCGGCCTCGATCTCCATCTCGAGCAGCAGGTAGGACAGCGTCTTGCCGTGCCGGTCGAGCCCGAGCGAGCGGTTCACCCCGCCCCCCAGCGTGCCCTCGATCACGAAGTTGAAGGCCTGCAGGTTCGGCAGGTCGTGGCGCGTCACCCTCGTCGCGCCGAGATGCCGGAACAATGCCCGAACATCGGCCTCCGTCACCTCCCGCGCGAGCGTCTCCCAGGCCTCCGCGCGCCAGGCGATCAGCGAGACGTTCGATACGTCCCCCTTGTCCCCCGACCGGCCGTGCGCGAGCGCGTGCAGCGGCAGCCTCATGCCGGCGCCTCCGTCCCGTCCGGGCCGATGACGGTGATCCGGGGCGTCACCGCCTCCGGCCGCACCAGCACCGAGGCCGTGGCCACCTGCGGCGTCGTCCCGCCCCGCACCCCGCCGCCCGCGGCGGGGCCGGAGCAGTAGAGCGCCGTGATCTCCTCCACCGCCAGCGCCGCCGTCTCCCGGTCCGGCGCCCTCAGCGCGGCGCGGACGCGGTAGTCGCCGTTCCCCGGAAGCCCGCGCGCGTCGGTCCGGGCGAGATCGCCCCGGTCGTGGCTCGCCCCGGCCCCGACGATGTCCAGCGCGGGGGCGAGGTTGCGCTCGCGGAGGCGCGTTCCCACCACCTCCGCCGCCAGCCGGGCACGGGCGTAGGCGTTGGGGCCGGCGTAGCTGATCTCGGCCTCGCCGAGCCAGCCGTCCTCGACGCAGACCGTGGCCTTCAGCGTCTCGGGCGGCGCGTGACCGCGGGCGCCGGAGAGGGCGACGCGGTCGGTCTCCGGCTCGGCGAGGTGCAGGGCGGTCACGTCGAGCGTGCAGTCGGGCGTGAGATAGGCCGCGGGATCGTGCATCTCGTAGAGGATCTGCTCGGTGACGGTGGCGCGGTCGACCCGCCCGCCGGTCCCGGCCGCCTTGCCGAGGGTCATGGTCCCGTCCGGCGCGATCTCGGCGATCGGAAAGCCGACATGGGCGAGGTCGGGCACGTCCTTGAAGCCGGGATCGGCGAAATAGGCGCCGGTGACCTGAGCGCCGCATTCGAGGAGATGGCCGGCCAGCGTGCCCGCCGCCATCCGGTCGAGGTCCGCCGGATCCCAGCCGAGGGCGTCGATCAGCGGGCCGAGCGCCAGGGCGCTGTCGGTGGTGCGCCCGACCAGCACGACCTCGGCCCCCGTCGCCAGCGCGGCCCCGACCGGGCGGGCGCCGAGATAGGCGTTGGCCGCGAGCAGCGGCTGGTGCAGCACCTCGGCGCCGTCGAGGATCGGGAGGGCGCGGATCTCGGCGTCGGAATGCGTCTCGCGCAGGTCGTCGCCCTCGAGCGCGGCGACGCGGATCGGCGGCAGTCCGAGCTCCCGCGCCAGCGCCTGCACGCGCCGCGCCGCCCCGAGCGGGTTCGCCGCGCCGAGATTGCTGACGATGCGAACCCCGGCGGCGAGGGCGGGGCCGAGATGCGGCGCGAGATAGCGGTCGAGGAAGGGCGACCAGCCGCGGCCGGGATCGCGCCGCTTCTCGCCCTGTGCGAGGGCGAGGGTCCGCTCGGCCAGGCATTCGAACATCAGGAAGCGCGGGCCGTGGCGGCGCCCGAGGTCGGCGATCACGGGGCCGGCGGCGTCGAAACGGTCGCCGGAGAAGCCCGCGCCGCAGCCGATGTGGACGGTTGTCATGGGGCGCGAGCCTAGGGGCGTCGGGTCGTGGGGGGAAGGGGCGCCGACGCCGGGCGCGGGGCCTTCGGGAGGGCGGTCGGGGCTGGCCGCGGCGCGCGGTCGGGGGCATGGTGCGCCGCGGCGGAAAAAGGGCGAGGTCGATGCGGGCCGAGGACGAGGGCGGAGGGGGCGACGCGCGGGCCGAGGACGCCGGGCACGCCGGGACGCCGCCTTCGGGCCGGGGCGCGGCCCGTTCCGAGGTGGCGGCCCGACGCTCGACCGGGCGGCTCGCGGTCGCGGCGCTGGCGGTGATGTCGGCCGGCCTCGCCGTTCGTTTCGCGCCGGAAGGCGCGACGGCGGAGGGCGCGGCCTGGGCGGCACGCGGGGCGGTGGCGGCGCTCCTCCTCGCCGCGCTGCCGCGGCTCGGATGGCGGGAGGCGTATCTGGGCGCCGTCTCGGCGGGGCTCGCCGGCCTCGCCGTCTGGCGCCTCGAGACGCCGATGGAGGCGATCCTCGCGGGGTTCGACCAAGGCGCCTTCCTCGCCGCGTTCATCTTCCTGCTGACGCTCTTGCACGGGGCGGCGTCGGGGTCGGGCGCCGTCGCGGGGCTCGGCGGCTGGCTGACGGCACAGCCGCCGGGGCGGCGCTATCTGGCGATGTTCTGGGGCGCCAACGTCATGGCGGTGACCTTCAATCTCGGCGCGGTCAGCCTGCTGACGCCGCTGGCGCAGCGCGGGATCGAGGGACAGCCGGAGCCCGTCCGCTCGATCCGCGAGCGCCGGCAGATCAACGCGATCCTGCGCGGTTTCGCCTGGTGCGTGGTCTGGTCGCCGACCTCGCTCGCCGCCATCGCGGTGCTGGAGCTGATCCCGGGGGTCGACCGGCAGTGGTGGTCGGTCTGGGGGCTGATGCTGGCGGGGGCGGTGTTCTGCGTCGGCTGGGCGGAGGATCGGCTGAGCGTGCCGGCCGCGACGCGCCGGGCGGGGGCGGCGGCGCGGGCGGCCGCGGCGCCGGAGCGGTTTCCGCGGCGCGACTTCCTCGGCTTCGCGGGGGCGACGGCGGCGCTGTTCGGGCTGATGGCGGGGCTCGGCTGGCTCTCGGGCGGCTCGCTCGTCACCGGGCTGCTGGCGGCCTGTCCGCTGCTGGCGCTGGGCTGGGCGGCGGGGCAGGGACGCCTCGGCGCCTTCGTCGCGCAGGCGCGCGAGCGGCTGCTGCCGGAGGCGGCGCCGGTCGCCGCCACGCTGGCCTTCTCGGGCTTCATAGGGCGGGCGGGGGCGGCGCTGCTGCCGCCGGACGCGCTCGGCTCGGTGCTCGCGGTGCTGGGGCTGCCGGACTGGGCGGTGCTGGCGGGCATCCCGCTCGCCATCGTCTGCCTCTCCTTCTTCGCGGTGAGCCCGATCATGACGGCGGTGTTCTTCGGCTCGCTCCTCGGCGCGATGGAGACGCTGCCGGCCTCGCCGACGCTGGTGGCGCTGTCGGTCTCCTCGGGCTGGGCGCTGGCGATGACGGCCTCGCCCTTCGCGACCCTGGCGCTGGTGATGGCGCGGCTGACGGGGCGGCCGGCCTGGCGGCTGACGCTGGTGTGGAACGGGCGCTTCACGCCGCTCGCCTTTCTGGTCGTCGTCGCCGCCGCGGTGTTGGCGACCGGGGGGCGCTGAGGGCTCAGCGCGCGGTCCAGCCGCCGTCCACCAGGATCGGGGCGCCGGTGACGAACGCCGCGGCGTCGGAGCAGAGCCAGACCACGGCGCCCATCAGGTCCTCCACCTGTCCGGGACGGCCGAGGGGGATCGAGCGTTCGACCCATTCGCGCGTCTCGCGGCGGGCGAGCATCGGCGCGGTCATCGGCGTCTCGACGAAGGTCGGGCAGAGCGTGTTCACCCGGATGCCGTGGGGCGCGAGCTCCAGCGCCATGGCCTTGGTCATGCCTTCCACGGCGTGCTTCGAGGCGCAGTAGACCGTGCGCTCCGGCCCGCCGACATGGCCCATCTGGCTCGAGAGCTGGAGGATGGCGCCGGTCGTCCTCTCCTCGATCATGCGGCGCGCGGCCTGTTGCGCGACGAAGAAGGCGGCGCGGGCGTTGAGGGCCATCACGGCGTCGTAGTCCTCCGGCGTCACCTCCGCCAGCGGGGCGTGGCGGGCGCCGCCGGCGGAGTTCACCACCGCGTGGAAGGCGGGGCGGGCGACGAAGGTCTCGCGGACGGCGGCGAGGTCGGTGACGTCGAGCGTCAGGGCCTCGGCCTCGCCGCCCTCGGCGCGGATCGCCTCGGCCGCGGCCTCGATCTCCTCGGCCGAGCGGGCGGCGAGCGTGACCGCCGCGCCGGCGTCGGCGAGGGCGAAGGCGGCGGCCCGGCCGATGCCGCGGCCCGCGCCGGTCACCAGCGCGCGGCGACCGTCGAGCCGGAAGCAGGGGGTGCGGGGGCGGGTTTCGGGCATCGGATCCTCCGGTTCGCGTACCGCTTTCGTGCGGACGTCGTGCGGCGTCGGCGCCGATCGCGTGCGGACGACATGCGCCTCGCGTCGGACTTGCGTGCGCCGAGGATGTGCCGTGCGTGCGGCCCTTGTACAGCAGGCGTCGGACGTTCGTCGGTACGCGGCGCCGACGTCGTCGGACCCGGGGCGCCACATTCCGGAACGTTCGAGGGGGGGTCTCGCCGGCGCCGCCCGGGCCGATCCCGGGTTACGGGCGATTCGCTTCGATCCGGTGAAGCGGGGCCGGCGGATCCGGGGTCTCGAGATCGCGGCCGGGCGCGCCGGGCGGCGCCGAGGGGCGGGCGTCGATTCCGTTCACGTCACGAGGAGCGTCCGTGTCGCAACTTGAAGTCGCCCGAGCGCGAGACGAATTGAACTCTATACGCAGGTGTCGCGATGTCTCGCGACCGCCTGCCTGGCGGAACGGGGAAGGCTAATGCTCGGACATCTTCTGTTCGGCTTGCTTGCGGGCGTCGGCGCCCTCGCCGTCGCGCTGCTTCTGGGGGCGCCGGTTTCGGCGGCCTTCGCGGCCTACGTCGTTGTGGGCGCGCTCGCGGTCGTCCTGTCCGCGGCCTGCGTCGCCGCGCGGCGTGGCCGCCGCCCGGCGCATCGGCCGCGCCGCGAGTCCCTCTGGGATCGGGCCGGGCGGCGCCGGACGCTGCGGCACGGGGTCTGAGGCCCGGCGCTCGGGTGTGCGAGGCCCGCCGGACCGCGGCCGACGAGCCTGCGGGCGTCAGGCGTCGAACGGGATCACCATGCCGTCGCGGCCGACATGCAGCGGCCCGCTCCAGTGCGGCCCGACCGCCGCGCGCCAGTCGGCCTCGGTGAAGGCGGGATCGTCGGCCGGGATCAGGTGGTTGAGGGCGAGGGCGCCGACGCGGGCCTCGGTCGCGAGGCGCGCGACGTCCTCGGCCATGCTGTGCGAGCGCAGGAGATGCGCGCGCAGGCGTTCGTCGGCGTTGCCGACCCGGGCGCAGAGCGCGTCGACCCCGGCGCCCAGCATCGCCTCGTGCACCAGAAGGTCCGCGCCCCGCGCGAAGGCGGCGAGGGGCGGGTGGATCGCCGTGTCGCCGGAGAGGACCACGCTGCGCCCTTCGGCCTGCAGCCGGAAGGCCCACGCCTCCTCGATCGGGGGATGCACGACGGGCAGGGCGGAGACGGTCAGACCGCCCTCCTCGAGGAAGACGCCCTCGCTCACGGGACGGATCGAGACCAGATCGCGCAGGTCCGGGCGGCCCTCGTCGGCGATGCGCAGGTCGACGTCGAAGGCGAGCGAGGCGAGGAAGCCCTGCCAGAGCGCCTCCAGCCCCTGCGGGCCGTGGACGCGGACGGGCGTCCGCAGGCCCGCCGTCCAGGCGGTGTGGATCAGGGGGCCGAGCTCCAGCACGTGGTCGGAATGGAGATGCGTGATCAGGATCAGGTCGAGGTCCGCGAGCGCCATGCGCTGCCGCGTGAGCGCCGCGGCGACGCCGAGGCCGCAGTCGACGACGACGCGCCGGCCGCCGAGGGAGACCAGCGTCGCGGTCGGCATGGCCGAGCCGGGGCGGATGGCGGGGCCGCCCTTGACGCCGAGGAGGGCGACGGAGTCGGGGAGGGTCATGCGCGGGCTCCGGGACGGAAGGGACGGCGACGAGCCTGACGCGCCGGGGCGGTCCCGGCAAGCGCTTGGCCCGGGGGCGCGCGGCTGGCAGGCTCGGCCGCGGGAGGTGACGCCGATGACCGAGCTTTCCCCGAAGCCGATGCCGGCGCGCGTGCGGCGCGAGGACCTGCCGCCGCGCCTCGCCGAGATGCGGGACGCGGCGAGGTGCGAGCGCGACGAGGCCGTGCTGATCGAGGTCGCCGGAAACGCGCCCGAGGTGATCGAGCGGTGTTGCGACCGCGTCCACGGCGAGACGGTCCGCGAGGGGCGGGTCGAGCCGCCGCCGCGCCAGAAGCTCTCGACGCCGCAGGGCCGCGCCTTCCGCGACCGCGGCGCCGAGACGGCGGTGCGGATCGCGGCGCGGGGCGGCGTCGAGGCGGGGGTGTTCGACGCGCGCCGGCGGGGGGCGCCGAAGCTCCGCGGAGAGACGACGCTCTCGAACAGGGCGGGCCGTCTCTCCCGCGCGCCGCCCGCCGAGTTCCGGGCGGCGGGGTCCGGGGACGGCGAGGTGTTCGAGCCCGTGATGGTGGCGGCGGTGTCGACGGGGATGGCGAAGTTCCCGTCCAGGTTCGATGTTGCGAGCCGCGAGGCGGTCCGTCCGATCGCGCCGCCGGCGGCCGGTTGAGGCGAGGGACGCATGCAATTCCTGATGTCGCGCAAGGCGGGGGCGATGCTGCACTGGGCTTCGGTGGTGCTGCTGCTGGGCACGGCGGCGGCGTCCTCCGAGGCGATGGCGCGGGGGGCGGCGTGGCTGTTCGCCCTCGTCGCGGCGCTCTGGGTCGTCCGGACGCTGTCGGCGGGGCCGATGGCCCGGCCGGGGTCGCGGCTGACCGGGGCGCTCGCCCTCGCGCATCTCGTGATCCATCGCGGCATGCTGACGCTGGTGGCGGCGACGGCGCTGGCCGGGGTCGCGGCGCCCGGCGCGCTGCACGAGCGGCTGGTGTGGGTCACGCTCGCCGCAGCCGTGGTGCACGTGGCGTTCAACTTCTGGCGCGAGGCGACGGGCGGCGGGGTGCTGCGGCGGATGCTGCCCTGAAGGGGGAGTTCCGGGCGGGGCCGATGCGGCGCAAGCCGCGAGGGTCCGTCCGGAGCGCCCCCGCCCGCGTCAGCGGCCCCTGAAGGCGGGGTCGCGGCGCTCCCGGAAGGCGGCGACGCCCTCGGCGTAGTCCTCGGAGTCGATGGCGGCGTCCTGCAGCGCGCGGATCGCGGCGATCTCGGCCTCGGTCGGCTTCGGGGCGAGGGCGGCGAGCACGGCCTTGGCGCCGGCGATGGTGAGGGGGGCGGAGGCGCGGAGGGCCTCGGCCCGCGCCTTCGCCTCGGCCAGCGCGTCGCCCTCCGCGAGATGGGTGGCGAGGCCGACCGCGAGCGCCTCCTCCCCCGCGTAGCGCCTGGCGGTGAACAGCACCTCCTTGGCGCGGGCGACGCCGACGGCCGCCAGCAGCGCCCCCGTCTCCGCGAGGTCGTAGACGAGGCCGAGCCGCGCGGCGGGGATGCCGAAATAGGCCGTCGCGTCCGCCACGCGGAAGTCGCAGCAGAGCGCGAGGCCGCAGCCGCCGCCCATCGCCGGGCCGGAGACGGCGGCGAAGGTCGCCTTCGGGCAGGCGAGGATCGCCTCGTTGGCGCGGTGCACGGCCTCGGCGTAGGTCTGGGCGGCGGCGGCGTCGGCGCGGACCGTGCCGAACTCCTTGATGTCGGCGCCCGCGCAGAAGGCGCCGCCGGCGCCGGTCAGGATCACCGCGCGGAGGGCCTCGCGCCCGGCGAGATCCTCGAACAGGTCGCCGAGGCGGCGCCACATGGCGAGGGTCATCGCGTTCTTCCGGTCCGGCCGGTCGAGCGTCACCACCGCCATGGCCGGATCGGACTCGTCGAGGCGGATCGGGACGTCGGGTGCGGTCATCGCGGGAGGCCCCCCTTGCGGCCGGGAATTTGTCCGGACCTTATGGGACGACCCTGTCGCAGGAGCAAGTCCGGCCGGAGGAGGCGCCCGCATGACCTCGAACCCTTGGTCCAATCCGAGGATGCCCTACGCGATGAGCACGGAGCGCGCGCTGCTGGCGCCGCCCGACGGCAGGCCGATCATCGTCAACATCGCCATCAACATCGAGCGCTGGCCCTTCGACCAGCCGATGCCGCGGGGGATCCTGCCGCCGCCCCACGGCAAGCCGGCGGACCCGCCGGACGTGCCGAACTTCGCCTGGGTCGAATACGGGATGCGCGCCGGGATGCCGCGCATCATGCGGATGCTGGAGGCGCGCGGGATCCGGGCGAGCGCGCTTCTCAACGCCGGCGTGGCGGAGACCTATCCCTCGCTGACGGAGGCGATCCTGAAGCTGGACTGGGAGATGGTCGGCCACGGCTGGATCCAGCGCAGCCTGAAGAACGAGCCGGACGAGCGGGCGACGGTGGAGAAGTGCCTCGGCACGCTGCGCGAGATCAGCGGCCAGCCGGTGCGGGCCTGGCTCGGCCCCGGCCTCGGCGAGTCGACCGCGACGCCGGAGATCCTGCGCGAGAACGGGATCGAGTTCCTGCACGACTGGTACGTCGAGGACCTGCCGGTCTGGATGCGGACGAAGGCCGGGCCGATGCTGGCGATGCCCTACGCCTTCGAGCTGAACGACGTGCCGATGTACGTCATCCAGCACGCGCCGAGCCGCGACTGGCTGGAGCGGGTGGAGGCGACGCTCGCCGTCTACGAGGAGGAGACGAAGGCGGGCCTCGGGCCGCGGGTGATGACGTTGAGCCTGCATCCGCACGTCATCGGCGTGCCGCATGTGGCGCACTGGTTGCAACGGACGCTGGACCTGCTCTGCGCGCGGGAGGACGTGATCTTCATGACCTCGAGCGAGATCGGCGACTGGTTCCTCGAGGCGGACGGGACCGGGGGGGCGCATCTGGAGCCTTACAGGGAGGCCGCGCCGGCGGGGTCGGGCGGATGAGCGCGCTCGGGCACATAAGGGTGCTGGACCTGACGCGGGTGCGCGCGGGTCCGACCTGCTGCCGCGTCCTCGCCGATTACGGCGCGGACGTGGTGAAGGTGGAGGCGGTGCCGGGGACCGACCCGAACGAGGGGATCAACGGGCCGCGCGACGGCTCGGACATGCAGAACCTGCACCGCTCCAAGCGGTCGCTGACGCTGAACCTCAAGAGCGACAAGGGGCGGGTGCTGTTCCTGAAGCTGGTCGAGAACGCCGACGTGGTGGTGGAGAACTATCGTCCGGACGTGAAGGACCGGCTCGGGATCGCCTATGAGGATCTCGCGAAGGTCAATCCGCGGATCATCCTCGCCAGCATCTCGGGCTTCGGGCAGGACGGGCCCTATGCGAAGCGCGCCGGGTTCGACCAGATCGCGCAGGGCATGGGCGGGCTGATGGCCGTGACCGGGCTGCCGGGGCAGGGGCCGGTCCGGGCCGGGGCCGCGGTGGCGGACTTCTCGGCCGGGCTCTACGCCGCGATCGGGGTGCTGACGGCGCTCGCCGAGCGCGAGGTCTCCGGCATGGGGCAGTGGGTGCGGACCTCGCTGCTCGAGGCGCAGATCGCGGTGATGGACTTCCAGGCGGCGCGGTATCTCGTGGACGGCGACGTGCCGGGGCAGGCGGGCAACGACCATCCCGTCTCGACGCCGATGGGGGTGATCGAGACCTCGGACGGGTATCTCAATCTCGGCGTCGGGGGCGACGGACAGTGGCGCGCGCTCTGCGGCGCGCTCGGCCGTCTGGAGCTGGCGGAGGATCCGCGCTTCGGATCGGTCGAGTCGCGGCTGGCGCATCGCGAGGAATGCTGGGCGGAGATCCGGCCGGCGTTCGGGAAGGCGACCTCGGACGAGTGGATGGAACGGTTGACGGCGGCGAGCGTGCCGGCGGGGCCGATCCACCGGATGGACGCGGTGTTCGCCGATCCGCAGGTGGTCCATTCGGGGATCGCCGAGGCGGTGGCGCATCCGACGCGCGGCGAGATCCGGCTGGTGGGCCAGCCGGTCAAGATGTCCCGCACGCCGCCGAAGATCTCCCGCCCCGGGCCGGAGGCCGGCGAGCACACCGACGAGGTGCTGCGCGAGGCCGGGCTCTCGGACGAGGAGATCGCGGCGCTTAGGGCCGAGGGGGTGGTCTAGGTGCCCTCGGCCTCGCGGCCGCTCAGCTCGACCACGGCGGCGGAGACGATGAGCAGGGCGCCGAGCCCCTCGCTGAGGCCGAAGGGCTCCTCGGTCAGCAAGGCCGCGCTGGCGAGGCCGACGACGACCTCGCTCATGAGGATCAGGCCGACGCGGGCCGGGGGCAGCACCTGCGCCGGCCAGAGCGTCAGCGCCAGCGTCGGCAGGAGGTAGAGCGCGGCGAGGACGCTCCAGCCGAGGGCGGGGGCGAGCGCCGCGGCCGGAGGCGCGGCGCCGAGGGCCGGGCCGCCGAGCAGGATCGCCGCGCCGGAGACGACGAGGGCGCCGAGCGTGAAGGCGAGCACCTGATCGGCGGCGCCGACGCCGCGGAGGCGGTGCACCTCCAGCGAGCCGAAGGCCCAGGCGAGGCCGGCGCCGAGGGCGAGCCAGTCGCCGGCGCCCCGCGGCAGCGGCGGGCCGTCCGCGATGCCGAGCACCACGGCGAGGCCGGAGAGGCCGAGCGCCAGCGCGGCGAGGCGGCGCGGGCCCAGCCGCTCGCCGAGGACGAGGGCGCCGAGCAGGGCGCCCCAGACCGGCGTGAGGTAGAACAGCAGCACGGCGCGCGCGATCTCGGTCAGCGAGATCGAGACGGCGTAGAGGCCGATGGCGGCGCCGGTCAGCAGCCCGCAGCGCAGCAGCGGCAGGGCGCGCGCCGCGAGGCGGCGGCAGCGGATCGCCGCGAGCGGCAGAAGCGCGATCCCGGCGCCGGCGAAGAGCAGGAGGCTCGGCCAGGCGCCCTCGAGCCCAAGGCCGCCGAGGGCGCGCAGCGGGATCCAGACCACGCCCCAGAGCGCGCCGCCGAGCAGCAGGGCGAGGGCGGCGCGGCGGCGGGTGGTCAAACCGGACGGCTCCTTCGCGGCGGCGGGACAGCGAGACGGCGCCGGCGGCGCGGGCGAGTCAACGCCCCCGCGCGGCGGCGGCCGGGAGTCGGGGCCGCGGGGCGCGCCGCCGGGGGAGGGTCACGATCGCCCCTTGCGGGCGATCGCGCGGGTCGAGGGGGGTCGATCACCTCGAAGGCCCGCAGCCCCGGCCGGGATCGGGGCGCCGCTTTCGCGGGCGCCGGATGCGGCGGAACGCCCGCGCGGGCGGCGTCGCGTGGCCCGCCGGCGCGAAGACGGGCCGCGGCGCTTGACAACCTCCGCCGTGCTGCGACGTTGTCCGGACAAATTTTCGGGTGAGAGAGGGACGGATGACGCTGAGCTGGCCGGACGGCAAGACCCTGGCGCTTTCGGTGGTGCTGAACGTCGAGGAGGGCTCCGAGATGTCGGTGGCCGACGGCGACAAGAAGCCCGAGCCGGTGGACGAGCTCGGCGTGGCGCTGGGCGTGCCGATCCGCAACTACGCCAACGAGAGCAACTACCAGTACGGCATCCGGGCCGGGGGGCCGCGCATCCTCAGGGTGCTGGCGACGCACGGCGTGACGACGACGGTGACGGCGGCGGCGCTGAGCCTCGAGCGGGCGCCGGCGCTGACGGCGGCGCTGGTCGAGGGCGGACACGAGGTCGCGGCGCATGGCTGGCGCTGGATCCACCAGTTCTCCTACGACGAGGACCGCGAGCGGGAGTTCGTCGAGAAGGCGGCGTCCAGCATCGAGCGGACCTGCGGGGCGCGGCCGGCGGGCTGGCTCAGCCGCTACCTGCACACGCCCCGCACCCGGCGGCTGCTGGTCGAGGCCGGCTACCGCTATCACATGGACGACTTCTCGGACGACGTGCCGCGTTGGGAGGTGGTGGAGGGCGCCGACCGGCCGCTGATCTGCGTGCCCTACGCGCTCGACACCAACGACATGAAGTTCTGGACGGCGCCGAGCTACACGCCCGAGCAGTGGCTCGACTACGCGCGGGCGAGCTTCGACCGGCTGCTGGAGGAGAGCCGGGAGCTCGGGCCGCGGATGCTGTCGGTGGGCCTGCATCTCAGGATCATCGGGCGGCCGGGGCGGATCGGGGCGCTCGACGCCTTCCTCAAGCACGCCACCGAGGCCGAGGGGGTCTGGATCACGACCCGCAAGGCCATCGCCGAGAGGTTCGAGGCGTGCGTCCCGTTCGAGGGCTGAGACGGCGGAGGGCGGCGGCATGAGGGCGCTCGAGGGTTGGGTGGCGGCGGCGAGCCGCTGGTCGGCGCGCCTCGGCGGCGCGGTGATCCTGCTGTCGGCGCTGCTGGTGACGGCGGAGGTGGTGCTGCGAAACCTGCCGGGGACGCGGGGGGTGACGCTGCACAGCTTCGACCTGACGCATTGGGGTTTCGCCGCGGCGGTGGCTTTCGGCTTCGCGCACGCGCTGGCGAGCCGGGCGCACATCCGGATCGACGTGCTCTACGCGCTCGGGCCGCTCTGGCTTCGGGCGGGGCTCGACGCGCTGGCGATGCTGGCGATGGCGGCGATGGCCTCGGTCATGGCCTGGCACGCCTGGGGGGTGGTGCTGACCAGCCTCAGGCTCGGGGCGCGCCCGAACTCGACGCTCGACGTGCCGCTGGCGCTGCCGCAGGGGATCTGGGCCGCGGGGCTGACCTGGTTCGCGGCGGTCGCGGTGCTGCTGGCGGCGGTGGCGCTGGTGCGGCTGGCGACGGGGCGGCTCGACGCGCTGCACCGGGCGGCGGGCGCGCAGGGCGAGGGCATGACGGCGGAGGATCTGCGGTGACGGGGCGCGGGGACGTCGCGGCGGCGGGCGGAAGCGCGGCGGAGCCCGCCTCGCCCGCCCGCCGCGCAGAGGCGATGGGGGACGCTCGATGATCGCGACGGCGGCGGCGGTCCTCGCCGTGCTGGTGGCGCTGGCGCTGCCGGTGGCGGCGGCGCTGGCGATCCTGGCGGTGGTGCTGAACGAGGTCTACGCCTTCTTCCCGCTGCTGCCCGCGCTCGGCGACGTGCTCTGGGGCGCGTCGAACGAGTTCGTGCTGGTCGCGGTGCCGATGTTCATCCTGATGGGCGAGATCCTGCTGCGCGCCGGCCTCGCGCGGGAGATGTACGACGGCGTCGAGGCCTGGGTGGGCCGGGCGCCGGGCGGGCTGATGCACGCCAACATCGCCTCCTGCACCCTCTTCGCGGCGACCTCGGGCTCCTCGGTGGCGACGGCGGCGACGATCGGGACCGTGTCGATCCCCAACATGACGCGGCTGGGCTACGCGCCGTCGCTCTATCTCGGCTCGCTCGCGGCGGGCGGGACGCTCGGCATCCTGATTCCGCCCTCGATCAACATGATCATCTACGGCGTGCTGGCCGAGGTCTCGATCACGCAGCTCTATCTCGCGGGGCTGATCCCGGGGATCCTGCTGGCGGTGCTGTTCTCGGTCGCCATCGCGGTCGCCTGCATGCTGCGTCCGGGGCTCGACGGCGGGCGGACCGGTGCGGACTGGGCGGCGCGCTGGCGGGGGCTGCGCGCGCTGGCGCCGCCGCTGGGGCTGTTCCTGGTGGTGGTAGGCTCGATCTACGCCGGCTTCGCGACGCCGACCGAGGCGGCGGCGCTGGGCGTCGTCGCCGCGCTCGCGCTCGCCGCGGCGCGGCGGGCGCTGACGGTCCCGGCGCTCTGGTCCGCGCTCGAGGGCACGATGCGCACGACGGCGATGGTGATGCTGATCGTTCTGGCGGCGTTCTTCCTGAACTTCGTGATGGTCTCCATCGGCCTCACCAACGCCGTCACCGGCGCGGTGCAGGGGCTGGAGCTGCGCCCGACCTCGGTGCTGCTGATGATCGTGGCGGTCTATCTCGTGCTCGGCTGCTTCATGGAGACGCTGAGCCTGATGATCGCGACGACGCCGGTGGTGGCGCCGATCGTCGCCGGCCTCGGCTACGACCTGGTCTGGTTCGGCGTGCTGTTCATGATCCTGATCGAGGCGGCGCTGATCACGCCGCCGATCGGGGTCAACCTGTTCGTCGTGCAGGGCGTCCGCGGAGAGGCCCGTGGGCCGATCCGCGAGGTGATGCTCGGCGCGCTGCCGTTCCTCGCGATGATGATCGCGATGATCCTGCTCCTGATCGCGGTTCCCGGGCTGGCGCTGCTGCTGCCCGAGACCTTCATGCGATGAGGGGCCAACACCAGGACCCGAAGACCGACGGAGAGGATCCATGAGACAGTCCCTGACCGCCGCCGCCGTGGCGGCCCTGATCGCGGCGCCCGCGCTTGCGCAGGAGCAGATCAACGTGGCCGGCAACATCGGCGTGACGACCCAGTCCAAGCAGCTCGAGCGTCCGTTCTGGACCGAGAAGGTGCCGGAGATGACCGGCGCCACGGTCAACTTCCAGCCGTGGAACGAGATGGGCCTGAAGGGCCCCGAGGTGTTCCGCCTGCTCTCCAACGGCGTGATGAACGTCGCGACCGCGCAGCTCGGCCACCATGCCGGCGACGCGCCGATCAACGACGCCACCGACCTCGCCGGCCTCTCCCCCACGCTCGAGGAGTTCGAGGCGGTGACGCGGGCCTTCGAGCCGGCGCTGGCCGAATTCTACGAGGAGGAGCTGGGGCTCGAGCTGCTGACGATGCAGAGCTACCAGGCGCAGATCCTCTATTGCCGCGACGAGATCGACGGGCTCGCCGATCTCGAGGGGCGCAAGGTGCGCTCCTCCGGCGCCAGCCAGGCCGATTTCGTGGAGCATTTCGGCGGGACCGGCGTGAACATGAGCTTCGGCGAGGTGCAGCAGGGCCTCGCGCAGGGGGTGATCGACTGCGCGATCACCGGTGCGCTCTCCGGCTATTCGGCGAAGTGGTACGAGGGGGCGGACTACCTCTACACGCTGCCGATCAACTGGGGCTCCGGCGCGACGGTGGCCAACAAGGCCTGGTGGGATGCGCTGCCGGAGGAGCGGCGGACCCTGCTGCTCGACGAGCTGGAGGCGCTCGAGGCCGAGATGTGGGCGCTGAACGAGGACGAGACCGCGCTCGGCATCGCCTGCAACACCGACGGCCCGTGCCCGCTGGGCGAGCCGGGCGGCATGACGCAGGTGGATCCCTCCGAGGAGGACGTGGCGCTCCGCCGCGAGGCGATGGTCGAGAGCGTGCTGCCGGCCTTCGCCGAGCGTTGCGGCCCCGAGTGCGTCGAGACCTTCAACGAGACCGTCGGCGAGGTCGCGGGCCTGAAGATCGAGTGACGGAGCCGGGCGGGGGCGGGCGGTCGTCCGCCTCCGCCGTCCGAATGGGCCGGGCTTCGCCGGCCCCTTCGCCCGATCCGGCCCGGGCGGTCGCGCCTCAGCCGGCGGCGTCCTCGCGTCGCAGGCGCATGGTGTAGGAGAAACGCTCCGCCGGGTGCCAGCTGATCGAGACGATCAGCGGGCGGTCGCCCTCCCCGAGATAGCGGCGGGTCAGGCGGACCGAGGGCGCGCCGGGCTCGGCGCCGAGCAGGCCGGCGGCGTCCTCGGGCATCGGCTCGGCGGCGAATTCCTGCACCACCTCCTCGACCTGCACGCCGTAGCGCGTCTCGATCAGCAGATGGATCGGGCCGGCGAGGCCCGGGATCTCCGGCGCCACGTCGGCGAAGTCGTCGTGGATCCAGATGCGGGTGACGTTGATCGGCGCGCCGGCGCGGGTGCGGCGCAGCGCCTCCATCCTGAGCCAGGCGCGGCCGGGGAGCCGACCGAGCGCGCGCGCCGTCTCGTCGTCGGGCACGACGACCTCGGACGAGAGGATGTCGAGCCGGGTGTCGGCGGCGTATTCGTAGAGCTCGGTGATCGAGCGCATGGCGTGCAGGTAGGTGGCGGGCGGCTGCGTCGCGATCACTTCGGTGCCCGAGCCCTGGCGGCGGCGGACGAGGCCCTGCAGGGCCAGCCGCCGCAGGGCCTCGCGCACGGTGTAGCGGGAGACGGCGTAGTCGGCGCAGAGCTCCTGCTCCGTCGGCAGGGCGTCGCCGACGGGGTAGCGGCCGACCTCGATCCGGGCCTGAAGGTCGGCCGCGACCTGCTGGTAGCGCGGCGCGGCCTGCTTGGGGTCGGTCACGCGGGCCATCCGGCCTCTCCCATCACATGGCGCGGCGCATCTCGGCCCAGGCGTCCGCGAGGGCGTCGCGATGCTCGGGCGCGGCGACGGCGATCAGCGCCTCGGCGCGGGCGTCGAGGCCCTTCCAGCGCAGTTCCGCGACGCCGTGCTCGGTCACGACGACGTCGGCGTCGGCGCGCGGGATCGAGGCGATGGAGATCGGCTCGAGCCGCGGCTTGATGCGGGAGACCTTGCCGCCGCCCGCGGTGGCGGGCAGGGCGAGGATCGCCTCGCCGTCCTCCGAGGCGCGGGCGCCGCGCTGGAAGTCCGCGCTGCCGCCGTGGCCGGAGATCTGGCGGCCGCGCAGCGTCTCGCCGTTGGACTGGCCGAAGAGGTCGATCTCCAGCGCCGAGTTGATCGCCTTGAAGCGCGGGATCGCGGCGATCGTGGCGTGGCTGTGGGTGTGGTCGACGCCGCGCCACTCGATCGCACGCTCGGCCCCGGCGCGGGCGTAGAGGGGGGCCGTGCCGAGCGCGGTGCCGGTGACGATCCCGCGGGAGAAGGTGCCGTGCTCCAGATGCGGGAGCATGGCGTCGATGACGAGGCCGGCGTGGTAGCCGAGGCCGCGATGGTCCGAGAGGGCGGCGAGCACCGCGGCGGCGGCCTTGCCGATGCCGACCTGCACGGTGTCGCCCGGACGGATGCGGTCCGCGATGCGGATGGCGATGCCGGCGAGGTCGGCCGGGATCTCGCCCGTGTCGAAGATCGGGAGGGGCGTCACCGCCTCCAGCGCCGCCTCGAACCGGTCGAGCGGGATGCGCGGCGCGCCGGGCGGCGCGGGCAGGCTCGGGTCGATCTCCGCGAAGAGGCGGGCGCCGGAGGCGAGGAGCGCCGGCAGGAAGTCGCAGGCGAGGCCGGGCGTGACCTTCCCTCCCTCGGGCGCGGAGACGCGGAGCACGGCGCCGGCGAGGTCCGCCGGCCCGGCGAGCCAGCGATACGTGTCGGAGTAGTGCAGGGGCAGATGGCGCACGCGGCCGGCGGCGAAGCCCTCGCGCAGCTCCGGCGTCACGAAGAACACGTCGGCCGAGGCGTCGGGCACGCCGGCGGTGGGATCGACCTTGTTGACGCCGGGCAGCCAGACGCCGGTGAAGACGAGGCCGCGGGCGGGCTCCGGATCGGCGGCGAGGGCGGCGATCGCGGCCGAAGGCTCCCCGGCGGCGCCGGCGAGATAGACCCGGTCGCCCGGCGCGAAGCGGGCCCAGACGTCGGCCCAGCGGCTCACGGTGGTCATCGGATGGCCTCCCCCCTCGTCGCCGTCGTCGCGCCGCCCCTTGACGAAGCTAGGATATGTCCGGACAAATTCCACGCCTCTTCGTAAGCGGAGCGAAAGATCATGTCGCCGTCCCCGGCCGCCGCCGCAAGCCCCGAGCCCGCCTCCGGCGCTGCCCCGAGCCTCGCGCGTGCCCTCGCGCGGCTGCTGGCGCGGCCGGTGGCGGCGGAGGATCGGGCGCGCGCGACGCGGCACGTCCTCGACTGGGCGGGCTGCGCCGTGGCGGGGGCGGCGACGCCGCAGGGGGTCGGGCTCGCGGGCTTCCTGCCGGCCTATGGCGCCGGCCCCTGCGCGGTCGTCGGGCGCGGTCGCACCGGCCCGCCGGCGGGGGCGGCGTTCCTCAACGGCGGGCTCGGCAACGTGCTGGAGATGGACGACATCCACCGCACCTCGATCCTGCATCCGGGACCGGTGGTGATTCCCGCGGCGCTGGCTGCGGCGGAGGCGCATGGCGCCTCGGCCGAGGCGTTCCTCGACGCGGTGGTGCGCGGCTACGAGGCGACGATCCGGATCGGGGAATCGGTCGGCCCCGGGCATTACGCGCAGTGGCACAACACCGCGACCTGCGGGCCGTTCGGCGCGGCGGTCGCCGCCTGCCTGCTGATGGGCGGGGACGAGGACGCGCTGGTCTGGGCGCTGGGCAGCGCCGGGGCGCAGGCGGCGGGGCCGTGGCGCACCCGGCACGAGCGGGTGCCGACCAAGCAGCTCCACACCGCGCGGGCGGCGGAGGCGGGCCTCGCCGCCGGCTGGCTGGCGGCGGAGGGCTTCGCGGGGCCCGAGTTCATGCTGGAGGGCGCGCAAGGCTTCTACGCCGGCATGGCGCCCGATCCGGTCCCGCACGCGGTGACGGCGGGGCCGGGGGACCGCTGGCGGATCTGGGAGGTGAGCTTCAAGCCCTGGCCCGCCTGCCGCCACGCGCACCCGACCATCGACGCCGCGCTGGCGCTGCGGGCCAAGGGCGTCCGCGCCGAGGCGGTGGAGGACTTCCTCGTGGAGACCTACGCCGACGCGGTGCGCTTCTGCGACCGCCCCGCGCCGGAGACGGAGCTCGAGGCGAAGTTCTCGCTCCAGCACGCCGTCGCCGTGGCGCTGACCGAGGGCGCGCCGGAACTCGCGCATTTCACGCCGGAGGCGGCGGCGCGGGCGGATCTCGGCGCGCTCCGCGCCAAGGGCGAGGTCGCGGCGGCCGAGCCCTACGCCTCCGCCTATCCGCGCCGCTACGGGGCCGCGGTGACGGTGCGGCTGGCCGACGGCGCCGAGCTGACCGAGGCCGCGCCCGACGCGCTCGGCGATCCCGACAATCCCGTGGACGAGGCGCGGCTGATCGCCAAGGCCGAGGCGCTTTGCGAGGCGGGCGGGTTCTCGGCCGCGCAGGCGGCGCGGCTGGTGGAGACCGCGCTCGCCCTCGCCGATCCCGTTTGCGACGCGCCGGCGGCGTTCGCGGCCGCGCTCTCCGACCCTCCGAAGGAGCCCCGATGACCGGACCGACCTATTTCGACGCTGCCGATCCCGCCCGCATCCGCGCCGAGTATCCGACCGACGACTTCCTCGGCGTCTATGGCGGCATGAGCCGGGACGAGCTGCGCGCGCGGCAGGAGAGGCGCTTCCTCTCCTGCGTCGCGTTGGCCTGGAAGGTCCCGTTCTACCGCCGCCTCTGGGGCGCGGCGGGGGCGGAGCCGGGCGACATCCGCGGCCTGGAGGACCTCGCGAGGCTGCCGACCTACGACAAGTCGGACCTGATGGCCTCGGTCGAGGCGCATCCGCCGATCGGGGACTTCCACGGCCTCGACGCCTATGACGAGGGGGCGGCGCCGCCGCTGATCCTGCAGACGACCTCCGGCACCACCGGCAAGCCGCAGCCGCTGATCTACGGGCCGAAGGGGCGCGAGGTGCAGAACGCGCTGCTCGCGCGGCTCTATCTGCTGCAGGGGATGACGCGAAAGGACACGGTCCATTCCGTCTACGGCTTCGGCATGGTCAACGGCGGGCATTACGTGCGCGAGACGATCCTGCACTGGGTCGGCGCGCGGCTGCTGACCGCCGGCACGGGGGCGGAGACGCGCTCGGCCCAGCAGGTCCAGCTGATGCGGGATTTCGGCGCCACGGTGCTGGTCGGCTTCGGGGACTATCTCAAGAAGCTGGCCGAGGTGGCGCGCGAGGCGGGGCTGGAGCCGGGGCGCGACATCCCGATCCGCATGATCGCCGGGCACATGGGCGCCGAGAGCGCGGAGAGCATGAGCGCCGCCTGGGGCGGGGCCGAGGTCTTCGACTGGTACGGGGTCGGCGACACCGGCGCCATCGCCGGGCAGGGGCCGGACCGGGACGGGATGCATGTCCTCGAGGACGCGCAGTTCCTGGAGCTGCTGGACGTCGACGGCGGCGGCGCGGTGGCGGACGGGGCGCTCGGGGACATGGTGGTGACGTGTCTCTACAAGGACGACGTGTTCCCGATCATCCGCTTCAACACCCATGACGTGACGCGCTTCCTGCCGGGCGAGAACCCGCTCGGCCTGCCGTTCCGGCGGATGTCGGGCTTCGAGGGGCGCTCCGACAACATGGTCAAGCTGCGCGGCATCAACGTCTATCCGCAGGGCATCGGCGCCCTTCTGAGCGCGCAGTTCGAGGCGCTGAACGGCGAATACGTCTGCCGGGTGGAGCGCGTGGACGAGCGCGAGGAGATGACCGTGACCGTGGAGGCGAAGGGGCCGGCCGACCGCGAGGCGATGGAGGCGGCGCTGCGCACGCGCCTCGGCGTCGGCATCGCGGTGGAGGTCGTCGGGCCCGGCGAGACGGCGGCGCTGACCCAGATCGAGAGCCGCCAGAAGCCGATCCGCCTGATCGACGCGCGCAAATGAGCGCCGCGGCGGATCGGGTCGCGGCGGCGACGGCGGCGGCGAGCGCCGATCGGCTCGGCGCCGTCTGGGACGTGGCGGAGGACGCCGCGGCGGGCGAGGGGCCGCTGGCGGGCCTGACGCTGGGCGTGAAGGCCAATCTCGCCGTGGCGGGCCTGCCCTGGACCGCGGGGATCGAGGGCTGGCGCGGCCGGATCGCGGAGGCCGACGCCGGCGCGGTGGCGCGGCTGCGCGCCGCCGGCGCCGCCGTGGTCGCGACGCTGGCGATGGAGGAGGGGGCGCTGGGCGCCGTCACCGACAATCCCGGCTTCGGGCGCTGCCTCAATCCGCTCGGCGAGGGGCTGACGCCCGGCGGCTCCTCCGGCGGCTCCGGCGCGGCGGTGGCGGCGGGGATCGTGGATCTCGCGCTCGGCACCGACACCATGGGCTCGGTGCGGATTCCGGCGGCCTATTGCGGCGTCTCGGGCCTTCTGCCGACCGCGGGGCTGGTCGGGCGGGGTCGCCTCGCGATGCTCTCGCCGACGCTGGACCGGATCGGGCCGCTGGCGCGGGATCCTGCGCTGCTCTGGCCCGCGATCCGGGCGATGGCGGGGGTGGACGCCGAGGATCCGGACGCCGTGTCCCCGCCCAAGGGCTGGGCGGCGCGGCCGGGCCGCGGCCTCCGGGGGCTCAGGATCGGCGTGCCCCGGCAGATCGCGGCGGTGGAGACGGAGGCCGCCGTCCGCGCCGGGCTGGAGCGCGCGACCGCGGCGCTGCGCGACGCGGGGGCGGAGGTGCGCCAGGTGGACCTCGCCGGCTGGGATCCGGGACGCGCCCGGCGCGGCGGGCTGCTCTGGACCGAGGCGGAGGGCGCGGTCGTGCTCGCGGCGCTCCGCGAGACGCCCGGCGCGCTGTCCGACGGCTTCGCGGCGCTGCTGGATTACGGCGCCCGCGCGCCCTCCGCGAAGCTGGTGGAGGCCGCCGCGCGCATCCGCGCCGCCGGGGCCGCGGCGCTCCGCGGGCTGCGCGAGGCGGACCTGCTGATGCTGCCGACCGCGCCGCAGCGCGCCTTCCGCTTCGGCGAGGCGATCCCCGCGAACCAGGCCGATCTGACCGCGCTCGCCAATTTCGCCGGCCTGCCCGCCCTCGCGCTGCCCGTTGCGCTGCCGGAGGAGACGCTGCCGGCGTCCGTCCAGCTCCTCGGCCCGGCCTGGTCCGAGGCCAGCCTGACCGAATGGGCGGAGGCGCTCGCCCCCCGCCTCGCCTGACGCCCGCCGCGGGGCGCCCCTCGGGCCGCGGAACGCGGCCCGGCCGGTCGAGGGGGGTCGATCCCCCCGAGGCCGGCGCCCCCGGCGGGGATCAGGCCTCGCCGACGAGGATCTCGCGCTTGCCGACCTTGTTGGCCGGGCTGACGACGCCCTGGTCCTCCATCTGTTCCACCAGCCGCGCCGCGCGCTGGTAGCCGATCGAGAGCTTGCGCTGAATGTAGCTGGTGGAGCACTTGCGGTCGCGCGCCACGATGGCCACGGCGCGGTCGTAGAGCGCCTCCTCCGAGCCGTCGTCGCCGAGCCCGAGGACGACGTCGATGTCGGCCGAGGTCTCCTCGTCCGGGCCGTCGGTGACGCCGGAGACGTAGGAGGGCTCGGCCTTGGCCTTGAGGTCGGCGACGACCTGCTCGACCTCCTCGTCCGAGACGAAGGGGCCGTGGACGCGGGAGATGCGGCCGCCGCCGGCCATGTGCAGCATGTCGCCCATGCCGAGGAGCTGCTCGGCGCCCTGCTCGCCGAGGATGGTGCGGCTGTCGATCTTGGAGGTGACCTGGAAGCTGATCCGGGTCGGGAAGTTCGCCTTGATGGTGCCGGTGATGACGTCCACCGAGGGGCGCTGGGTGGCCATGATCAGGTGGATGCCGGAGGCGCGCGCCATCTGCGCGAGGCGCTGGATGCAGGCCTCGATCTCCTTGCCGGCGACCATCATCAGGTCGGCCATCTCGTCGACGACGACGACGATGAAGGGCAGCTCCTCCGGGGCGAACGACTGCGTCTCGAACACCGGCTCGCCGGTGTCCTCGCAGAAGCCGGTCTGCACGGTGCGGGTGAAGTCCTCGCCCTTGGCGAGAGCGTCGCGAACGCGGGCGTTGTAGCCCTCGATGTTGCGCACGCCCATCCGCGACATCTTGCGATAGCGCTCCTCCATCTCGGCCACGACCCATTTCAGGGCGACGACGGCCTTCTTCGGGTCGGTGACGACCGGCGAGAGGAGATGCGGGATGCCGTCGTAGACGCTGAGCTCCAGCATCTTCGGGTCGATCATGATCAGGCGGCACTCCTCCGGCGAGAGCCGGTAGAGGAGGCTGAGGATCATGGTGTTGATGGCGACCGACTTGCCCGAGCCGGTGGTGCCCGCGATCAGCAGGTGCGGCATGCGCGCGAGGTTGGCGACGACGGGCGCGCCGGCGATGTCCTTGCCGAGGGCGAGCAGCAGCTTCTCCTTGGCGTCGCCGAAGGCGCGGGCCTCGAAGATCTCGCGCAGGACGACCTTCTCGCGCGTCTCGTTCGGCAGCTCGATGCCGATGATGGAGCGGCCGGGGACGGTGGAGACGCGGGCGGAGAGGGCGGACATCGAGCGGGCGATGTCGTCGGCGAGGCCGATGACGCGGGAGGCCTTCACGCCGCGCTCGGGCTCGAGCTCGTACATGGTGACGACGGGGCCGGGGGAGACCTTCACGATCTCGCCGCGGATGCCGTAGTCGTCGAGCACCGCCTCCAGCATCCGCGCGTTCTCCTCGAGCGCGTCGGTGGAGAGGGCGGGGCGCACGATCTCCCGCGGGTTCTGCAGGAGCGTCAGCGGCGGGCGCTGCCAGCCGGCGGTCTCCTCGAAGCCGGCGAGGGCGAGGGTCGGCTCGCGCTCGGCCTTGGCGCGGCGGGAGACGGCGACGCGCGACGGCGGGGCGACGGCGGCGCGCGGCTCCGCCGGGTCGGGCTCGGGGACCGGTTCGGGCGCGGCCTCGCGCCGGGCGGCGGCGCGGATGCGGCCGAGCAGGGTCTCGGCCGGCTCGCGGGGCGCGTCCTCGGACTCCGCTTCGGTCCCGGTCCCGGCGTCCGGCTCGGCTCCGGCCGGGGCGCGGGCGGTGAGGGGGGGCTCCTCGGCCTCGTCGTCCGGCGCCGCGGCGGCGGCGCGGCGGCGGATTCCCACCGGGGCCGGACGGCCGAGTCGCTCGGAACGGGGCGGGGTCACGACGCGCAGCAGCGCCGCGCCGCCGCGGTGGAGGAGGCGGAGCGCGAGGCCCGTCGCCTCCGCCAGCGAGCCGGCGAGCCAGCGCAGAAGCGCGCCCGTCTCCCTTCGGTCGAGGCCCAGCACCCAGCCCGAGGCCGAGAGCGCGACGGCGACCAGCCCGATGGTGAGGAGCGGGGCGGCCAGCGCCGGCGGCCAGGGCGAGAGGGCGAAGAGCTCGCGCCCCGCGCCGTCGCCGACGAGGCCGCCGAGCCCGTAGGGATGCGGCCAGTCCGCCGGCGGGACGTGTGCGGAGAGCGCCGCGGCGACGATCGGCACCGCGAGCGGCGAGAGGACGAGGCGCGACCACGCGCGCTCCTCGCCCCGGTGCAGGATCAGCCGGAAGGCCCAGACGCCGAGCACCAGCGCCGGCCCCCAGGCGGCGAGGCCGAGGGTCCGCGCCAGCGGGTCCGCCACCGTCGCGCCGGTGAGGCCGAGCCAGTTGCGCGGCGCGTCGGAGGTGGCGTTGAAGAAGCTGGGATCGGCCGGATCGTAGCTGGCGAGCGCGGCGACGAGGGCCGCGGCGAGGGCGAGCAGCGCGAGGCCGATCAGCTCCGCCGCACGGCGGCGCAGCGCCTCCGCCCAGGGGGCGGGGAGGAACGACTCCGCCGGCGGCTCCTCGTCGTAGGGCGCGAGGTCGTCGGAGCGGGAGAAGAAGGCCATGCGCGGTCCCCCCGGGCGCTCAGGCGAGGCAGGCGCGGAGGGCTTCGAGGCCCTTCGCGACGGTGTCGGGCGTCTCGACCAGCGCGACGCGGAGATAGGGCGCGCCCGGATCGACGCCGCCGAGTTCGGCCGGCGCGGGGCGCGAGAGATAGGCGCCGGGCAGGGCGCGGACGCCGGCCTTTTGCCATGCGGTGAGCGCCGCGGCCTCGCCGTCGCCGACGTCGAGCCAGAGGAAGAAGCCGGCGGCGGGCGGAGCGTAGGCGTTCCAGCCGCCGAGGATGCGGTCCGCGATCCGGTACTTCTCCTGATAGAGCGCGCGGGAGGCGTCGACATGCGCCTCGTCGCGCCAGCAGGCGGCGGCGGCGAGCTGCGCGGGCATCGGCAGCGGCGCGCCGGCATAGGCGCGGAGCTTGAGCATGGCGCGGATCGTCTCCGGCCCGCCGGCGCAGAAGCCGGAGCGCAGGCCGGGGAGGTTCGAGCGCTTGGAGAGGGAGTGGAAGGCGAGCACCCGCTCGGGGTCCGCGTCGAGCGCCGCCGCGGCCTGGAGCGCGCCGGGGGGCGGCGCGTCGCGCCAGATCTCGGAGTAGCACTCGTCGGCGAAGATGCGGAAGTCGTGGCGCTCCGCGAGGCGGATCAGGCTCTTCCAGCGGTCGAGGTCCGCGACCGCGCCCTGCGGGTTGGAGGGCGAGCAGTAGTAGACCGCGGCGGTGCGGCGGAGCAGGGCCTCGGGCAGGCTCGCGAAGTCCGGAAGGAAGCCGGTCGCGGCGGTGGCGGGGACGTAGACCGGCTCCGCGCCGGCCGCGAGGGCGGCGGCGGCGTAGCACTGGTAGAAGGGGTTCGGCAGCAGGACGGCGGGCCGCTCGCCGTTCTTGCGCTCCGGCACGAGCGCGAGGCAGGCGGCGAACAGCCCCTCGCGCGTGCCGTTGAGCGGGAAGACGTGGCGGTCGGGGTCCGCGCGGTGCTCCGGAAGCCCGTAGCGCAGGCGCAGCCAGGCGGCGATCGCCTCGCGGAGCTCCGGCGCACCTTCGTTCGGCGGGTAGCGGCCGTAAAGATGGGTGTGCTTCGCCAGCTCCTCCGCCAGGAACGGCGGGAGGGGGTGGCGAGGCTCGCCGAGGCTCATGGCGATCGGCTCGCCGCCCGGCTGATGGGGCTCGAGCAGCGCCCGCAGGCGCGGAAAGGCGTATTCCGGCAGGTCCGAGAAGCGCTCGGGCTGCTGCATGTGATCTGCCTCGGTCGTGGGGGCCGTCTTGGGGCGCGGACCCTCGTCGGGGAAAAGATACCCCGCGGAAGGGGATGCGTCCAGTTGGCGAGGCGGAGGGTGAAGCGGAGCGTGGCCGTGGCGCCGCGGGTGGGGGGGCGACATCCCTCCCGAGGCGTGCGCTTCGGCCTCGCACCTCGCCCTTGGCCGCTTTTCGGAAGGGCGGCGGGGCGTCAATCGGGAACGTTTCGTGAACTTTTGCCGGGATAGGGTACTTCCCGAGACGGGAGTCGGCGGACGGGGGTGGCGTGGCGGTGCTGGTGATGCGATGGGTCCGGGCCGTTTTCGCGGGGCTCGCCCGCATGGCGGGGTCGCCGCGGCGGCGCGGGCGGGCCCGCGCCGCGCCGGCCCCGCGCAGGCGAGGCGCCGCGCGGGGACCGGAGCGGGCCGGGACCGGGCCGCCGGGATCAGCCGGCGGCGGGGCCCTCCGCCGCCTGCCCGAGGCGGCACAGCGCGGCCTCCTCGAACGGGCCCTTCAGCAGCATCAGGCCGCAGCCGGGCTCGGGCAGCGGCAGGGTGAGGCCGCAGAGGCCGAGCAGGTTGCCGAGCCGGGTGTTGCGCAGCGCCATGAGGTTGATGCGCTCGTAATAGGCGTCGTCGGAGAGCAGGCGCGAGACGGAGGGCGGCAGGATCGGGCAGGTCGGCGCGGCGACGGCGTCGAAGGCCGCGGTGCGGGAGAGATAGGCGACGCGCAGCGCCTCGACCGCCTTGCGCGCGCGGAGATACTCGGCGGCGGAGACGTCCCGGCCCGCCTCGAAGCGCTTGCGGACCTGGTGGAACATCAGGTCGCCCCTGGCCTCGATGGTCTCGCCCCATTCGGCCCAGGCCTCGCCGGCGATGAGGGGGCGGGAGATGCGGAGGGCCTCGGCGAATTCGGGGATCGTCTCGCGCACGATGACCGCGCCGGCGGCCTCGAGGCGCTTCAGGCCGGCCTCGAAGGCGGCGACGGGAGCGTCTTCCGCGTCGTCGTGCATGGTCGCCTCGTCGACGAGGATGCGCCGGCCGGCGAGGCTCGTCTCCGCGAGGTCGGGGGCGGGGGCGGAGGCCATGACCGAGGTCAGGAGCGCCGCGTCCTCGACCGAGCGGCAGAGCGGGCCGACCGTGTCGAACCAGCCGGCGAGGGGGACCGAGCCCTCCACCGGGATCAGGCCGAGCGTGGTCTTGAGCCCGACGAGGTTCTGCCAGGCCGAGGGGATGCGCACCGAGCCGCCGGTATCCGAGCCGATGCCGGCGACGGCGAGGCCGTGGCTGGTGGAGCTCGCCGCGCCGGAGGAGGAGCCGCCGGGCGCCCAGTCCGGGTCGTGCGGGTTCGGGGGCGTCGCCGTCTTCGGGTTCACGCCGAGGCCGGAGAAGGCGATCTCCGTCTGGTGGGTCTTGCCGAGGCAGACGAGCCCGGCGTTCGCCGCACGGGCGAGCGGGGGGCAGTCGACCGTGGCCGGCGCGCGGTCCGCCAGCATCAGGGAGCCCGAGGCGGTGACCTGCCCGGCGCTGTCGTAGAGGTCCTTCCAGGAGATCGGCACGCCGTCGAGCGGGCTGCGGCGCGTGCCGTGACGCGCGCGCTCGGCGGCGGCGGCGGCCTCGGCGCGGGCACGCTCGGGCGTGAGCGTGACGTAGATGCGGTCGCGCTCGGGATGGGCCTCGGCGGCGGAGAGATACGCCTCCGTCAACTCGCGCGGATCGATCTCGCGCGCCTCGATGCCTCGGCCGAGATCGGCGGCGGTCATGGCGTGCCAGGCGTCGGACATCGTGTTCCCCTCGTATCCTCGTGCGGCTGCGGGCCGCGGCGTGGGCGACGCTAGCGCCGGCGCGCGCGATGGACAATGCGGGGCGGGCCGGCCTAGATCGGGGCATGACCGAGCGACGGGATGCGATCATCGTGGGGGGCGGGCTGATCGGCCCGGCGACGGCGTTGGCGCTCGCCGAGGCGGGGCTTCGCACCACGCTGATCGACGCGCTGCCGGTGGAGATCCGCGCCGACGCCGGCTTCGACGGGCGCGCCTACAACGTCTCGCTCGCCTCGCGTCGGTTTCTCGAGGTCGTCGGCGTCTGGTCTGAGGTGGCGGGCGAGGCGCAGCCGGTGGCGCGCATCCGCATCGAGGACGCGCGCCCGGGCGAGCGTCAGGCGCCCGGGCTGCTGCATTTCGACCACGCCGAACTCGACGACGGGCCGGCGAGCCAGATCCTCGAGGACCGCTTCCTGCGCCGCGCGCTGCTGGCCGCGACGCTGGCGCATCCGCGGATCGAGACGCGCGCGCCGCTCGAGATCGTCGAGACGCGGGAGGCGACGGGCGGCGTGGAGGCGGTGACCGCCGACGGCGAAGTCCTCCGCGCCGCCGTGCTGATCGCCTGCGACGGCCGGGAGAGTCCGATAGCCCGGCGCGCCGGGATCCGGCGGCTGCGCTGGGGGTACGACCAGGACGGGATGGTCTGCGCGGTGGAGCACGCGCGGGACCACGAAGGCGTCGCGCGCCAGCGCTTCCTGCCGGGCGGCCCCTTCGCCGTGCTGCCGCTGCCGGGGCGGCGCTGCTCGCTGGTCTGGACGGAGCGGCGGGCGGAGGCGGAGCGGATCGCGGCGCTGGACGACGCGGCCTATCTGCGGCAGATCGAGCGCCGCATGGGCGGGGCTTTGGGCGCGCTCCGTCTGGCGGGGCGACGCTGGCGCTATCCGCTGGTCTTCTCCCTCGCGGAGGAATGGGTGCGCCCGCGTCTGGCGCTGGTCGGCGATGCGGCCCATTCGGTGCATCCGATCGCCGGTCAGGGCCTGAATCTCGGGCTGCGCGACGCCGCGGCGCTCGCGGAGGTGCTGGGCGAGGCGCGGCGGCGGGGCGAGGACGTCGGTGCGCTGGACGTGCTGGAGCGCTATCAACGCTGGCGGCGCTTCGACGCGACGTCGCTGGCGTTGGGCATGGATGGGCTGAACCGACTGATGTCGAACGACGCCGGGCCGTTGCGGGCGTTGCGAGACGCCGGGATGGGGCTGGTGGAACGGTTGCCGGGCGCGAAACGCGCCTTCATGCGCATCGCTGCCGGGGCCGAGGGCGACGCGCCGCGGATGCTGCGGGGCGAGCGGGTCTGACGGCCTGGACGTCTGTGGCCGCTCGGACTGCACGGCGGACGGCGTCGCCTCCGCGTGGCGCGGGGCCTCCGCGTGGCGCGGGGATCGCCGCGCCCGAAGCGACCCGAAAAGGCGCGGGCCGCCCTCGGAAGGCGCGGATCAGGTCTCGATCTGGCGAGCCTCGGTCACGAGGAGGATCGGGATGCCGTCGCGGATCGGGAAGGCGAGGCCCGCGTGGCGGGAGATCAGTTCCTGCGCCTCGCGGTCGTAGTCGAGCCGCGCCTGAGTGACGGGGCAGACCAGCCCCTCCAGCATCTTGCGGTCCGCTTCGAGGCGCGGGTCCTGGCCCCGGCGGGTCTGCGGCGGCTCGGCGGCGCCGGTCATTGCACGGTTCCGTCCTCGCCGCCGGCGGCGATGGCGAACTGCATCAGGGCGGCCAGGGTCTCGCGCCGTTCCTCGAGGCTCGCGGCTTCAAGCAGCGCCTGCTTCTCCTCCACCTCGAAGGGGCAGAGCATGGCGAGGGAGTTCACCAGCATCTCCGGATCGGCCTCGCGCAGGGTGTCCCAATCCGAGGAGAGCTGGGCGACCGAGAAGAAGCGCCGCAGGGTGTCGAGGAAGGACTCGCGATCGAAGTCCGGATCGTCCTCCGACTTGCCGAGGTCTCGGGAGAAGGCGTCCCAGTTGGCGCGGATGCGGCGATAGGGCTGGAAGCCGTCGATCTCCTCCTCCACCCGAAAGCGGCAGATGCCGGCGAGGGTGACGAGGTAGCGGCCGTCCTCGGCCTCGGAGAAGGCGATGACCCGGCCGGCGCAGCCGATCTTGCGCAGACGCGGCGGCTCGCCTTCGCGCGCCTCGAACGGCTGGATCATGCCGATCAGGCGATGCTCGCTCTTGAGTGCGTCGTCGAGCATGGCGAGGTAGCGCGGCTCGAAGATGTTGAGCGGCAGACGTCCGCGCGGGAGCAGAAGCGCCCCCGGCAACGGGAAGACCGGGATCGTCTGCGGCAGGTCCGAGGCGCTGAATCGGCGCGGCATCCTAGCGGGCCCGGCCGGATCAGGCGAAGATCATGGAGGCGAGGCGGCGGCGGCCCCGACCCACGAGCGGATCCTTCGGGCCGAGGCTCTCGAACAGCTTGGTGAGCTGCTCCTTCGCCGCGCCGTCGCCCCATTCGCGGTCGCGCCGGAAAAGCTCCAGCAACTGGTCGACGGCCTTCTCGTTGTCTCCGGCCGCCATCAGGGCCTTGGCGTAGTCGAGGCGGGCCTGATGGTCGTCCGGGTCCCGCGCGACCTTCGCCTCGAGGCCCGAGAGTTCGCCTGACGCGCCCTGCGCCTGCTCGGCCATCTCGAGCGCCGCCTTGGCGCGCGTGACGGCAGGGTCGATGACCTTCGCGGGGTGCACGAGAGCCAAGGTGGTCCTCGCCCGATCGAGGTAGCCGAGCGCGACCTGGGCGCGCACGAGGCCCCCGATGGCCTCGAGGTTCTCGGAATCCTCCTCGAGCAGCGCGGCGAAGACCTGGGCGGCGTCGTCGGCCTTGCCCTCCGCCAGCATCTCCTCGGCCTGGGCGATCACGTCGGCGATCGTGGTTCCGCCGCCGGCGGCGACCACGCGATCGATGAAGGCCTTGAGCTCGGAGCCCGAGACGGCGCCCATGAAGCCGTCCACCGGCTGGCCGTCGACGAAGGCGTAGACGGTCGGGAGCGACTGGATGCGCAGCTGCTGCGCGATCATCTGGTTCTCGTCGACGTTGACCTTGGCGAGCGTCACCTTGCCGCCGGCAGCCTGGACGGCGGCCTCGAGCGCGGGGGTGAGCTGCTTGCAGGGGCCGCACCAGGGGGCCCAGAAGTCCACGATGACGGGCGCGGTCCTGGAGGCTTCGACCACGTCCTGCATGAAGGTCGCCTCGCCGACGTCCTTGATGAGGTCCGCCGCGGCGCCGGCTCCGCCGGCCTGGCCCAGTTCCAGCATGTCTCGCCTCTCGCTCCTCGCCGAGGTGGCGTCCGCCGCCTCTGTTGGACGTGCATGTAAAGCGGAGGGGGCCGGCTAGCAACCGACGGCCCGTCAGGTGGGACCGAGGGCCGGGCGCGGGGCCGGCCAGGGCGGACGGGGCGGCCGCCCCGTCCGCCCCCTGCGCGGCGGTCAGAAGAGATCGAAGGCCAATGACGTGTCGACGTCGTTGTGGAAGTCCTCGCGGTCCAGCACCCGCGGCGCCGTCTTCTTCAGCAGCGCGACATCCTGGCCGAAATGCTGGATCGCCGTGTCCTTGCCCCGCTTGTCGAAGGTGAGCTCGTCGAACTGCATGTCCACGAGGCCGATGAAGTCGGTCCCGTTCTTGAAGTCCTTGATCACCACCGGCGGATCGGCCGGCGGCAGGCCGCCGAGGCGCTGGATCACGAACATGTCGGAGCCGCCGCCGCCCTTGAGCACGTCCTGCCCGTCGTCGAACGAGGGGCCGAAGCCGAACCCGGCGACGAGCAGGTCGTCGCCGCCCTTGCCGTTCAGGAAGTCGCTTCCGGGGCCGCCGCGCAGGACGTCGTCCTTGCGCCCGCCGATCAGCCGGTCGTCGCCGCCGAGGCCGTCGGCGACGATGCCGCTCTTCTTGAGCCGTGGGTCGATGACGTCATCGTCATTGGTGCCGTTGAAGCCCTCGACGTCGATCAGCATGTCCCGGGAGCCGTCGGGCTTCACCGCCTTGGCCTTCTCGCCCGGCGCCTTCTTGATCTTCACGCCGCCGGTCATCTCGGAATAGTCGACCCTGTCGAGGCCCTTGCCGCCGTCGATCCTGTCGTTGCCTCCGCTGGCCTGCACGTAGTCGTCGCCGGCCTTCATCTTGATGACGTCGCGTTTCGGCGAGCCGACCACGAAGTTGGAGGCGCCGTCCGAGAACGCCTTGAACCCGTCCTCGTCCGTCACCGAGAGCGGGCCGCCGAACAGCGACCGCGCCGAGCCGTCCCCCAGTTCGTGCCGGTCCTCGAACAGCGCCTCCACGTCCTTGCGCTTCGGCAGCTTGCCGGAGAACTTCACCTCCATCACGGTGACCACGTTTCCGGCTTCGGGCCCGTACCAGACCTCGGCGTCGACCTCGATCTTCTTGATCTTGTTGCCCTTCTGGAAAAGGGTCACGGCCTCTCCGCTCCGCAGGTCCTCCCAGATCAGCTTGCGTCCGGGACTGCGGGTGTCGAGGGGGCCGTCGAGGATGGCGTCGATCAGGCGGCCGAAACGAAAGTCCGTGCCGACGACCCGGGAGAGGCCGTGGCCCGGCAGCAGCGTCACGTCGATCATGTCTGCACTCCGTGGCGAGACGATTGCACCGAGGCGAGCGACGCGCCCCCGGGCGGGGGCCGAACCGACGCGAATCCCGGGGAAACCGAATCCCCTCCGCGGCGTCAGGTTAACCTTTGCGCGGCCGAGCGCGAAACGTTCCGGGCGGCTTGCGGGCGACGCGCCCGACGGCCGCGAGGCGCCGGAGGTCTCGTGCGGACGTCCTCGCGGCCGTTCCGCGCGCCGCGTTGCGCCCCCCCGGCCCTTGCGCTAGGCGGAGAGCGACGAGGGCGAGAGCGAGGAGCGCCGGCCGTGCGATACGTCTCCACCCGCGGGCGGGCGCCCGTGCTGGACTTCGAGGGGGCCATGCTCTCCGGCCTCGCGCGGGACGGCGGGCTCTACGTGCCCGAGGGTCTGCCTTCGCTGACGCCGCGGGATCTCGCGGCGCTCGCCGGGCTCAGCTACGAGGAGGCGGCCTTCCGCGTGATGCGGCCCTTCGTGGGCGACGCCTTCCACGACGAGGAGTTCCGCGGGCTGGTCGAGGCGGCCTATTCCGGCTTCGGGCACGCCGCGCGGGCGCCGCTGGTGCAGGTCGGCGAGAACGACTGGATCCTGGAGCTGCATCACGGCCCGACGCTGGCGTTCAAGGACTTCGCGATGCAGCTGATCGGGCGGCTGTTCGAGGCGGCGCTGTCGCGGGCCGGACGGCGGGCGACGATCGTCGGCGCGACATCGGGCGACACCGGCTCAGCCGCGATCGAGGCGTTCCGGGGCAACGCGGCGGTGGACGTCTTCATCCTCTACCCCCAGGGTCGCGTCTCCGAGGTGCAGCGGCGGCAGATGACGACGCCGCCGGAGGACAACGTCCACGCCGTCGCGGTGGAGGGGGATTTCGACGACTGCCAGGCGCTGGTGAAGGCGATGTTCAACGACTTCGAGTTCCGCGACGCGGTGGGCCTCGCGGCGGTCAACTCGATCAACTGGGCGCGGGTGCTGGCGCAGACGGTCTACTACTTCACCTCGGCCGTCGCCCTCGGGGCGCCCTACCGGTCGATCAGCTATTCGGCCCCGACGGGGAACTTCGGGGACATATACGCCGGCTACGTGGCGCGCCGCATGGGCCTGCCGATCGAGCGGCTGGTGGTCGCGACCAACCGAAACGACATCCTGCACCGGACCGTGCAGTCCGGGGACCATCGGCGCGCCGCCGTGGCGCCCACCACCTCGCCCTCGATGGACATCCAGGTCAGTTCGAACTTCGAGCGGCTGCTCTTCGACCTCGCCGACCGGGACGGCGCCGCGGTGGACGGGCTGATGCGCGAGCTGCGCGAGGCGGGGGGCTTCCGCCTGTCCGACGCGATGCACGCCCGCCTGCGCGAGGACTTCGACAGCGGCATGGCGACGGACGAGGACGTCGCCAAGATATCGGAAGAGGCCGACCTTAAAACGCTCAAAGAAACCCTGCCCTATTCCATCCGACAAACCGAGACCCGCT
>JAWLFJ010000016.1:0-15285 GCA_041685625.1 Paracoccaceae bacterium | reverse complement strand
CCCCGCCGGCGCGAGGCCTCCGCCCGCGGCCGGGCGCCGGCCGCGGCCGCCCCCGCGACCATCGCGGCGATGCTGGACGTCGCCGGGCAGGTGCTCGACCCGCATACCGCCTGCGGCGTGAAGGCGGCGAGCGACGCGCGGGGCGACCCGGCGACGCCGATGGTGGTGCTCGGCACGGCGCACGCCGCCAAGTTTCCGGACGCGGTGGAGGCCGCCTGCGGAGTCCGGCCGGAGCTGCCGCCGCGCCTCGCCGACCTCTACCAGCGGTCGGAACGGGTGCTTCAGGCGCCCAACGACCTCGCCGAGATCGAGACCATCATCAGGGAGCGGACGCGCGCGTGACCATACGGGAACACAGCCTCGCCAACGGACTTCGCGTCATCACCGAGGCCATGCCGGGCCTCGCCTCGGCCGCCCTCGGCGTCTGGATCGGCGCCGGAGGGCGGCACGAGGCCGAGGCGGAGAACGGCGTCGCGCACTTCCTCGAGCACATGGCGTTCAAGGGGACGGAGACGCGCTCGGCCCTCGACATCGCGGTGGCGATCGAGGACGTGGGCGGCTACCTCAACGCCTACACCTCCCGCGAGACGACGGCCTATTTCGCGCGGGTGCTGGGCGAGGACGTGCCGCTGGGGCTGGAGCTGATCGGCGACATCCTCTGCAATCCGCGCTTCGAGGAGAAGGACGTCGAGACCGAGCGCTCGGTGATCCTGCAGGAGATCGGGCAGGCGCTCGACACGCCCGACGACATCGTCTTCGACTGGCTGCAGGAGGCGGCCTATCCGGGGCAGGCCTTCGGACGCTCGATCCTCGGCGCGTCGGAGCGGGTGAAGGCGGTGGACGCGGCGGCGCTGCGCCGCTTCGTCGAGACGCATTACGCGCCGGAGCGGATGGTCGTCGCCGCGGCGGGCGACGTCGACCACGACGCGATCGTGCGCCAGGCGGAGCGCATCTTCGGCCACCTGAAGGCGCGGCCGACGCCGCAGACGCCGCCGGCGCGGTTCCGCGGCCTCGAGAAGCGGGTCGAGAAGCCGCTGGAGCAGGCGCATTTCACCCTCGCGCTCGAGGCGCCCGACTGGCACGACGACGCGCTCTACGCGGGCCAGGTCTTCGCCACGCTGCTGGGCGGCGGGATGTCCTCGCGGCTGTTCCAGGAGGCGCGGGAGAACCGGGGGCTCTGCTACACGATCTTCGCGCAGGCCTCCGCCCACGAGGACACGGGGATGCTGACGATCTACGCCGGGACCGGCGCGGAGGAGCTCAAGGGCCTCGCCGAACTGGTCGGCGACGAGATCGCGCGGGCCGTGGACGCGGCCGACGAGGCCGAGACGGCGCGGGCGCGCGCGCAGCTGAAGGCGGGGCTGCTGATGGGCCTGGAGAGCCCGTTCGGGCGCTGCGAGCGGCTGGCGCGAAGCCTCCTGATCTGGGACCGCGTCTGGCCGACGGAGGAGACGGTGGCGCGGATCGAGGCGGTGGACGCCGCGGCGGCGCGGGCGGCGGGGGCGCGCATGGCCTCCGCCACGCCGGCTACGGCGCTCTACGGGCCGGTCGCGGACGCGCCGGATCCCGAGGCGCTGTCGCGGCGCATGGCCGGCTGACGCGGGCCCGTGTTCGGCCGGCGCCGCCCGTCGCTCAGGCTCGAGACCGAGCGGCTGGTCCTGCGCCCGCCGGAGATGGCCGACCAGGGCGACTGGGCGCGTCTGCGGCGCGAGAGCGCGGGCTTCCTCAAGGCGTGGGAGCCGCTCTGGGCGCGGGATCACCTGACCCGGCCGGCCTTCCGCAACCGCGTGGCCTGGGCGCGCCGCACGCTGGAGGAGGGCCGCGGCGCACCGATGTTCATCTTCGAGCGCGAGCGCGAGGGCGAGCGGCTGGTCGGCGCCATCACCCTCGACAACGTTCGGCGCGGGCCGGCGCAGTCGGGGACGGTGGGTTACTGGATCGGCGCGGACTTCGCCGGCCGAGGCTACATGACCGAGGCGCTGGCCGCGGTGCGCGACCACGCCTTCGGCGCGATGGACGTGAGCCGGCTGGAGGCCGCCTGCCTGCCGGAGAACAAGGCGAGCCGCGCGCTGCTGGAGCGCTGCGGGTTCAAGTACGAGGGCGTGGCGCAGAGCTATCTGCAGATCGCGGGGCGCTGGCGCACGCACGTGCTCTACGCCGCCTTGCGCTGGGATCGGCGCGGGCGGGCCGAGGATCGATGAGCGGCGGCAGGGCGGGCTTGCCGCGGGCCGGCGCGCGCCCGTAGAACCGCGGAGAGGCCGGCCTTCGACCGGGGCGGCGAGGCTTTTGGGAGGCGGAGCGCCATGCGCCTCGGACGCGGGATCATCGGAGCGGGTGCTGCGGCGCTGCTGCTGGCGGCGGGTCCGGGCGCCTGGGCGCTTGCGGGGCTGGCCGAGCGGGTCGCCGAACGCCGGGCCGAGGCGGCGCTCGACGCCGCGGGAATGTCCGGCTGGGCACGGCTTTCGGCCGACGGGCTCCGGCTTTCGCTGAGCGGTCGCGCGCCGGACCGGATGGCGGCCCTCGACGCGGCGACGCGGGTCGCGGCGGCGGCCCCGACGGTGCGGGTGATCTCGGCGCTCTCGGTCCCGGAAGCGTCGCCCGAGAGGCCGGACGCCGATCCGAACGGGGCCGAGTCGGTCATGGCCGGCGCGACGGCCGATCCGCCCGGGTCCGACGCCGATCGGTCGGACCCGGGCAGGTCGACCTCCGAGGCGGACGCCGTCGTCGCCGCCCCCGGAGGGGAGGCCGGCGACGCCGTCGCCGAAGTCGGCCCCGATCGCGAGGACGACGGTGCGGCGGCCGACGGCGCGCCGACGCCGAGTGTGGAGGCGGATGCGCCGCCCTTCGCCATGGTCCGCAACGGCGGCGCCATAACGCTCGCCGGTCCGGCCTCGGCCGAGACGGTGGCGGCGGTCGCCGACGCGCTCTCGACGCTCGACGGCGCGCCCGAACTGCACGACGGCACCCTTCCGATGCCGCCGGGCGACGCCGATCCGGCGCTGGCCCGCGCCACGGCCCGCGCCCTCGCCGCCCTCGACGAGGCCAAGGCCGAGTTCCGGCCGGGCGTGCTGCGGCTCTCGGCCGTGCTTCCGGACCTCACGAAGCGCGAGGCGCTGGGCGACGCGCTGCGCGCCGCGGCGCCGCCGGGAACCCTGGTGCTGCTGGACCTCTCGACCCCGCCGCCGGCGATCAGCCCGTTCCGCTTCGTGCTGACGCTGGGACCGGACGGGCCGGCGCTGCTCGGCTGCGACATGCCGTCCTCCGAGGCGCGCCGTCGCCTCGCCGCGGCGCTGGCGCCGGTCGGGGGGGGCGGACTGGCACGGACCTGCCGGGTCGGGCTCGGCGCTCCTTCCGCGTCCTGGGAGGAGGCCGTCGAGGCTGGGATCGAGGCGCTTTCCGCCGTCGGAGCGGGACGGTTCGAGCTGGTGGACCTCGAAGCGCGGCTGGTGGCGACGCCGGGCGCCGACGGACCGAGGGTCGAGACGGCGGGCAAGGCGCTGGCCGCGGCGCTGCCCGAAGGCGTCTCGCTGCGGATCGTCGGGCCGCGGCCGGGACGTCCGCGCCCGGCGGGCGAGGACGGACCGGAGGACTGGGTCTCGATCCGCCGCGAGGCGGGGGCGGTGCGCCTGCTCGGCGCCGCGCCGGACGCCGAGAGCGCGCGGGCGGCGGCGGCCTATGCGCGGGCGCAGCTGGCGACGCCGCTGGTGACCTCGGACTTCGTCGAGGCGCAGGCCGCGCCGCCGCCGGCCTGGCGGCGCACGGCGCTGGCGCTGGTGGACGCGTTGGCTCCGCTGGAGACCGGCACGGCGCGGTTCGACGGCGACCGGGCGCGGATCGTCGGGCGCACGACGCGCCCGCGCGCGGCGGTGGAGGCGGCCGAGGCGACCGCGACGCTGCCGCTCGTCGGCGTGACGGTGGCGACGGCGGTGACGGTGGATCTGCCGGCGCTCGCCGCGACGCTGCCGCTGCCGCCGGCGCTCTGCCTCGCCCGGCTGTCGGAGACGGTGGAGGCGGAGCCGATCCTGTTCGCCCCAGGCTCGGCCGACATCGAGACGGGCAGCGACGGTGTGCTGAACCGCCTCGCGGCGATCCTCGGGCGGTGTCCGGGCACGGTGGTCGAGGTCGAGGGCCATACCGACGCGCAGGGGCGCGAGAGCACCAATCTCTCGCTCAGTCAGGCGCGGGCCGAGGCGGTGCTCGAGGCGATGTTCGCGCGCGGCGTCTCCTACGCCGCGATGCGCGCCAAGGGTTACGGGGAATCGCGCCCCATCGCCGACAACGCCGACGAGGTCGGGCGGGCGCTGAACCGTCGCATCGCCTTCTCCGAGGTCGGCCCGGCGGTGACGGAGGCCGCGGAATGACCCGGCTGGAACTGGCGGGCGTCCTCGGAGCCGCGATCCTCGCGGCGGCGCTGGTCGGCTGGGGGCTGCGCTGGGCGTGGGAGCGGCTGAAGGACGGCGGCCCGGCGGACCGGACAAGGCTCGACGCGCTTTCCGCCCGGCTGGCCGACGTCGAGGCCGAGCGTGACGCGCTGGCCGAGGCCTCGGCCGCGCGGGAGGCGGAGCTGTCCGAGAGGCTTGCGGAGACCGAGGGCCGGCTGCGGCGCACGCTGGCCGAACGGGAGGCCGAGCTTTCCGCCGTCATGGAGACGGTGGGCAGCTTGCGCCGCGAGATCGCGCAACGGCGGGAGGAGCGGGGCTGACGCGCCGGCGCGGCGGGTGGCGGGCCGCCATCGGTCGGGTCCTCGCCCGTCACGGGCCGGACGGACCGGGCGCCGCTTGCCCGCCGCCCGCGGGCGCGCTTAGCTCCTCCGGAGCAGTCGGAGACGGGGGCGCGGGCGGTGCAGGACATGGCGTTGGAGACGGACCCGGACGCGAGGCCGCCCGAGGCGCTGCCCGAGGGGGTGCACACGGTCGTCGTGGGCATCGGAGACCAGAACGGCATTTTGCGCGGCAAGCGCGTGACGGCGGCGCACTGGCGCTCGGTCCGCAGGCGCGGCATTGCGCTCGACAACACCTTCTTCGCGATGGACGTGCTCTCGTCGCTGGTGCCGAACGGCTATTCGGGCCCGGAGAGCGGGTTTCCCGACCTCGCCGTGATCGCCCGCGGGCCGCTGAGGCCGCATCCGGGGGAGCCGGGGGTGGTCCTCTGCCTCGGCGCCGCGCAGGAGCGACGGGGCGGCCCGATCCCGATCGATCCGCGCCAGCCGCTGCTGCGGGCCGTGGCCGCCTGCCGCGAGGCGGGATTCGACCCGCGGCTTGCGGCGGAACTGGAGTTCTATCTGGTCGACCCGAGGACGGGTCGGCCGCGGGAGACGCGGCCGGAATGCTACGGCCTGGCCCGGGCGGCCGAGCTGGAGCCTTTCCTCGGACCGCTCAGGCGCGATCTCGAGGCGATGGGCGTCCCGGTGGAGCAGTCGAACCCGGAGTTCTCGGCCGGGCAGGTTGAGATCAACCTCCGCCACGCCCCGGCGCTCGAGGCGGCGGATCACGCGCTGCTGCTGAGAGGAATGGTGAAGCAGGCGGCGCGGCGGGCGGGGCTCGAGGCGACCTTCATGGCCAAGCCCTTCGCAGAGGAGTCGGGCAACGGCTTCCACCTGCACCACTCGCTGTGGCGGGACGGGCGCAACGTCTTCGCCGAGGGCGGGCGGCTCTCGGAACTCGGGCGGTTCTATCTCGGCGGGCTGCAGGGGGCGATGCGGGAGAGCTCGCTGGTCGGCTCCACCCACCCCAACGCCTATCGGCGGCGACGGCGCTATTCCTATGCGCCGACGGAGGCGAACTGGGGCGTCGACAACCGCACCGTCGCGCTTCGGGTCATCGAGGGCGAGGGGCCGGACGACGACGACCCGGTGCGGGTCGAGGAGCGGACGGCGGCGGCCGACTGCAACCCCTATCTGCTGGCCGCGGTGGGACTCTTCGCGGGGCTGCGCGGCATCCGCGAGGGGATCGAGCCGACGCGGCCCACGGGCGGCGACGCCTACGATCAGGAGGGCGGCCGGCCCCGGCTGCCGACCTCGGTCCACGAAGCCGCGGCGCTGGCCAAGGCGTCGGCCTTCCTGCGCGAGTGCCTCGGCGAGCGGATGCTGGAGCTGCTGGTCGCCAACGCCGAGCGGGAGGCGGAACTCGTCGACGCCGAGGTGCCGCCGGGCGAACTCCGCCGATATCTGGAGGCGATGTAGCCTCAGTCGCGGTGGCGCTTCTCCAGCCGGGGGAGCATGGCGGAGAAGTCCTTGCCGGCGCCGTCCTCCTCCTCGACGAAGCGGCGGTAGAGCTCCATGGCGAGGGCGCCCATCGTGGTGTCGGCGTCCGCGCTCTCGGCCGCCTGTTGGGAGAGGCGGAGGTCCTTGAGCATCAGATCGGCCGCGAAGCCGGGCTTGTAGTCGTCGTCGGCGGGCGACTTCGGGCCGACGCCGGGGGCCGGGCAGTAGGTGTTCAGGCTCCAGCAGGAGCCGGAGGAGGTGCTCGCCACGTCGAACATCGCCTGGCGGGAAAGGCCGAGCCGGTCGGCGAGGTTGAACGCCTCGCAGACGCCGATCATCGAGATGCCGAGGATCATGTTGTTGCAGATCTTGGCGGACTGACCGGCGCCGACCTCGCCGCAGTGGACGGCCTTCCGGCCCATGATCTCGAAGAGGGGGGCGGCCTTCGCGAAGCTGTCCTCCGAGCCGCCGCACATGAAGGTGAGGGTACAGGCCTCGGCCCCGCCGACCCCGCCGGAGACGGGCGCGTCGACCGAGAGCAGGCCCTTGGCGGCGCACATCTCGTGGACGGCGCGGGCGCTGTCGACGTCGATGGTGGAGCAGTCGATCAGCACGGCGCCTTCCGCCATGGCGGGGACGATCTCCCCGGCGACGGCGCACACGATCTCGCCGTTTGGGAGCATGGTGATGACCGCGTCCTTGTCGGCCGCCGCCGCGGCGGCGGAGCCGGCCATCGTCACGCCCTCCGGCGCGAGGGCGTCGATGTCGAAGCCTTCGACCTCGTGGCCGGCGGCGACGAGGTTGCGGGCCATGGGCGCGCCCATGTTGCCGAGCCCGATGAAGCCGATCCTCATGGCGTGTCCTTCCCCTTCGTTGTTCAGAGCCGAAGCTCGTCCTCGCCGAGCGGGGCGAGCATGGCGGCGACGCGCTCCGGCGTCACGTCCTCGAGGCGCGGGATCGCCCAGTGCGGGTCGCGGTCCTTGTCGATCACCACGGCGCGGATCCCTTCGAGGAACTCGCCCTCTTCCGAGCAGCGCCAGGCGAAGCGGTATTCGAGGGCGAGGGCGTCCTCGATCCGGTCGGCCTTGCGGGCCTCTCGCACCGCGACGAGCGCGCAGGCGACCGAGAGCGGCGCGCCGCGGCGGATCGCCTTGGCGGCGTCCTCGGCCCAGGGCTCGGCCCGAGGGCGGAGGGCGGCGAGGATGGCGAGCGGAGACGGGGCGGAGAAGCTCTCGTCGATGCCGGGACGGATCGCGGCGAGGAAGGGGGCGACGGCGGGATCCTCGACCTTCGCGGGGTCGGTGGCGAAGCCGGCGACCTCGAGCGGATCGCCGGTCTCGGCGAGGCGGTCGGTCAAGGCTTCGAGGCGGGCCGAGGGGACGTGGAAGTCGGCGAAGCCGGTGAGGATCGCGTCCGCGGCGCCGACGCGCGCGCCGGTCAGGGCGAGGTATTCGCCGAGGCGGCCCGGCGCGCGGGAGAGGCGGAAGGTGCCGCCGACGTCCGGGATCAGGCCGATGCCGCATTCGGGCATGGCGAGGACGGTCCTTTCGCTCGCCACGCGGTGCGAGGCGTGGGAGGCGACGCCGACGCCGCCGCCCATGACGATGCCGTCGACCAGCGTCACCACCGGCTTGGGGTAGTTCGCGATCAGGGCGTTCATGCGGTATTCGTCCGCCCAGAAGCGCCGGCCGAAGGCGAAGTCGCCGGCCTTGCCGTGCTCGTAGAGGTCGCGGATGTCGCCGCCGGCGGCGAAGGCGCGGCCGGGGGCGGCGTCGACGACGATCAGTTCGACGTCGGGGTCGTCGCGCCAGGCGAGGAGGGCGCGCTCGAGCTCCGTCACCATCTCGTAGGTGACGGCGTTGAGGGCCTTGGGGCGGTTCAGGGTGAGGCGGCCGGCCCGCCGGTCGACGGCGACGATCAGCTCGGCTTCGGACATGTGGTCTCCCCCTTGCGTGCCTCCGCGACGTCCTCGTGCGGTGCATATTGCGTCGGCCGATCGTGCGCAATTCGTGCCGACGGCGTCGGCCTTTCGTCGGCCTTCCGTCGGACTCCGATGTGCCTTGCGTCGGCCGTTCGTGCCGCGCGCGGCGGGCGCCGGTCGGCATCGCGTGCGGCGGGCGTGCCGACATGGCGCCGACGGGGCGCCGGCAGGGGCCGGGGCTTCGGCGGCGCGCGAGCGTAGTCGCCCGAGGTTGCGGGGCGGTGAAGGATTCGGAGCCGGGCGAGGGGCCTCCGGGGCGTCGAGGCCCGAACGGACGGAGCGGAGGTCCGTGCCGTTCTCCGCGATCCGCCGGGGTGCGGACGCCGACGGCTCGGGGGCCGGCGTGACGGCGAGATCGGGCGGGGCGTCGCCGCTCGGCGTTCAGCCGCCGAAGGCGCCGAAGGCGGGTCTCGATGACGCCGAGCGGGGGCCCTCGGCCGCAGGGCGACGGCGGCGGCGAGGCCGGCGCGCCCGTGCGGGCGGTGCAGGCCCGCGAGCGCCGAGGCGAGGGCGCCCGACGGAGATCGTCGGCATCGCGGCGGCGGCGAGCGGGAAGGCGTCGCGCGCCGCGAGGTCGGCGAGGATGCGGCCGGGCGCCGGCGCGAAGGCGGACCCGGCCGGGAACGCATCGCCCCCGGCGGGGCAGAAGCGACGGGCGAGGCCGAGAAACACGCGCCGGTGGATCGCGAGGGGCGCGGCGACGCAGGCGGCGGCGAGAGCGCGGCCGCGGCCGCGCGATCCCGCCGCGGCGGTCATCCGCCGAGTTCGTCCATCACCTCGACGAGCTTGGCGGCGATGCCGGGCTCCGACAGCGCATGGCCCGCGTCCGGGATCATGTGCAGCTTGGCGTCCTTCCACGCCGCGGCGAGGCGGTGGGCCGAGAGCGGCGGGCAGATGAGATCGTAGCGGCCCTGCACCACATGGCCGGGGATGCCTTCGAGCCGGTCGGCGTCGCGCAGGATCTGGCCGTCGTCCTCCAGCCAGCCCTGGTGCACGAAGTAATGTGATTCGATTCGCGAGAAGGCGCGGGCGTAGGCGCCGTCCGGCCCCGGCCCGGCGCCGCCGCGGAGCGTCGCGCAGGAGGCCTCCCAGCCGGCCCAGAGGCGGGCGAAGCGGGTCTGCTCCATCAGGTCGGCGGAGGTCAGGCGCCTGTGGTAGGCGGCGACGAGGTCGTCGCGCTCCTCCTCCGGGATCGCCTCGACGAAGCGGCGCCAGGGCTCCGGGCGGAACTGGCCGGCGCCGCCGCCGTAGAACCAGTCGATCTCGCGCTTCATCATCAGGAACACGCCGCGCAGCACGAGGGCGTCGACGCGGTCGGGATGCGCCTCGGCGTAGAGGAGGGCGAGGGTGGCGCCCCAGGAGCCGCCGAACACGGTCCATTTCTCGATGCGCAGCTTCTCGCGGATGCGCTCGATGTCGGCGACGAGGTCCCAGGTGGTGTTCGCGGTCAGCGCGGAGTGGGGGCGCGAGCGGCCGCAGCCGCGCTGGTCGAAGAGCACGGTGCGCCAGCGCACGGGGTCGAAGAAGCGGCGCATGCCGGGCGAGCAGCCGCCGCCGGGACCGCCGTGCAGCACGAGCACCGCCTTGCCGCGCGGATCGCCGCACTGCTCGACATAGAGGTCGTGCCCGCCCGGCACTTCGAGCCGCATGCGGGCGAAGGGCTCGATGGCGGGATAGAGGGCCTCGCGGGCCGCGCGGTCATGCTCGGTTTCGCGCATGGGCGAGTTATGGCATGTCCGTCCGCGACCACAAGAGAGCGGGAGACGGTAATGGACGAAGGCGCCGTGGCTGCGGTCGACCCGCGCGAGGTCGCCAAGTTCGAGGCGATGGCGGCGGAGTGGTGGGATCCGAGCGGCAAGTTCCGCCCGCTGCATCGGATGAACCCCTGCCGGCTGGACTATGTCGTGGGCCAGATCGCGGCGGAGTTCGGACGCGATCCCGCCGGGGGCGCGCCCTTCGCCGGGCTCAGGCTGCTGGATCTGGGCTGCGGCGGCGGGCTGGTGGCCGAGCCGATGGCGCGGCTGGGCGCCGAGGTGACGGGGGCCGATCCCTCCGAGGGGACGGTGCCGGTGGCCCGCGTGCATGCGGCGCGGTCGGGCCTCGCGATCGACTACCGCGAGACGACGGCCGAGGCGCTGGCCGCGGCGGGCGAGCGCTTCGACGTGGTGCTGACGCTGGAGGTGGTGGAGCACGTGCCGGATCCGGCGGCCTATCTCTCGGCGGTGGCCTCGCTGCTGCGGCCGGGGGGGCTCTGCGTGGTCTCGACGCTGAACCGGACCTCGAAGGCCTGGGCGCTGGCGGTGGTGGGCGCCGAGCGGGTGCTGCGCTGGCTGCCGCCGGGCACGCACGACTGGCAGCGCTTCGTGACGCCGGACGAGCTGTCGGAGATGCTGGGCGCCGCCGGGCTGGAGGTGGTGGACCGGACCGGAATGGTCTTCGATCCGCTGCGCGGCGACTGGCGGCTGGATCCGGGGGATCTGGCGGTGAACTACGCGGCGACGGCGGTGAAGCCGGGCTAGGCCGCGGACGTCGTCCGCGCCGGGGGCCGACGCGGGCGACCCGCCTCGGAAAACGTCATGTATCGTGACGGAGCGATGCGTCGGCGGTCGGCGGCTTGAAGCCGCCCGATCGTACCGGCGCCTGCGGCGATCGCGCCGCGTCGTCGCGGCGAGGGTGCGGAAAACAGTGGGAGCATGGCCATGAAGCACGAGGAAACCGACGTCCCGACCTTGAGGCAGGCGCTCGAGCGGCCCCGCGAGCATCGCGACATGAAGCTCGCCCTGGAGCCGATGCCGAACTTCGCCAAGACGCCGGACGGCCCCAATCAGACGCCGATCTCGTTCTGGGCGTCGTGGGACCTGAAGGACCGCCCGCGTCGGATCGCCCTGCTGCTGGACGACTGCCAGGAGGAGTATCGCGACTATGCCGGCGGTATCCTGCCCAACCTCGTCGCGCTGGTCGAGGCGTTCCGCGACGCGCGGTCGAAGGGCGACGGCGTGTGCATCGCCTGGAGCGCCTGGAGCCGCCATTTCGCCGACGGCATCTCCAACGCGATGGATCGCTGGTACGGACCGCGGGGTCTGAACCCCGACGACCCGGAGAACGCCGCCTACGTCTTCACCGGCTCGCCCGGCCTCGAGCCGCTGGCCGAGATCGCGCCGACCGAGGCGGAGCGGTCCGAGGGCTGGTTCTACCACGGCAAGCATCTCGACATGTTCTGGACCTTCGATCCGGACGGCCGGTCCTATCTCGACAAAAAGCTCGAGGCGCATGACATCGACACGATCGTCATCGTCGGCCTCTGGACGGACGAGTGCGTGCTCAGCACCGCCTATGCCGGCAATTCGCGGGGCTACGACGTGGTGGTGGTGGGCGACGCGGTCGCCACGGCGACCGACAACCAGAAGATCGCGCTGACCGTCGCCGACAGCACCGTGGCGAAGGTGCTCTCGACCGCCGAGGTGCTGGACTACATGCGCGACGGTTTCGTCGTCGGACGACCGGGGGCGGTGAAGGGCACGCGACATCCCGACGGACGAAAGGAGACCTGACGCCTCCGTCCGCCGACCGCGATCCGTCGCGGGGTGGGGCGGGAGCCGGCCGGGGCCGCCTTCCTCCCGTGGAGGACGCGGCGGGGGCGTGCGCCGGCTGCGCCTGCGTGCCTCTCGGCCGGCGTTCGGGGCGGCGCGGGCCGGATCCGCCGATCCGGGAGGCGCTCGGGGCGCGGCGGGCCGGCGCGCGCCCCGAGCGCCGCCTGCGGCGGCGCCGGCCCGCCCGCCAGCCTTCGCCGTTCGCCCTGAGGGAGCGGGACTCGCGGGACGCCCGCGGGGCGGATCGGCGGATCCGGGCGAGGCCGCCGTGCCGGGGGACGACGCGGCAAGCGGCGCTCCGATGGCGCCGGTCCCGACGCTCGCGGCCCGCGAGCCGATCCCGGCCCCGCTTCGCAGCCGGGCGCCCCCGCGCGCCCGCCGGGCGCCGCCGCTCGTCGGGCTTGCGCGCCGGGCGGCGGGCGCCGCAAGTTCGCGCGGCCCCGCAGCGACCCCGGAGACGCCGCCCATGTTCGCCGACCTCTCGGCCATACTCGTCTCGCCCGAGGCGTGGATCGCGCTCTTCACGCTGATGCTGATGGAGGTGGTGCTCGGCATCGACAACCTCCTTTTCATCTCCATCCTGACCAACAAGCTGCCGGCGGCGCAGCGGCCCGCGGCGCGGCGCATCGGGATCGGGCTGGCGCTGGTCCTGCGGCTGGGCCTGCTGGTGGTGATCAGCTGGATCGTGGCGCTGACCTATCCGGTGCTGACGCTGCTGGGGAACGAGTTCAGCTGGCGCGACCTGATCATGCTCGCGGGCGGACTGTTCCTGGTGTGGAAGGCGACGACGGAGATCCATTCCCAGGTCGATCCGGACCCGCACGGCGACCTGTTTCGCGGCAAGGGCGCGACGCTGACCTTCGGCGCGGCGGTCACGCAGATCCTGCTGCTGGATCTCGTGTTCTCCATCGACAGCATCATCACCGCGGTCGGCATGACGCCACACATCCCGATCATGGTCGTGGCGGTCGTGGTCGCGGTGCTGTGCATGCTGCTGCTCGCCGGGCCGCTGAGCCGGTTCGTGGAGGCGAATCCGACGGTGGTGATGCTGGCGCTGAGCTTCCTGCTGATGATCGGCATGACGCTGATCGCGGAGGGCCTCGGCTTCCACGTGCCGAAGGGTTATGTCTACGCGGCGATGGGCTTCTCGGTGCTGGTGGAGGGGCTGAACCTCGCCGGCCGCAGGGCGCGCGCGCGGAAGGCCGCGGGGGCGGGAGCGGAGGGATCGGCATGAGCGTACCGGTGATGCGGCCCTTCGTGGCGGGGCGGTTCGGCCCGGACGTGACCGGCGACGGGAGCGCGATGGTGCACGACACGGCGCTGCTGCACGGACGGGTGCGGCTGGGGGCCGGCGTCTCGGTCTGGCCGCACGTGGTGGTGCGGGCGGAGCTGCACGAGGTGGTGGTGGGCGAGGGCTCCAACCTGCAGGATTTCGTGATGGTGCATGTCGGCTACGGGACGCCGACGATCGTGGGGCGGAACTGCTCGATCACCCATCACGTCACCCTGCACGGCTGCGAGATCGGGGACGACTGCCTGATCGGCATCAACGCGACGGTGATGGACGGCGCGAAGATCGGGCGCGGGAGCATCGTGGCGGGCCACGCCATCGTGACGGAGGGGGCGGAGTTTCCGGAGTTCTCCATCGTCGCGGGCACGCCGGCGAAGCTGATCCGGACGCGGGACGCGAGCGAGGCGAACCGGGCCAACGCCGCGTGGTACGCGAAGAACGCCGCCGCCTACGTGCGGGGCGTGCATCGGATGGACGCGTGGTGAGCGCGGCGCCGCTCGGCCGGCCCTACTGGGCCGAGGGGGCGCCGGAGGCGCCGGCGGTCGACCGGGATCTCTCGGGGCTCGACCGGAGCCCGGAGGCGGTGGTGATCGGGGCCGGGTTCACCGGACTCTCGGCCGCGCTGGAGATGGCGCGGCGCGGGGTGCGGGTGGTGGTGCTCGAGGCCGGGGAGCCGGGGGCCGGGGCCTCCACCGTCAACGGCGGGATGATCGGCTCGCCGCACAAGCTGGGCGGGCCGGAGGCGGTGGCGCGCTACGGCGAGGATCTCGCCGGGCGGCTCTTCGACGAGGGGCGCGAGGGCTTCGAGTGGACCGTCTCGCTGATGGAGCGCGAGGGGATCGACGCCGAGTTCCGGCGCTGGGGGCGGCTCAGGCTCGCCTGGTCCGACGCGCATTTCCGGGCGATGCGGGCCGAGGCGGAGATGCTGGCGGCGCGCGGCTGGCCGATCGAGGTGGTCGGGCGCGAGGGGCTGGCGCAGGAGATCGGCTCGGACCGCTATGTCGGCGGCGTGCTGCATCCGGATCACGGCGGGCTGAACCCGCGGCGGTTCCATGACGGGCTGCTGCGCGCGGCGCTGCGGGCCGGGGCGCGGGTGGTCGCCGGCTGTCCGGTGGAGGGGGTGGGACGCACGCGGGACGGCTTCGCGCTGCGCACGCCGATGGGGCGGATCGAGACCGACGCGGTGGTGGCGGCGACCAACGGCTACACGCCGCGGTTCCTCACGTGGATCTCCGACCGCTGCTTCCCGGTGCCGAGCTTCCAGATCGCGACCGCGCCCTTGCCGGAGGGGATGGCGGCGCGGATCGCGCCGGGGCGGCGGATGATGGTGGAGAGCCGGCGGCGGCACGGCTATTTCCGGCTCTCGCCCGACGGCACGCGCCTGCTGTTCGGGGCGCGGGCGGCGGTGCATCCGATTCCGATGGTGCGGGCGCGGGCGGAGCTGCGGCGGCTGATGGCGGAGGTCTATCCGGAGCTGGCGCGGCATCCGGTGAGCCATGTCTGGACGGGCTCGCTCGGCTTCACCTTCGCGGCGCACCCGCATGTGGGGCGGAGCGAGGGGGTTTGGTTCGCGATGGGCTATTCGGGGAACGGCGTGGCGCTGTCTCCGTGGCTCGGGCGGAAGGCGGCGCTGAACGCGCTCGGCGAAGCGGAGGGGGCGACGGCCTTCGCCGAGACCGAGTTCCGCACCCGGCCCTGGCGCGCGGCGATGCGCTGGGCGATGCCGCTGGCGAGCCTGATGCAGCGGCCGATCGACTGGCGCGAGAACCGGCAGGCGAAAATGTCGCGCAAGCCGTCAAGGGTTTCTTAACCCCGAGGCGGCGAGGGTCGGGCGGAGTTCGTTCCGTCGGAGCCTCGCATGACCGCGCCCCTGGACCACCGCGCCTTCGAGGCGCCGGCCCCCGCCGGGCCGCCGCCGCCGATCGCGGCGGCGGAGCTGCTCTCGGCGTTGCGGCGGCGCTGGGCGCTGGTGGCGCTTTCGGGGCTGCTGGCGCTGGCGCTGGCGGCGGCGGCGCTGTCGCGGCTGCCGGAGCGCTACGTCGCGCAGGCGGAGCTGATGCTGGAGAGCCGGGCGCCGCGCCTCGCCTTCGACGCGGTGCTGCCGGAGCCGGCGCTGGACGCGCAGGCCGTCGCCTCGGAGATCCGGCTGGTGCAGTCGCAGCGGCTGCTGGCGGAGGTCGTGCGGACCCTGCGGCTGACCGAGGACGCCGCCTTCGGCGCG
>JAWLFJ010000104.1:0-14529 GCA_041685625.1 Paracoccaceae bacterium | reverse complement strand
AACCCTCGAAAACAACGGAAAAATCCGGCCGTAGCCGGATCGGGAGAACGCTTTCGCGAGGGCAAGTGGCGGAGGGAACGGGACCGGGATCGGACGTTCTCCATACCCGAAGTCATTGTTATTATTGACTCGTACCGAGTTTCGATTGGCCAGTCAGTTCGATCGCGACTGGAAGCGAAATGGACGAACTTCGGCCGCGACAGCTTCTTTCGGAACAGCACCGAGCCGTCCGCCGCGGCGTCATGCACCTGGAACACGTTCTTCCTGCGAGATCGACGCCGATGATGGCAGCCTTTCCGATGAATGCCCTCTGCTTCAGCTTCCGCCTCCACACGGCGAGCTTGGCACGTCGTGATGCCGTCGGGGGAGAGCGGCATCCACCCCATCGCCGGCCGCAAGCCCGATAGGTGGCACGGTCAGCCTTCGACGTCGCCGGTTTCGAGCGCCGGCGGCCTGCTAAGGAATTGCGGAGATCGTGAGAAACGCTCCGAAGATCACGAGGTGGATGCCGCCTTGAAGAAGGGTCGTGCGCCCGGACGCAAGCGAAAGCGTGGCCATGAAAAGGCTGAGCACCAGCAGCACGACATGCTCCGCCTCGAGGCCGAGGATCAGGGTCCGGCCAAGCGCCAGGGAGATGATCGCGACGGTGGGGATCGTCAGACAGAGGCTCGCCAGAGCGGAGCCGAGCGCGAGGTTCAGGCTCGTCTGCAGACGGTTCGCCTTCGCCGCGCGCAGCGACGCGACGCCTTCCGGCATCAGCACGACCAGCGCGATCGCCACGCCGACCAGAGCCTCCGGGAGCCCGGCATGCTCGATCGCCCCCTCGACCTGGTGCGAGAGGACCTCGGCGAGCAGCACCACGCCGAGCAGAGCCACGGGCAGAAGGCCGAGGCCCGTCAGGAACCTGCGCCGGTCCATCGGCGCATGCGTGAGGCCGTCCTCCGCCGCGTCAAGGAAATCCTCCTTGTGACGCACGGTCTGGACGTAGAGGAAGACGCCGTAGAGCGCGAGCGAGACCACCGCGACGAAGCCGAGCTGCGCGGGCGCGTAGACGGGGCCGGGCTCGGCCAGAGTGTGGTTGGGCAGGACGAGCGCGAGCACCGCCAGCGTGCCCAGAACGCCGAGGGCCGACGTCGCGCTCTGCGCCTGGAAGCCCTGCGCGTGGTGCCGGACGCCGCCGACGAGAAGGCAGAGCCCGACGATGCCGTTCAAGACGATCATGATCGCGGCGAAGACCGTGTCCCGCGCGACCGCGCTCTCCCCCTCCGGCGAAGACAGCAGCACCGAGACGATGAGCGACACCTCGATGAGCGTCACCGCAAGCGCCAGCACGATCGATCCGAAGGGCTGGCCGATCCGGTGCGCGACCGTTTCGGCATGATGCACGGCGGCGAAGACGGCGGCGAACAGGAAAGGCAGCGCCGCGACGAAGAAGACCGGCCCCGTCGCGCCATGCAGCGCGAACTCGCCCAAAAGGCCAAGCCCCAGCGCCAGGCCGGGGGCCGCCCACGTCCACGCCGGCGTCTTCGTCGTATCGTTCACGGATGTCCCTCGCTCCTGATCGTCAAGTCCCTGGGGCCGCGCGAAACCGCCGGTCGGCCCTAGGCAGCGGAGCCGTAATGGCGCCGCTGAAGCCCGTCCCGCCTTCGTCGCAGGCGACGGATGGATGCCGATATCCAGCGGACGGGAACGAGGTCTCCGTCGCCCTGTCGGCGGTGACACGGCAAGTCCGATCCCGTCCCCACCCCTGATCCCGCCGATATCCGCATGACCGAGCGAAGTGCGGCCGGGCGCGAAGCGGCGATCGACGCGGATCGCGTCGATCGGCTCCACGACCGTCTTGTCGCCGAGGGCGCGGATCCTGGCGCGCGGAACATGGACCGGCGTGACGAGGGGGCGGCCTCGGAGCCCGCCGAGTACATAGAGGCTCGATCCCGGCTCCGCGACGGCCCGATCGCCGACGGCGAGCGCCGAAGCGCATCGCGAGACCTCGCCGGATGCACGAACTCCGGGCGGGAGCGACCCGTCGCGTAGGGACGAGGCATCGATGCTCCAAGAAGGGGGCCGGCCTGTCGCGCCGGGCGAGGGCGGTGACCAAGACGGTTGCGTCGAGATTCTCGAGGATTCGGAGAGGGACGCGCCGAAGGACATCCGCGCCGCGCCCCGGAACGGCCCGACGTCGCGAGACCGAACGTCGGCTGCATGGCGAAGCGCATGAGCGGCGATCTCGAGGTCACAGCACGTCCTTGACGATCCGCCCGCCCTTCATGATGAGCTTCAGACCGTCGTCTGGATCCGACAGAAAGCCGAGATCGGTTTCCGGGTCGCCGTCCACGACCAGCAGATCGGCGAGCGCTCCTTCGGCCAGGACGCCGAGGCGGCCCTCGTAAGGCGCGCGTTCGCCGGACATCGCCAGGAGTTCGCCGGCATCGCCCGTCGCCATGCGCAGGGCCTCGAGCGGGGCCATGAACCTCGTCAGCTTAGCGAGCTGCGCGCCCTGTCGCGCGGCGCCTCCCGGGTTGAAGAGGATGTCGGTGCCGAAGGCCATCCGGACGCCGTGGGCCCGCCCCATCTCGAAGGCGCGCACCGTGCCGACGGCGACCTCCCGCTGCTTGGCCCGGGCCCGCGGGTCGCTCTTGGGGTTGGCGTCGTCGTCGCCGAGAAAGGGCTGGATGCTCCACCAGGCGCCGGCCTCCGCCATGGCCACCACCGTCGCCTCGTCCGCCAGCTGGCCGTGCTCGATCGAGCGCACGCCCGCGTCGAGGCAACGCATGATGCCGGTCGGCGTGTAGACATGGGCGCAGACATAGGTGCCCCAATCCGCCGCCGCCTGCACCGCGGCCCGCATCTCCTCGAGCGTGAACTGCGCCGTGTCGAGCGGGTCGTAGGGCGACGAGACGCCGCCGCCCGCCATGATCTTGATCTGGCTGGCGCCCTTCATCAGCTGCTCGCGCGTCCGCCGCAGCACCTCGGCGCGGCCGTCGGCGATCGCCGCGACGCCATGCGCCTCGCTGGGGTCGGGCCGGTCGGCCGGCATCCGCGGCAGCGCGTTCAGCAGGCGGAAATCGCCGTGACCGGAGGTCTGCGAGATCATGGCGCCGGAGGGAAACACGCGCGGACCCGCGACCACGCCCTGATCGATCGCCTCCTTGAGACCGAAGGCGGGGCCGCCCGTGTCGCGCACCGTCGTGAAGCCGCGCATCAGCGTCGCGCCCGCCTCGCGCCCGGCCACGAGGTGGATGAACGCGATGTCCTGCGTCATCGCAGCCACCTGACTCACGCCGACGAGGGTCGCGTGCCAGTGGGCGTCGATCAGACCGGGGATGACGGCGCGACCGCCGCAGTCCACGACATCGGCGTCGTCCGGCCCGCTTCCGGGCGCCAGCAGGCCGGCGATGCGGCTCTCGGAGATCAGGAGCTCGACGCCGTCGCGCATCGTCGCCGCCTCGCCGTCGAACAGCCGCAGGTTGCGCAGCAGCATCGGGCGGCCCGGGATCCGCGCCCGGGCGTCGCGCGGCGCGAGCCCGAAGCCGGCGAACATCCCCACCACCGCCGCCGCACCCCCGATCAGCCTGCGGCGTGAGAGATCGGCGTCGATCCGCGCCATCGCCTTCTGCGTTTCGAGCGCGCCGCAGAGGCAGGCGTCGATCGGCTCGCCGTCGCCGGCGGCCTGGGCGCATGCGAAACACATCCGGCCGTTCCCCGATCTCGATCGGCCCGGCGCGTCCAGACCCCGCGACAAATCGTGTTCGTCGCGGGCCGGTCAGTCAATGTCTACCTGAACGCCTGAGAGGCGGGGGCGACATTCTGCACGGCGTCGGGTCGGCAGGCGGATCCTTGGCGACCAAGACCCATGCTTCGTCCGAGGCGATGGATCTTCTCCCGGTCCGGTAGCGTCCGCGCAGGTGGTGGAATTTCGCGCCGCGCCGGCGGTGGAGAGCGGGGTGGCCATCGAGGTGTACGGTCAGGGTGGAGCTTGCCGACTTCGACCCGTCACCGAAGGGACCGCCGATGACCAAGCCCAGCATGAACCTCGCCGAGCTGCTTGAGAAGCACGACGACGGGGACTTCCTCCGCGCGATCGCCGAGGCGGTCCTGCAGCTGATCATGGAGACCGACGTCGAGGGCGTGATCGGCGCCGGCCGGCACGAGCGGGCCGAAGGCCGCACGACCTGGCGCAACGGCTATCGCGACCGTTCGCTCGACACCCGGCTCGGCACGCTGAACCTGCGTGCCGAAGCTGCGGCAGGGCTCGTACTTCCCCGGCTTCCTTCCCCGGCTTCCTCGAGCCGAGACGGACGTCGGAGAAGGCGCTGGTGGCGGTGATCCAAGAGGCGTGGATCGGCGGCGTGTCCACGCGCAGGGTCGACGAGCTTGTGCAGGCCATGGGGCTGAGCGGCATCTCCAAGAGCACGGTCTCGAAGCTTTGCAAGGACATCGACGAGCGTGTGGGCGAGTTCCTCAACCGCCCTCTGACCGGCGACTGGCCCTACGTCTGGCTCGATGCGACCTACCTCGAGGTCCGGCAGGGCGGCCGCATCGTCAGCGTCGCCGCCATAATCGCCGTCGCCGTGAACACCGACGGCCGGCGCGAGATCATCGGATTGGGCACGGGGCCCTCCGAGGCGGAGACCTTCCGGACCGAGTTCCTGCGCGGGCTGAAGGCGCGCGGCCTGGCCGGCGTGAAGCTCGTGATCTCCGACGCGCACACCGGCCTCAAGGCCGCCATCTCCCGCGTCTTCGAGGCGACCTGGCAGAGGCGCCGCGTTCACTGGATGAGGAACGCCCTCGCCCACGTCCCGCGAGGCCAGCACACCGTCGTCGCCGCCGCGATCCGGCAGGCGTTCAGCCAGCCGGACCGGGAGCAGGCGGGGGCCACCTGGCGCCACGTCGCCGACCGGATCCGCCCGCGCTGGCCGAAGCTCGCCGCGTTCATGGACGAGAGCGAGCACGACGTGCCGGCCTACATGGCCTTCCCCGCCCAGCACCGCACCAAGTTGCACTCGACGAACCCGATCGAGCGGTTGAACAAGGAGGTGAAGCGCCGCGCCGACGTCGTCGGCATCTTCCCCAACGAGGCCTCCATCCCCCGCCTCATCGGCGCCGTGCTCTTCGAGCAGAACGACGAGTGGGCGACCCAGCATCGCTACATGCAGGTCGAGGCGTTCTCGAAGATCGACACCGGCGAGGTCGATCCCATTCTCAGCATCACGACCGAAGCCGCCTGATCATGACCTCAGGCCGTCCCGTATTCTCCACCACGTTGACGGACGTGACCCCCGGTCCTCGGCCGAGCGGCGGCACGGTCTCAGGCATGCGAAAGTCCGTTCGATCACCCACCGGTGCGGCGCGACCTCGAAAGCCTGGAGGCGTCGGAGCGCCTTCGACGGCGCGCAGCGCCGATGTAGATCGGTCCCGAACTGAGACTCCACTCGGAACCCGGGTCAGTCACTGAAAGTTCACCATGACTACGCGTGGGGACGGGGCCTCGGTCGGCGCGTATCGGGCCCCCGGCACATCCCGGGGTTTGCGAACAAGATTCAGTGGGGTTGCGCCTTCGGCCGCAGGTTCCCTGTTCCGGGCCGAACCACGGCTTTTGTCGCGTGGCCGTGCCGATCTCCGCATGCACGACGCCTCGAGGCGATCGGCATCAGTTCGGCCGGAGACAGCCCGGGTATCCGTAGCCCCAGCGCCACGGCAGCCCGCTGCACGGGCCGCCGCCAAGCCGCACGGCGTTGAACATGGCATCGGCGATCAACTCGTAGGCGGAGGCGATCTGCGCTTCGGTCAGCCCGTAGCTCTCCATCAGTTGCGGGATCCGGCGCGCGCCGGTGTCGAGCACGCAGACGCGCAACGCCTCGTCCGCGGCGAACCGCGCGCCGTTGCTTTCCTCCGCGGAGGCAACAAGAAGGGTGAGGGTCTTTCGCATCGGAGGGTCTCCTTTTCGTTTGATGAGACCGATATGCAGACTTGACCTGCGGCCTTCCTGACGGCCCTGCGATTCCCGCTTCAGCTTGCCGTCAGGAAGAAAAATGCCCCGCCGATCTGGCGGGGCGGGAAGCTGGGGCGCGAGCGGAGCCTGGTAAGTGCGCCGAACCGATGTTCTGCCTGTCAGGCGAACTCGAAATACTCGAAGCGGACGCGTCGCGGCGTCTGGTCCAGCGCCTTCAGACCCTTCAGGATCCCGTCTTTCAGGCCCTTCGGACCACAGAACCACAGATCGGCATCCCGGACCGCGAAGGGCGCCATACAGATCAGACGCTCGGCCGTCAGGCGCCCATCACGCGCGGTTGCAACCACCTGAAAGCTGAACCGCGGGTTGCGCGCCGCCGCCGCTTCAAGGATCTCCACCCCGATCGCCTCTTCGGGTGTGCGGACACAATGAACGAGGTGAATGTTTCGCCGCTCCGCCTCGGTCAGGCTTTCCGCCCACGCAAGGAACGGCGTGATGCCGATGCCGCCCGCAAGCCAGATCTGGCGTGCGCCACCCTTGTGGAAGTCGAACCGGCCATAGGGTCCCTCGACCTGCACGCTCATCCCGGTCCGAAGGGCGTTAGGCAAGCGCCGCGTCCAGCCACCCAGCCCCTTGATTGACAGGGTCAGCGCGCCGTCAGGACGCGGGGCGCCGGCGATCGTGAAAGGATGCGGCTCGGACATGCCCGCCTCCGCCGCGCGTAGGAAGGCGAACTGTCCCGGCCGCCAACGCATGGCCCGCCCTCGGGGTGTGAGCGTCACCGTCGCGGTGTCCCCGGTCCGGCTGATCTCGCTGACGGCGTACTCTCTGCGCCGCAGGCGTGGGGTGACGAATTCGGTCAGGATCCAGGCGACGACCCCGGCCAGGCCGAAGGTGTTCAGAAGAACCGAGAGCGAGGGATCGACCCCCGCCGGCATGTCGACGAAGAACTGGTGAAAGACCACGATGGCGAACAGGGCGCCCATGAAACGATGGCTGAACCGCCAGATCTGATAGGGGATTTCCAGCCCGACGTAGGGCAGCCGCCGGAACCAGCTGACCGCGATCAGGGCGAGCAAGGCGTTGAAGGCGAACTCTCCGGCCTCCTCGCCCAGTTCACCCAGGCCGGTTTCACGAACCGTCCGCTCGAAGTCCGGCTCGATCTGCTGGTGCAGGATCATCAGGACCATCGCGGAGATGCCCAGCCACTTGTGGACCCCGTACATGCGGTCGAGTCCGCCGAACAACGGCTCCAGCAGAGGCGGACGTGCGGCGAGGATCAGGGTCTGCGCCATCGCGACGACCGCCGCGGCCCCGACGGCGATGCCGACGGCCGCACCCGCGCCGTAAGGCGCGTAGGTGTCGAACGCGAGCAGCGCTGCCAGCAGGCACGGCAGCACGACCAGCACCGGGCCCACCAGGGCCGGAAGATCGATGACGGGAAGCCGGGGGATGGTCGGCAAGCCGGGCGCCGGGTGGACGTTGGATTCGCGATCGGCGGAATCACTCATCGTCGCCTCCCTCTCGATCCCGGCGGGGGCCATCCTCCTCGTCGTCCTCGTATTCGAACGCGATCACCTCCAGCGTGGCCGGATGGACCGTCACCTCGATCCGCCGGCCCTCGGCGTCCCGGCCGTCGATCTCGTAGCAGCCGTCGTCGATCTTGATGCGGCGAACCGCCCAGCCGTTCTCCTCGGCCAGCCGGGCGACGGCGTCGCGCGGCTGCCAATCGGCCATCGGCACGAAGCAGTCGTCGTCCGCCAGCGCGACACCGGCCGGCAAGACCGCGAGAAAGCCGAAAATTGTCAACGTATTCTTCACGGGCCAAACTCCTCGTCGCTCGCCTCTCGATGCACCTCATGCGCGGCGAAGCTGACGGCAGCCTGAAGGGGCCTGGCCCACCGGCTTCAGCTTCGCGTCAGCTAGACGGATCATGGAGGGTCGTCGGGACAGGACGGGGACGACAATGCGCATGCTGCTGATCGAGGACGACACGACTCTCGGCGCCGCGGTGCGCGACCAGATCGCGGCCGACGGTCAGTCGGTGGACTGGGTCACGCGGCTCGACGCCGCCGACGACGCGGTGAAGGCCACCTCCTACGACCTCGTCCTGCTCGACCTCATGCTGCCGGACGGGCGTGGCATCGGGTTCCTCAAGGGCTTGCGCGCGCGGGGCGACGTGACGCCGGTCATCATCCTGACCGCGCTCGACCAGGTCTCGGACCGGATCGAGGGACTGAACGCGGGCGCGGACGATTACCTCGTGAAGCCCTTCGACCTGGCCGAACTGTCGGCCCGGATCGGCTCGGTGGCCCGCCGCTACAGCGGCAACCCGAACCCCATCGTCACCCATGGGCCCCTCGATATCGACCTCGCGGCGCGCAGCGTTCATCGCGACGGAAGGCCCGTCCAGCTGACGGCGCGCGAGTGGGCGCTGTTCGAGGCCTTCCTCGCGCGCCCCGGGCAGCTCCTGTCCAAGGCGCAGCTGGAGGAAAAGCTCTACGCCTTCGACGCGGAGGTGGAGAGCAACACCATCGAGGTCCATGTCAGCCGCCTGCGCAAGAAGCTCGGGAGCGCGCTCATCGAGACCGAGCGCGGCATGGGCTACAGGCTGGGCAAACCGTGAGGTGGCCCGCCAGCCTTCAGGCGCGGCTCGGTCTGTCCCTCGGCCTCGTGCTGACGGTCCTCTGGCTTCTGGCCGCGACCATCACGGCGGTGATCGTCCGGGGCGAGTTGGACGAGGTCTTCGACAGCGCCCTGCGCGAGACGGCGGAGCGCATCCTGCCGCTGGCCGTGACCGACATCGTCGGGCGGGAGGACCAGGGCGTGACCCAGCGGCTCGCGCCGATCCGGGAGCACGACGAGTTCTTCACCTACATCGTGCGCGACACCGAGGGGCGCATCCTTCTGCAATCTCATGCGGCGGACCCCGCCGTGTTTCCCGCTTACGACGGGCCGGGGTTTCGCCGGACCGCCACCCATCGCCTCTACGGCGACGCCGCGCTGCAGGGCACGATCCGCATCACCGTGGCCGAACCGCTGGCGCATCGCTCGTCCGTCGCGCGGGAGATCCAGATGGGCCTCGGCCTGCCGCTGCTGGTCGTGCCGCCCTTGGCGCTTGCGGCGATCATGCTCGCGGTCCGCTTCAGCCTCGACCCCCTCCGCCGGTTCCGCACCCGGCTCGAGGCGCGCGGCGCTCGCGACCTGTCCGAGGTGCCCGCCGGCGATCTGCCGACCGAGATCGGCCCGTTGGCCACAACCCTGAACGGCCTTCTCGCCCGGTTGCGCGAGGCCTTCGAGGCCGAGCGCAGCTTCGCGGCGAACGCGGCCCACGAGCTTCGGACGCCGCTGGCGGGCGCCATCGCCCATGCGCAGCGGCTCAGGTCGGAGACCGAGGATCCAGCCGTCGAAGCGCGTGCCGCGGAAATCGAGACCACGCTCAAGCGCCTGACCCGGCTTTCGGAACGACTCCTGCAGCTCGCCCGGGCGGAGGGCGGACGACTACGGACGGATCGAAGCGCGGATCTGAGGGCCATCGCGCGTGTCGTGGTGGACGACATGTCGCGTGCGGGCGCGATGTTGCGTGCGGGCGCGCGGGGCCGCATCGCGCTGACGCTGCCGGATGCGGCCGTCATGTCTGACATCGACCCCGACGCGTTCGGAATCCTCTGCCGAAACCTTGTCGAGAACGCCCTGCGCCACGGGGCGGAAGACACCCCGGTCGACGTGACCCTGACGGCGGACGGGCGCCTGATCGTCGCGAACGACGGTCCCGTCGTGCCGCGCGACATCCTCGACCGCCTGACGGCACGCTTCGAGCGGGCGAGCCCGATCACCGACGGCAGCGGGCTCGGCCTCGCCATCGTCGCCGCCATCGCGGACCGGATCGGAAGCCCGCTCGTTCTCGAATCGCCGCGGCCGGGCGCCTCGTTCGGGTTCCAAGCTTCTCTTCGGTTGCCGACGGACGTCCCAGCCCCTCGCGCGAGACGCGATGCATGAGGCTGGACATGCGGTCGAACATCGGCGGCTTCGCTCCCGCATCGCGGCGTCGTCCGCCGGCATCTCCGCGATCGCTGAGCCCTCCAGTGGCAGGGCCGGCTCGCCGACCGCCCGCGCCTGGAACGCTGCCGACTACCCCGGCACGGGCGGGCAGATGGGCAGGGGACTTAGAACTGGCGCCCGCGCGCGGACGCTCAGCCAGCGCATCGGGAGATCATCGGCTTCCACCGATCCGCCCGAGCAGCCCCCTGACGTTCGACACCCACCACCGTCCGCCTCGCCGGGTTCGGATGCCGCGTTCGTTGAGCGCCGCCGCGATCCCACGGAGGCTGACGACGCCCTCGGCGCGGATCGCATCGACCACCGGCGCGAGGTCGCGCGCGAAGGCGTCGGCGTTCTCGGTGACGGTGCGCCGCAGCGCCGCGCCGCCGTCGGCCGAGCGCCGGAGGGCGGCGGCGCCGTTCGGATTGCCCAGCTTCACCCCTCGGGCCTTCGCGGCCGCCAGCGCCTCCTTGGTGCGCCGGGAGATGGCGTGCCGCTCCTGCTCGGCCACCAGCGCCATGACCCCGACGGTGAGGTCGTTCGCCTCCGGCATGTCGGCGGCGACCAAGCGGACGCCGCTGTCCGCAGGGTGAGTAGGAAGGCGGTGATGCGCGAGGGCCGGTCCAGCTTGGCGAAGCATCACGCTTTGCAGCGCGAGGGCCGAAGAGACCTCCGCCGCAAAGATCGGATTCCTGTCATCGGCGACACGCCCGCGCCTGCTCCCGCATGACGGCGTAGTCCTGCATCATAGCCAACAGCGCCGATCCCTCCGGCAGCGCCTCGACCTCCTCGGCCGCCCGCGCCTGGAAAGCGGCGGAGTACTCCGGCACGGGCGGGCAGACCGGCCCCGGCTCAGAAGCGTCCCGCGCGCAGCCGCTCAGCCAGATCGCGACGAGAACGAGGCCGACGCGCCGCGGCGTCGAGCATTCTGCGCTGCACTTTATGGGCGGTCTCCAACCGGTCGAGCCGCTCGGCGGCGCGACCGGCGCGCGCGCCGGCCCGCCGGAGCGAGAGCGTGAAGAGGAGGACGGCGAGCGCCGCCGCGCCGAGGGCGAGCGCGCGCCGGGCGAGGGGGAGCCGATCACCACCACCGCCTGCATGGTTCCGCCGGAGATCGACGCGGGCGACCGGAAGGAGGCCAATCGCGGGCCGTCGGACCACGTCCCGGTCCGCTTCGCCGCCTTGGGCTCAGGCGGAGGCCCTTAGCGGGCGGAGGAAGGCGAGGATGTCCTCGGTCAGCGCCTCCGGCTGCTCCATCGCCGCGAAATGGCCTCCGCGGGCCATCGGCGTCCAGCGGCGCAGGTCGGTGTAGACCCGCTCGACCACCGACCGAGGCGGGCGCAGTATCTCCTTGGGGAAGGCGGCGACCGCCGTGGGCGCGGTCACCGTGCCGCCCTCGGGGATGGGCCAGGGCCCGTGCATCCGCGCGTAGTAAGGGTGGAAGGACGCGCCGATGCAGCCGGTGAACCAGTAGAGCGAGATGTTCGCCAGCGCGTCGTCCAGCCGGATGGCGCTTTCGAGGTCTCCGCCGCAGTCGGTCCAGGCGCGGAACTTCTCGAAGATCCAGGCCGCCAGGCCCGCGGGCGAGTCGCTCAGTCCGAAGGCGAGGGTCTGCGGCCGGGTGCCCTGGATCCACTGATAGCCGGTCTCCTCCTTGAGAAAGACCCCGAGCTCCGCGAGGTATCGCGCCTCCTCCTCCGTCGGAGCCTCGATCATCGCGGGGTCGCGCCGCACCGGCGCCATGTTGAGATGCAGGCCGATCACCCGCTCCGGCGCGTCGTAGGCGATGCGCGAGCAGACGAAGGAGTCCCAGTCGCCGCCCTGCAACGCGAAGCGCTCGTGGCCCAGCACCTCCGTCATCAGGCGCAGGAAGCAGGCCGCCATCTCCTCCACGCCGAAGCGCCGCTGGCCGGCGCGGAAGGACAGGCCGTAGCCGGGCAGCGAGGCGCCACGATCGTCACCGCGTCGGCCGGGTCTCCGCCGAAGCGGGCCGGATCGGTCAGGCGGGGGATCAGGCGCAGGAACTCGAAGACCGAACCGGGCCAGCCGTGGGCCAGGAGCAGCGGCGCCGGCGCCGGGCCCTTGCCCGGAACGTGCAGGAAGTGGAGGTCGATCCCGTCCAGCGGCGCGACGAACTGCGGGAAGGCGTTAAGCCGGGCCTCCGCGGCGCGCCAGTCGAACCGCTCGCGCCAGTGCTCCACGGCGCGGCGCATGAAGGCGAGGTCCGTGCCGTAGGTCCAGGGCGGCTCGGGCGCCTGGTCGGGAAACCGCGTGAGCGCGAGGCGCGCGCGCAGGTCCCGGACGTCCGCCTCCGGGACCTCCAGCGTGAAGGGGCGCGGTCTTTCGGTCATGACGTCTCCCTTTTCTGAGGGGAAGGCGACGGTCACCGACGGAACCTGTCCTGGATTTCGGACGGCACAGGCATAGCCCCGCGCCCATCCGGCGCGGGGTTCGTTGGATGCAAGGGACTTGTTCAGCCCTCGCCGTCCACCCGCTCGAGGAAGGCGCGGATCGCGGCGTCGGCGCGGCCGATGTGCACCGCGCTTCCGACGTGGCCGAGCGGGGAGGAGAACGTGAACACCTTGGCCGCCGGCGCGGCGTAGGCGATGGGCTTCAGCTCCTCTTCCGGCGGGAACAGCTCGTCCTCCAGCGTGCCGATCACCAGCATCGGGACCCTCGCCTCAGGCAGCGCGTCCGAGACGTCGTAGGCGAACATGGCCTTGTTGCGCCACACGATGTCGTTGGCGTCCATCTTCTCCGAGCCGAGGCCGGCGTTCTGCAGGCCCTTCACCGCCGCGTCGACGTCAGTGAAGTTCGCATCGTAGAAGCCGGGGCCGAAGTAGAAGAGATAGGTGCTCATGAAGCCGCGCCGCATGGCCTCGCGCGGCTGCTCCTCGTAGCGGCCGTCCATGTAGGCCGGGTCGGACGTGATCTGGTGGCTCATCAGCCCGAACACGCCGAGATTGCGGCCCTTCATGCTGGGGCTCGCGGCGATCGGGATCGCCCAGTCCATCATGTCCGGGTACTTCGTGACCCAGGCGAGGGTCTGGAAGCCGCCCATCGAAATGCCGACGACGCCGCGCAGATGGGCGACGCCGAGATGGTCGAGCAGGGCTCTCTGCGTCGCGACCATGTCGCCGATGGTGTAGTCGGGGAAGTCCGGCCCGGGCCCGGAGGTCGAGGGCGCCGAGGAGCCGGGCGAGCCGAGCGCGGTCGGGAAGATCACATGGAACCGGTCGGTATCGATCGGCTTGCCGGCGCCGACGAGGTCCTTCGCGAGCGTCACGGTCTGGGCGTAGTCGCCGCTCCAGCCGTGCGGCACGATCACGGCGTTGATGATCCGCCCCTCGGCGTCGCGATCGGCCTCGCCGAGGGTGGCGTACTGGACCACGAGCGTCTCGAGCGTCGCGCCGGATTCGAGGGCGAAGTCCTGGGCCTCGAAGGTCAGCGGCTCCAGCGCCACGTCCTGCGCGGCCGCGGGGGCCGAGAGCGCGGCGACGAGCGCGACGAGCGCCGCTCGCGATGCGGTGACGGGTGTCATGTCTTCTCCTCCCTTTTCGTTCTCTCGGGTCGCGTCTCACGGCGACCGTAGGTCACGTTAACGCAGCGGAGGCGTCTGCGGATACCGAAGCCGAGCGACGGTCGGACTCCGATCGGCGGGCCGGCGACGTCGCAGCGCCCCCGCTCGCGGCGGGGCGTGAACGGCTTGGGGGGCTCGAGGTTCGCGCAGAGCGGAAGCGGATCGCGGTCGGAGCTCTCGGCGGAATTGCGCCTGCCGCTTTCGACCTGGCGGCATCGTCGCCCCACATTGGCCACGTCCGGCTTGCAGCCTAAGTTCGGAAGCCATGCCGCAGCTTCTGATCGTCCATCATTCCCGCACCGGGGGCAGCCGCCGGATGGCCGAGGCCGCGGCTTCGGCGGCGCGCGAGGAGACGTCGACCGTTCTCAAGACGGCCGCGCAGGCGGGCGCCGAGGATATGCTCGATGCCGACGGCTACGTCTTCTGCGCCCCCGAGAACCTCGCGGCGATCGCCGGGGTCATGAAGGACTTCTTCGATCGCTGCTACTATGACGTGCTCGGGCGCATCGAGGGGCGACCCTACGCCCAGATGGTCTGCGCGGGCTCGGACGGCGAGAACGCCGCGCGCCAGACCGCCCGCATCGCCCAAGGGTGGCGGCTGCGGGAGGTGCAGCCGCCGCTGATCGTCTGCACCCACGCCCAGACCCGCGAGGAGATCCTTGCCGAGAAGACGCTGGGTGAGGACGATCTCGTCCGCTGCCGGGATTTCGGCGGCGCCATGGGAGCCGGCCTCGGCATGGGCGCGTTCTGACGGACTCCTCTGCCGGGTTCAGAGTCCTCCCCCGACTGTCGGAGGATCGCCGGATCCCGACGTGCCGCGTGGGCCATTTCCAGCCGAGAGCGAAGGGTTCCGCGGATCATGTTTTCGGCAGGAGATCGCGGACGTTCGACACCCACCATGAGCTGGCCCCCCTTTCGGCCGGACACTCAGGCATAGCCCTGGAGGCTCAGGCAT
>JAWLFJ010000222.1:0-3525 GCA_041685625.1 Paracoccaceae bacterium | reverse complement strand
CATCCTTCGCAGCGCATCCTTTGCACCGTGACCGCCTCCTCTCGATGGCTTCCGATCGAGGGGGCTCTTTCCACCGAATGTCGACGCCGCCGAACTGGTGCGGATGATGGACGCGAGCGGACGACGCGGCAAGCCCAGCCCCGCGCTCCATCGGCACGCGCGGGCGGAGTTCGTGCGGCGTTGCGGGGGGTGGAGCGGCGCCGGAAGGCCGGCGACACGCTGAAGGCGGCGTGTGCGGCCGAGGCGGCGGAGGCGGGGGGCCCGCCCGCGCGGCTCGAAGAGCTGCACCGCTTGGTGAAGGATCGCGATCGGAGCGAAGGGGTGCGGCTGCTCGCGGACGGGCGCAAGGGACGCCCGCGGACGGATGAGAGCGCGGAGGAGTTCTTCGGACGGTTCCGTGCGCGCGTCACCGAGGCCGCCAAACGCTTCCCGCTCCGCAAGGCGTATGACGATGTGGCGGAGGCGTGGCGCCGGAAGGGCGGGATGTTCCCTTCCGCTACGAATGCGCCACGAGGCGATGGAACGCGCTCCCCGCCGAGGAGCGGACGCGAATGCGCGAGGGAGAGAGGGCCGCGGGCGCGCTCGACGCGGCCGGCGGCTCCGGCGAGGCCCGCGGCGACGACGCGGCTCGGATCGCGCAACGGCTCGGCCCCGATCCGCGCGCCCTCGAAGGCGGATCGAAGGGTCTTAGAGGCCGCGTCGACGGAGGCTCGAACGACCGAAGAGACCCCGCGCCCGCCGCCCCGCGCTGCGGGAGCTGCGCTCGCTCGCCGCCCATGCGGCGCCGGTCGAGCGGCACGCGGCCGAGCTGAGGGCGGCGGCGGAACGGATCGAGGCGCGGCTCCGCGCCGCCGGCCACGCGCCCGCCGAGCTTCCTCCCGCCCTGCACGATCACCGGTCGGGGCGCCGCGCCACCCTCGCCGCCGATCCCGAACGCCGCGCCGTCGTAGCGGGCCGCTTCGGCCGGATGACCTTCGAGGCCGTCGCCGGCGCCGACGAGGCGCACTTCGGCGAGCGCCGCCTCGCTAAGAGCGCGATCCACGCCTGGCGGAAGAAGAACCACGCCCGCGCCAAGCGATCGCCGAACCCGAAGCCGGCCGCGGACGACGCCCGGAGCCCCGATCAAGTCCGGTATCTCAAGGGTCACGGGGCAGCGTTTCAAGGGTCAGAGCGCACCCGCGCCGCCCGCGGGCGCAAGCGCCGCCTCGCCCTCCCCAAGGCGCAAGCGTCGCGGTTGACGGGGGCCGCGCCCCGGCGCATCGTCGCCGCCGGCTGCGAGGGACGGCGGGACATGCGCATCATCATCTGCGGCGCGGGACAGGTCGGCTCCCAGATCGCCCGGCACCTCGCGCGCGACAGCGCCAACGACGTCACCGTCGTCGATCGCGACCCCGCGCTGGTGCGCCGCGCGACCGAGAGCTACGACGTCAACGGCGTCACCGGCCACGCCTCGCGCCCCGACGTCCTCGAGCAGGCGGGCGCCCGGGACGCCGAGATGCTGATCGCGGCCACCTTCGCGGACGAGGTCAACATGGTCGCCTGCCAGGTGGCCCACACCCTGTTCTCGGTGCCGAACAAGATCGCCCGCATCCGCGAGCAGGCCTATCTGCGCCCCGCCTACGCCGACCTGATGCAGCGCGAGCAGATGCCCATCGACGTGGTGATCTCGCCCGAGAAGGAGGTCGCCGAGGTCGCGCTGCGCCGCCTGCGGATGCCGGAGGCGTTCGACCTCGAGAACTTCCTCGACGGTCGCGTGCAGCTCGCCGCGACGCGCCTCGCCGCGGACTGCCCGGTGCTCAACACGCCGCTGCGACAGCTGTCCGAGCTGTTCTCCACGCTCAAGGCCATCGTCGTCGCCTTTCGCCGGGAGGGGCGGCTTCAGGTCGCCATGCCCTCCGACCAGCTCTTCGCGGGCGACGAGATCTACTTCGTCGCGGCGGCCGAGGACGTGAAGCGCACCCTCGGCCTCTTCGGCCGCGAGTCCGAGCGCGCCTCGCGCGTCGTCATCGTCGGCGCCGGCAACGTCGGCCTCGAGGTCGCCCTGCGGCTGGAGGAGGATCCCGACCGCGTGCGCGTCAAGATGATCGAGGGCTCGCCCGAAAAGGCCGAGCGCGCCGCCGAGGCGCTGGAGCGCACCGTGGTCCTGCTCGGCGACGGACTGGAGCCGGCGCTGCTGGAGGAGGCCTCGATCCGCGACGCCGACGCCATGCTCGCCCTCACCAACGACGACAAGACCAATCTGCTGGCCGCCGCGCGCGGCAAGCAGGCCGGCTGCCGCACCGCCGTCGCCCTCGCCAACGATCCCTCCTGGGACGAGGTCTCGGACCGCCTCGGCGTCGACGCGCTGATCGTGCCGCGCGCCGCCACCGTCTCCTCGATCCTGCGCCACGTCCGCAAGGGCCGGATCCGCGCCGTCTACTCGGTCGGCGACGGCGACGGCGAGGTGATCGAGGCGCAGGCCCTCGGCACCTCCCCCATCGCCGGCAAGCCGCTGCGCGCGGCGGGGTTTCCGGACGACGCCATCGTCGGCGCCGTGCTGGGGCGGCGTGGCCTGAAGATGCCGCGCGGCGACCTCGTGATCGAGGAGGGCGACCGCGTCGTCGTCTTCGCCCGGCGCGACGCGGTGCGCGAGGTGGAGCGGCTGTTCCGCGTCTCCATCGAGTTCTTCGGCTGAGCCGGGGCAGGGGCCCGCCATGCGCGTCTCCGGCGTCCCCATCTTCCTCTGGTTCGCCGGGGCGCTCGGCCTCGCGATGTGGCTGCCCGCCGGCTTCGGCCTGCTGGAGCGGGACTGGCGCTCGGCCCGGCTGTTCCTGTTCTCGGGCGCCTTCACGCTGTTCGCCGCCGCCGTGCTCGGCGTCGCGGCGCGCCGGGCCGTACGCCCGGGGCGCGGCGGGCGGGAGGAGCTGATGACCCTCGTCGGCGTCTTCGCCGCCGGCCCGATCTTCGCGGCGACGCCGATCCTGCTGCTTCGCCCGGATCTCGGCCCCTTCGACGCCTGGTTCGAGGCCGCCGCCTCGCTCAGCACCACCGGGGCCACGCTGCTCGACGCCGCGCCGCGGGCGCTGCATCTCTGGCGCGGCCTGCTCGGCTGGATCGGCGGCTTCGCGACGCTGGTGGCCGTCGTCGCCGTGCTCGCCCCGCGCGAGCTGACGGACCTGCCCGGAACGCCCCCGGCCCGCGAGAGCGCGGCGCGCGTCGGCCGGGCGCTGGCGCTCGGGCCCGGCGGGCGGCGGACGGTCCGCGCCGCGGGAACCCTGCTCCCCGTCTATCTCGCCTTCACGGCCATTCTCGTGGTGGCGCTGGAGGCGCTCGGCATGCCGGCCTTCGAGGCGCTGATGCTGGCCATGGGCGTCGTCTCCACCAGCGGCATCGGTCCCGGCACGACCGAGATCGCGATGGGCGGGGAGACCGGGCGCGGGGTCGAATGGCTGGTGCTGCTCGGCCTTCTCGTCGCGGCGAACCGCCGGCACCACGCCTGGCGCCGCGGGTCCGCCGGCATCGCCGGCGGCGGCGTGGCGGCGGAGC
>JAWLFJ010000103.1:0-14541 GCA_041685625.1 Paracoccaceae bacterium | reverse complement strand
CCGACCTGGCGCGAGTGGCGCCGCCGCGGCATCCCCCTGCCTTCGGGCGCGAGCCGCAGGCGGATCCCGGCGCCGGCGCGGGCCGACCGCGCCGGCGCCCGGCGGGCCGGTCGGCCGGAGACCCATGCCGCGCCCAGCCTCCACCCCGCCCTCGACGCCGGTCTGCGGCGCGACGCGCTGCTCCGCTCCGACGGCGATCCGGCCTGCTCCGCCCATGCCCGCGCCCACGGCATCGCGCACCACGCGCTTCCGGCCAAGGGCGGCCCGAGGGTCCTGGAGGGCGCCGCCGGTTCCTCGACGGCCTCGACACCCGAGGGCTGAGCCGTCACGCCTTCGTCCTCGTCGAGGGCGCGCCGAGGCTCGAGGCCGCGCTCGCCGCGCCGCGGGGCGCCGAGCCGCCGACTCGGCGCCGCACCGTGCACGAGCATCGCAACCTCCTCTGCCATGCGCCGAAAGCGATGCACGACGAACCGACCGAGAATTGCCGCGACATGATCCGCGCAGGGAACCGGGAGATCGCGGCGCCGCCAGCGGCCGTCCTCCCGCCGCCGGTGTCCGGCCCGCCGCGGGATCACGGCGGGCGAGAGGTTCGGCGCATCCGTGCCGGGCGGCGCCGAGAGCGCTTCCCGCCAGTCCCCGGTCGAGATCCCGCGCCGGCCGAGCCCGGGCGGCAGGGCGTCGAGGCTCTTCGCGAAGCGCCGCCGCCAGCATGCGCCGGGCGCCATCGCGCGCGCTCGCGGTCAGCGGATCCTCGACGGATCCGGGCTCATGAAACGGGCCGATCGCGGCGTCGCCGCCATGGCGTGCCGCGCCTTCGGCAGGCTTAGGCGCCGCCGCGATACGCCGCCCTCTCAGGCCCCATCACCCATTCTCCGGCACAACTCGACGGCGCGGCGCCAAGGACAGCCGGTTGAAGTGATCCGGCGTCGATCAGGACCGGCGTCCTGCCGCCGGCGGTCGACGCAGCGCCGGGCCGTTTCGGGCCGAAGCGGTGGTTCGTTCCGATCGCAGCGAATTGCGGAATCTGGGCCGGTCCGAGTATGCGCCGCAGAGAGGCGGAGGGGGGGCAGAGCCCGGCCGGCGTCGCGGCGGTCGACCCTCCGGCTCTTTTTGACCGGCGGGAGGGATCGGGGGGCGACAGCGGGACCGATACGGACCATGAAGCCCCGAGGCGTTCGCGGCCGGGCACGGTACGGACCGTCGCGAGCCTCTGGCGGCAGGATGTGCGGGAACCGCGGACCGGTTTCGCTTCGTCCGGCAGCAAGCGGTGCGTCCGGGTCAGGCACGGGACCTGTGATCGTGCGAACGAAACATCCTGACGGGAGTCATGCCGTATGGCCGATGACGAGGTCCCGCTCGCCTGCGTGATCTGGAACATCCACCGCGGACGCGGCAAGGACGGCGTCGTCGATCCTGAGCGGGCGGTGCGTGTGCTTCGCGAAGAGGTCCGTCCGCCCGACCTGCACGTCCTCGTCCTGCAGGAGGCCGACGAGGAGGGGCCGCCGCACCGGGGCTTTCTCGATCTCGCGCTCGTCGAGGCGGCGACGGGTCTTCGCCATGTCCATGTCGGCCTCGCCCGTCGCTGGGGTCCGGACAGTCATGGGTTTCTCGGCACGGTCGTCTTCATGCATCCCGAGGCCCGCATCGACGACGTCGCGCTGGTGGATCTGCCCGGCCACTGCCATCGCGGCGCGGTGGTGGTGGATTTCGACCTCGCGGGCCGTGCGCTGCGGCTCGTCGGCACGCATCTGTCGCTCCTGCAGGCGCTGCGCCTCGCGCAGATGCGCACGATCGGCCAGCATCTGTTCCGGCGCGTCGAACGCCCGACCGTCGTTTGCGGCGACCTGAACGAATGGCGGCCCTGGGGCGGTCTCGCGCTGTCACGACGGGTCACCGGGCTGCGGCTCGACGGCCCCGTGCGGGCGACCTTTCCGGCCGGTCGCCCCTTGCTGCCGCTGGACCGGATCCTCGTCAGCCCGCCGGGCCGCGTCGTCTCGGCCGAGGTGCTGGACGGGCCCGGCATCCGCATGGCCTCGGACCACCGGCCGCTCGCGGCGCGCGTCGCGTTTCCGGACCGGACGATCGCTTCGCGCCGCTGATGCGACCGCCGCCGATGGGGAAGGCCGCCATGCGCCGGGCCTCCGGTCCCAGGCGCCGACGGCCCGGGCGTCCCCCCGCCGGCGCCGCGCTTCGGTCGGCGACGGCGAGGACACGGCGCCGCACCGCCCTTCGCGCGGCTCGCGCGCATAGGCTTGACGATCCCGTTCCGGTATCGTTTCGCGCGGAATGACTGACATTCAGAACACTATGGCGCGGGTCCGGTCGTCGATGCCGGACGCCGTGCCGCGGGCCCGGATGGCGCAGCTGGCGCTCGCCGCCCTCGGCGCCGGAGCCGTCGTGCCGGCGGCGGCGGTGCTGCTGGTCGGGTTCGCGCCCGCGGCCGTCGCGCTGGCCGTGGCGGGGCATCTCGCCGGCGCCGGGCTGGCCCTGGTGCTGCTGCGGCGGGGCTATCCGCACGGCGATCTCGGGCTCTGCAACCTCGTGACGCTGACGCGCCTCGCGCTCGCCTCGGCGCTGCTCGCGCCGCTGCTGGCGCCGGCCTCGAGCTGGGCGGTGCTGGGCGTGGCGATCGCCGCCCTCGCGCTCGACGGGGTGGACGGCTGGCTCGCCCGCCGCGAGGGCCGCGTCTCCGCCTTCGGCGCGCGCCTCGACGTGGAGGTCGACGCGGCCCTGGGCCTGATCCTCGCGCTCAACGCCTGGGCGAGCGGCGCGGTCGGGGCCGGGGTCCTGCTGCTCGGGCTGCCGCGCTACGGCTACATCGCGGCGGGGTGGGCGCTGCCCTGGATGGCCCGGCCGCTGCCGGAGCGCTTCGGGCGCAAGCTGGTCTGCGTGGTCCAGATGACCGTGCTGATCGCCTTGCAGGCGCCCGCCCTCGGCGCGCCGCTGCAGGCGGCGCTCGTCGCGGGCGCGGCGACGGCGCTGATCTGGTCGTTCGGACGCGACGCGCTCTGGCTGTGGCGGACGCGGCCTTGACCGCTCCCCTGCCGCGCCGGGCCCTGACGCTCGGCCTCGCCGCGGCGGCGCTTCATCTCCTGCTCCTGCAGCCGAACCACCCCGAGGCGGTGGCCTGGTCGTCGCTGGCGGAATTTCCGCTGGAATGGCCGGCGATCCTGTTCGCGCTGGCGGCGCTCGGACGCGGTGGGGCGGGCGGCGCTGTCCGCGCCATGCTGGCCGCGGTCCTCGTCGTCCTCGCGGTCCTGAAGGCCGCCGATCTCGCGATGTTCACGGCCTTCGCGCGGGGCTTCAACCCGGTCGCCGACCTCGCGCTCGCGGAGGCGGGACTGCGCCTGCTGACGGGGGCGATCGGGCCGGCCCTGACCGGCCTTGCGGTCTTCGGCGGGCTGACCGCCGTCGTGGCGGTCGGGGCGGTCGTCTGGTGGGCGACGGGCGTCTGGGCGGGCCTCGCCGCGGGCCGGCCGGTCGCGCGCGCCGCGGCGTCGGGGGCGGCGGTGCTGTCGGCGGGGCTCGCCGCGGCGGAGGCCGGGCGGGAGGCCGGCCGCTGGGCGTTGCCGTCCGAGGCGCCGGGCTCCGCCTTCGCCCTGCGCTTCGCCGTCGAGCGCGCGTGGATGGTCCGCGCGACGCTGGCGGATCTTCGCGCCTTCGAGACGGCCGCGGCCGAGGACTCCTTCGCCGCCGCGGACGCCGGGCTCGACCTGATCGACCGCGACCTGATCATCGTCTTCATCGAAAGCTATGGGCGCGCCAGCCTCGACACGCCGCTCTACGCCGATCTGCACCGCGCGACCCTGCGGGCCGGGGAGGCGGAGCTGACCGCGCGGGGGCTGTCGGTGGCGAGCGGGCTGCTCGCCTCGCCCACCCGCGGCGGGCAGAGCTGGCTCGCCCATGCCACCTTCGCCAACGGCCTGTGGGTGGACGGGCCGTCCCGCTACGCCGCGGTGCTCGCCTCGGGCCGTCGCACGCTCTACCACCTCGCCGCCGAGGCGGGCTTCCACACCGCGGCGGTGATGCCGCAGATCACGCTCGACTGGCCCGAGAGCGCGGTGATGGGCTTCGAGACGATCCTCGCCGCTGCCGATCTCGGCTATGCGGGGCGGAGCTTCAACTGGGTGACGATGCCCGACCAGTTCACCTTCGCCGCGATGGACCGGCTGCTGCGCGAGGACCGGCCCGACGACCGCGACTACGTCGTGCAGGTCGCCACGGGCTCTTCCCACGCCCCGTGGACGCCGGTGCCCGAACTCGTGGACTGGGACGCGATCGGCGACGGGCGGGTGTTCGACGCCATGGCGGCGGCGGGCGACCCGCCCGACATCGTCTGGCGCGACCGTGACCGGGTGCGCGCGCAGTACCGGCTGGCCGTCGACTACGCCTTGAAGGTCGTGCTCTCCTACGCCGCCCGTCACGCCGAGGATCCGCCGCTGATGATCGTGATGGGCGACCATCAAGCGGCCGGCTTCGTCGCGCTGGACGAGCGGCCCGAGGTGCCGCTGCACCTGATCGGCCCGGCGCGCCTCGTGCAGCGCGCCGCGGAGGCGTGGGCGCTCGCGCCCGGCCTGATCCCGCCCGACGACGCAGCCGTCGTGCCGATGGACCGGATGCGCGACCGCATCCTGTCCGCCTTCGGCTCGGCGCCCCGCGGCACCGAGGGCTGAGCCGGTGTCGCGCCGTCCCCTCCGCGCGCTGCAGGTCGCCATCGCTGCGGGTCTGCTGGCCCTGCTCTGGCATTCGGCGGACGGCGGGGCCGCGCTGGACCGTCTCGCCGGGGCGCGCCCTGGCTGGCTGGTCGCCGCGCTCGCGGCTCTGACCGCGCAGACGCTCCTGTCGGCGCTTCGCTGGCGCCTGACGGCGGGCCGGCTGGGCATAGCGATCGACCGGCGCACGGCGCTGCGGGAATACTACCTGTCCCAGATCGTCAATCAGACGCTGCCGGGCGGCGTTCTGGGCGATGCGGGCCGGGCGGTTCGGTCAAGGGCGCAGGCGGGGCTTCTGGCCTCGGGACAGGCGGTCTTGTTCGAGCGCGTCGCGGGGCAGATCGCGCTCGTCCTGCTCTTCGCGGCCGCGGTGGCGGGCACGCTTGCCGTCCCCGGCGGCTTCGACTGGCCGGGCTGGTTGCTGGCGCCCGTGCTGCTGACGCTCACGGGTGCGGGGGCCGGCGCGCTCGTCCTCGCGCTGGCGGGGGGCGGGCGGCTGCCGGGGCGGCTCGGCCGCGCGGTCGGGGCGCCGGGCTGCGCCTTCATGCGCGCCACGTGGTCGCCCGGGGTCCGGGGGCGGCAGGCGGCGCTGAGCCTCGGCGCCGCGACCTGCAACGTCGCGGCCTTCGCCTGCTGCGCGGCCGCCGTCGGCGTGGCGCTTCCGCCCGCGACGGCGCTGGCGCTGGTTCCGCCGATCCTCTTCACCATGCTGATACCTGTGACCGTCAGCGGCTGGGGCCTGCGCGAAGGGGCGGCGGTGGCGCTTCTGCCGCTCGCGGGCGCGAGCGCGTCGGAGGGTCTGGCCGCTAGCGTCGCCTTCGGTCTCGCGGTCCTCGCCGCGGCGCTCCCGGGCGTCGCGTCGGCCGGGGTCGCCGCCCGGGCGCGCGCGCTCGACCCCTGAGGCGCAGACCGCGTCAGCGATGGCGTGCCGGGCGCGCTCCCGCGCGGCGACGGGTCCCCGACCGATCCGGAGACGAGCGCGCGCAGGATCGCCGCGGCTCGATCCCCGCAGCGGAGACGGCAGGGCCGGGACAACCCCAGCCGGACCGTCCGGTGAACTGCGGAGCGCTCCAGCGTGGTGTTTCGCCGCCCGAAATCTCGCAAGGTATTGTTACGCCCGATCGAGTTCGAGTCGGACTCTAAAGTGCCCATCCATGAAGAAGAGGCGTTCTACCGGCGGAGAAGGGGTGGATGCCGACCGCCGCTGACGGCATCGCCACATGCCGAGCGTGCGGCGTCGACGCACGAGCCGGAGGAGAGGGCGTTCATGGGCGAGGCGACCATCATCGGCGTCGCCCTCGCAAAGGCCGTGTTCCGGGTGCAGGGCGCAGCGGCGGACGGCTCCGTCCTGTTCCGCAGGATGCCGTCGCGCCCGCAGTTCGCCCGCCTGATACCCGCATCGCCTGCGCCCGAGCATCCTGCAACCGCTGATCGCGCAGGGAAACGGGGTCAGGAGGCCCGATCGCGCGGCGCGGGGTTCGGCGTCGCGGGCGTCGACACCGTCGGTGAAGGTGACGCCCTCGACGAGCTGGCGCGACTGGTTCGGGCCCTTCATGCGGCGCCATGTCCTGGCGCCGGCCTGCGCGAGCTTGAAGACCGTCGGCTTCGCCGTCTTCCGCGAGAGCGAGCCCCCCGGTCCGGACCGTCGGACGCCGGACGGCGCCGAAGAAGGTGAGAAGCGAAGAGGCGGCGAAGTGCGGCGGCCATCTCGTTCGAAATCTCGCGCTGGACGGAGGCGAGCCAGGCTTGGGGCGACGACCGACAGGGCGAGAACGAGTGGGCCGGGGTCGCCGCGTTCATCGCGGCTCTCACGACGGCGCAGCTCACCTGCGGGTCTGCGGAGAGCCGTGGTCGACGGACCTTAGGCGGCCGGACGACCGGCGGCGAGATGCCGATCTCGGAGCACGGTCAGCCGCCACGGGGGCGAAGATCCTTGTGGCGCGCGACGCTCCGACATTCGAGCTTGTCATGGTCCCGCACGCAGCGGCGAAGACGCCCGTCGTCGTCCATGCCGAGGTCAGCATGGGTCGAGTCGCCGAACCGATGGTCATTGCACATGAAACCGTGCAAGGACCCGCTGTACCGCATCGACGGGATTGGAGAGCGCGCGCATGGACGGCACCAGCATCGATCGCGAAACCATGGGGCGGCTCGGTCGCGTCCTCGGCTTCATCCGCACCGCTGAAGATCCCGTGACGGTCGCCCTTCGGCAGGCGGCGGAGAGCGGCGCCGAACGCGACATCAAGCGCGCGCGCACGCTGTTCCTGAAGCTCAAGCCCGCAGAGCGGCCGGCGGCGCTGGCCGCCATCTCGGACTGATCGACGCAGCTCGCGGGCCGCGATCATGATCAGCGGCAGCGGGCGTCTCCGGCTCGTCGGTTGCACAGAACTCGCCTCCGGTCATTCGCGCTGACGCCGAGACAGCCCGCATCGACGGAATCGGGCGCGCCGTTTCCCCAATCCACCGGCAACGGTTCCGGCGCCCGCGGCAGCATCACCTCCTGCCCCTGCCGTTCGTCGAGGACGGCCTCGGCGACGTCGGGCGCCCATGGGGCGGGCCGGACGCGTGGGTGCGGTTCTCCTCATGCAGCTTGCGCCAGCGGTCCAGACGATCGGCCGAGATCGCTCCCGCGGCGACCGCGGCCCGGACGGCGCAGCCCGGCTCATGGGCGTGGGTGCAGTCCCTGAAACGGCAGTTCGGGGCAAGTTCGGCGATCTCGGCGAACAGCATCTCCAGCCCGACGCCGAATTCGCTGACCTGCAGCGTCCGCATGCCCGGCGTGTCGATCACCCATCCGCCTCCCGCGATTTCGTGCAGGGATCGCGCGGTCGTCGTATGGCGCCCCTTGGCGTCATGTTCGCGGATGCCGCCGGTAGCCTGCGCCTCGTCCGCCGCCTTGTCGGCCAGGGTGTTCAGCAACGTCGACTTGCCGACGCCCGACGAGCCGACCAGCGCGACGGTCCTGCCCGGCCCGCACCACGGAGCCAGGAGGACCGCCGCGCCTTGGGTCTTGCCATTCAGCGGGACGACGGCGAGACCCCGCTGCAGGGATTCGGCGCACGCGCGATGGGACTGGGCGTCGGCCACCTGATCGATCTTGGTCAGGACGATCACCGGATCGACGCCGGCCTGGTTCGCGAAGGCCAGATACCGCTCCAGCCGGGCCGGATTGAAGTCGTCGTTGCACGAGGTCACGATGAACAGCGTGTCGACGTTCGCCGCGATGAGCTGCGGGAGGCGGGCGCCCTCGCTCCGGCGGCGCAGCAGCGTCCTCCGGTCCAGCCTGCGAATGGCCATCCGGCTCGCGGGGTCCATCAGCACCCAGTCCCCGACCGCGAAGTCCATGACCATGTCCTGCACCACGAGCTTCACGGAACCGGCCCCCGTTTCCGCCAGAAGCCGCGAGCGGTGGACGACGGAGACTCGGACGGGCGTCAGCCCGGCCTCGGTGGGCGCCACCTGCTCGGCGAAGAAAGGGGTCCAGCCGAGATCGGCCAGCGCGGGAGAGATGGGTGTGAGTGACCGGGTCATCGCCGCTGCATGGCCGCAGCCCCCGGAAGATGCAACGTCCGCCTCCGTCTGGATCTTCAAAGACCCTGGGCTTGATGATTCCACTCCGCCGGAAACGGCTCCAGCGCTCGCGCCGGCGTGATCTCCCGCCCCTGCCTCCCGTCCAGGATCGCCATGACGATGTCCGGCGCGTGCAGGGTCAGCCGCAGGACGCGGGTCATGCAGAAGGGCGCGATCCCCTCGGCCGCCGTTCGACCCGGTCTCGATATTCAAGGCGCCGATCCTGCAGGCGCAACACGACCTCGGCGACGCCCGAATGGAGTTCATGATCCGCGATCGGCTGTCGTGGACGCGCTTCCCGGGCTTCGATCTCGGGGCGCCGAGCCGGACGAGAACGCCATCCGGCAGTTCCGCCGCCGAAAGACCGAGACCGGCGCGCTCGAGCGGGTGATGAAGGCCTTCGACCGGCAGCTCGAGAAGAAGGGGCATGTGCCGATGTCGGGCGGATCGTGGACGCGTTCCTCGTGCCGGCCCCCAAGCGGCGCGACACCGAAAAGGAGAAGGCGGCGATCAGGGCGGGCAGGTCCGCCAGGAAGATCCGGCCGGGCAAGCCGAACAAGGCCGCGCAGAAGGACGCCGACGCTCGTTGGACGTTGAAGCTGGGCGGCAAGGTCCGGCATCGCCCGGACGGCACGCCGCTGCCGATGATCGCGGTCCCCGTGTTCGGCCGCAAAAGCCACGTCGGCATCGACCGGCGCTTCGGCTTCATCCGCGAGAGCGCGGTCACGGCCGCCTCCGCCGCCGACGGGCGGCAGCTCCGGCGCCTGGTCAGCCTGGTCAGCCTCGTCAGCCTGGTCAGCCTGGTCAGCCTGGTCAGCCTGGAGAACATCGGATCCGAGGTCTGGGCGGGCACGGCCTACCGCTCTCGGCGCGACGAGACGTGGCTGGCGGACCGGATGCTCGACAGCCGCATCCATCGCCGCAAGCCGGCGGGCGGGCCGATGCCGCGGCGCATAGCGCGGGCCAACGCGAAGAAGTCCGCGATCCGCGCCGCGGTCGAGCCCGTGTCCGCCCGCCGGAAGACCCGCTTCCGCCTCCTCATCCGCACCATCGGCCTGGCGCGTGCGGAGGCCGTACTCACGCTGGCGAACCTCGCCTGCGACTTCGACCGCCTGATCCTCCACGAACGCCGACGCGCCATGGGGCGAGTCCGTCCGACATGGCTCCGGAGGGCTCGCAACGGCCCCGGATCGCCGAGATCCGGGCCGAAAAGGATGCCTCGACACGCCGGTTGATCCGAACGGCGCTCAGATCGCGGGGCGCTTGCGGATCTCCAGATGCGGCGCCTCGGAATGATCCACGACGGGCGCCTCGGGACACCCGGCTCGGAAACGCCACGCCGGTCGAATTCGCCGAGAGGATCAGGCTTGCCGAGGAGGCCGCCTGAGCGCATCAGTTCGACCCAGAGGCTCTACCCTGCCGCGGATGCGAAAAGGGGCTCAGGTCAGGGGTCGTGCGCCGTGACGCTCGAGGGGGCATCCGGCGCGACCGGCCTGCGGAGGCTGCGGCGAAGCCTTATCATCGACTGGAGAAAGGCGGAGGCAGCTGAGGCTCGTACGGCCGCGGCGATCCCGCCGACCGATCCTTTCCAGCATGACCAAATCCAGTAGGCTGCGATCGTCCGAGGGCCGGCAGTCTCGCGATGCCAAAGGGAACACAGGTAACCACCCAAGTATCCACATACGGCATCCATTGGCAGGGGGACGTCGCTTATCTGCACCAAGGGCGAGGTGCCACGAATTTCGCCGGGTTGAAGGCCAAGTCGCCCTTCGAGGTCAAGAATCCCTCCAGCGGCAATTTCTGCAATCACCTCGTCCCAGTCGCGGCGCCGCTTCCAGATCGAGTCCATCGGGAGGCATTCCGACCGCTGATGACGGATCCGCTGGTGCAGACGATGTCGCCCGTGCCCAAGGAGGCCGGGGAGCCGGGCTGCTACTACCTCGAAGATCCACAGGACGAGTTGGCACTCTATCGGATTTGCTCTCGAAGCTCGGCAGTCCGATTCACCGGGTCGTGCAGCCGTTCTGGAAGATGGAACTCAAACGCGTCCAACGGGAGCTGGCGACCACGAACATCCTCCCGTTGGTCCTGACGCAGGCGGCGCCGAAGCATACGTCGGATGTCGAAGCCCTGGCCAAGCTCACTCCGTACGAACCGCGGCGCCTGATCGTGACCGGGTCTCCCGACGTCGTCGTCCCGAAGCCGATGAAGCGGATCGAGACTGACATCACGAGGATCCCGCTCGAGGATCTCGCCCAGCTTCCGATGGAGATCCTCGGCGCCGCCATCATCCGCCGCCACTGCCGCCGCGAGCCGCTCGACGCGCCGATGGAGAGCCGGGAGGCGCGTAGGGAGCGGATGCTCGAAGAGCGCAAGGGCGAGGACGGGCTCGGCTGAGCTGACCTGTCGATGCTTCCGAGCGACGCCGTGCTTTACCGAATGCAGGTGTCTCGGCGGAAGCAAGCGGCGCGCATCGGAGCGGTGACGACGTTCGGGCGGGCGTAACACCCGGGGTCGCAGGCGGTGGAATGCCTCCGGTTGGTTCCTGACCGCCAGATGGGCGCGGCTCGAAGTGTCTCTAGTCCGGATGTCTGCGCGGGAAGCCGAAGGAGCTTCCCGCGCGGGCACTCGTGGCAGGATCCGGGACAGCATGACTTTCTCCCGATGCTAGTTCATTCGGCAGCGGCGCTCGGCCTCCCGCCACGGCGTTCGGAAAAGCGGGAATTCGCCTCGTCGCGGCGGGCGGCTTTTCATCGACGAGCGCAGCGGAGGGGAAGCGCTCCCCGTCGATGCCGAGCGTGATGGTGGCGCGACCTCCTGGCTTCCGTTCGATCAGGGGCGACAGGGGGCGCCAGCGGGCATGGGAGCGCAATTTCGTTGACGGCGCCCTCGGGCACGCTCCACCGTGAGGCATAGGCGGCGAAGCGCCCGTCACTGGGATCGAGGATCGCGCCAGACGGTTCCGGATCCCGCCGTCCTTGGGAGGAGACGACCATGACCGACCGCAAGACCGCCGCCGCGTCGCGGCGCACGATCCTCGCCGGCGGCGCCGGCCTTCTCGCGGCGCCGCTGATCGTGGGGCGTGCGCAGGCTCAGGCCGAAGTCACCTGGAACTGCCAGAGCCACTGGCCGAAGGCCTCCGCGTCGTTCGGGGACAGCCTCACGCTGATCGTCGACGAGATCGAGGAGCGCACCGGCGGACGCATGAAGATCGACCTGTTCGGCGCCGGCGAGTTCGCCAAGGGCCCGGAGATCTTCAACATCGTCCGCAACGGCGTGGTCGAGATGGGAACGATCTCGCCCGGCTACATCATGGGCGACGCGGCGACGGCGGGCCTTGCCCTCGGCGTGCCCGGGACCCTGCGCGAGCCTTGGGAGTTCGCGCATTTCCTCAAGAACATGGGCCTCGAGGCGATGTTCAACGAGGATCTCGCGCCCTTCGGCGTGGTCTCCCGGGCCGAGAAGGTCTACCCGACCGAACTCGTCGTCTCGAAGCCGATCGAGAGCGTCGAGGACTTCTCGCAGCTCAAGGTCCGCTCCTCCGGTTCATATCTCGAGTATCTCCAGTCGGCAGGGGCCGCGCCGCAGTTCATCCCGGGGTCCGAGCTCTATCAGTCGCTCTCCTCCGGCGTCGTCGACGGCGCGCACTGGGGCGCGGCGCAGGGCGCCCAGTCGATGAGCCTCTGGGAAGTCGCGAAGTACCATATGAAGCCCGCGATGGGCCTCGCCATGGACACGCTGATCATGAACCAGGCGGCGGTCGACGCGCTGCCGGACGATCTCCGCGACACCTTCTTCACGGTGGTCGACACCCGATTCTGGAAGCGCACGACCGGGTATCAGTACAAGGAGATGCTCGCTCTCGCGTCCGGCATCGCCGAGCAGGACGTCACGGTGATGCAGTTCCCCGAAGGCGTGCTGGAGGCCTTCGCGACGGCCTCCAGCGACATCCTCGACGCCGAGGCGGCCAAGGGAGGCAACGCCGCCAAGGGCGTCGAGATATTGCGCGGAATGCTCGGCACGCTCGGCTACGTCTGAGGCTCGGCGGGCCGGCGCCGCGCGTCGCGGCCGCCCCGATCATCGAGCCGCGGCAGGCCGGTCCCGCCGGCCGCCGCCCTCTGGCCGCGCCGTGCCCGACGGCGGCGCGCGCCGCCGTCTTCCCCCACCGAGGAGGCGACCCATGGGCTTCGTCACCGGCTTCGCCCGCGCCGTCACCACGCTCAACCGCTGGCTGGCGCGGGGGCTCTCGCTCGCCGTTCTGGCGCTGTTCGCGCTCCTGCTGTCGGACGTCGTGCTTCGCTACGCGTTGCAGGCGCCGATGGTCTGGTCGGCCGAACTCGCGACGCTGATCTTCGGGGTCTACGCCATCCTCGGCGGCGGCTACCTGCTGGCGCGCCGCCAGCACGTCAACGTCGACCTGATCTACGCCGGCATGCCGCGGCGCGCCCGGGCGCTGACCGACGCGATCACCTCGGCGCTGTTCTTTTTCTTCGTGATCGTGCTGCTGGTCGAGAGCTGGGGCATGGCCGCCGACAGCGTTTCGCGTTGGGAGCGCAGCTTCCTCTCCACCTGGCGGCCCTATGTCTGGCCCTTCAAGGCGCTGATCCCGGTCGCCGCGATCCTGCTGCTGCTGCAGGGCCTGGTGAAGCTGATCGCCGATCTCCTGATCCTCGCCGGCGTGGAGCCGGACCCCGAGGCCTTCGGGCCGATCACCGAGCCCGACGACGCCTCGGGCGAGCGCGAGGCGGTCTGATGTACGACGCGCTCGGCATCGAGGTGCTGACGGCCCTGTTCTTCGGCCTGCTGTTCCTCTTCATCATGCTCGGCACGCCGCTCGCCTTCGTGCTCGGCGGGCTCTCCACGGTGTTCCTCTACTTCGAGCGCGGGCCGATCGCCTTCTACCTGATCTCCTCGAAGATCTGGGACCTGATGCAGACCTCGGCGCTGATCGCCATCCCGCTCTTCGTGTTCATGGCGATGCTGCTCGAGCGCTGCGGCGTCGCGCACGACCTCTACCGGATGATGCATCTCTGGTGGGGCGGGCTGCGCGGCGGCCTCGCCATCGGCACGGTCTTCATCTGCGCGATCTTCGCGGCGATGTCCGGGATCTCGGGCGCGGCCGTGGTCTCGATGGGGACCATCGCGCTGCCGCAGATGCTCAAGCGCGGCTACGACAAGAAACTCGCCCTCGGCGCGATCAACGCGGGCGGGGGCTGGGGCATCCTGATCCCGCCGTCGATCCTGATGGTGCTCTACGCGCTGATCACGGAGGTCTCGGTCGGCAAGCTGTTCGCGGCGGGTGTCGGGCCCGGAATACTCCTCTTCCTGATGGTCTCGGTCTACATCGGCGTGCGCTGCCACCTGCAGCCCGCCCTCGGCCCGGCGCTGCCGCCCGAGGAGCGCGGCGACCGGCGCGAGAAGCTCGCCGCCCTCGGCGCGGTGGTCCTGCCGATCTTCATCATCTTCATCGTGCTCGGCGCCATCTTCGGCGGCTTCGCCACGGCGACGGAGGCGGCGGCCGTCGGCGTCTTCGGCGCGCTCGTCGCCACGGTGGTCAACGGCAGGCTCTCCTGGGGCCTGATCCACGAGAGCGCGCTGCGCACCTTCAGGCTGACGGGGATCATCATGTGGATCCTCTTCGCTGCCCACGCCTTCTCCGCGGCCTACACGGCGATGGGGGCCGAGGCCTTCATCACGGGACTGACCGAGGGGATCCCCGGCGGCAGGTGGGGCGCCCTCGCCTTCATGATGCTGGTGCTGTTCCTGCTCGGCATGGTGCTCGACCCCGTCGGGATCATGCTGATCACGCTGCCGGTGTTCCTGCCGTTGGTGCAGCTCCACGGGTTCGACCCGATCTGGTTCGGGATCCTCTTCGTGGTGATGATGGAGATCAGCTACATGACGCCGCCCTTCGGCTTCAACCTGTTCTACCTGCGCTCGGTGGCGCCGGAGGGGGTGACGATGAAGGACATCTACGCCTCCGTGCTTCCCTACACGGTCGTGGAGTTGACCGGCCTCGTGATCATCGTGCTGATCCCCGGCATCGCGCTCTGGCTGCCGGAGTATCTCTTCAGCGGACGCTGAGAGCCCAACTCGAAAAGAGTTGAGCGGTTTCAGAGGGTTGTGATTCCATTTTGTTGCCAGACTGGACGGAGCCCATGATGCCCCGGACTGAAGCCGCTCGCCGCGACTGTCGGCGGGACATGCCGCGCTGCGCAAGCGATCTGAGCGACCGCGAATGGGCGCTGGTCGCGCTCTT
>JAWLFJ010000102.1:0-14584 GCA_041685625.1 Paracoccaceae bacterium | reverse complement strand
CCTCCAACGGCGCCAGCGCCGCCGCCGGCAGTCCCCCGGGGGGCGGCCCCGCGACCTCGCCCGGCGCGGCGACCTCGAGCCCGTGCGCGCCGATCCGCCACAGCCCCGCCGGCGTGCGCCGCGCGAGATCCGCGAGGCCGCGCCCGCTCACCACCGCCAGCGCGCCGCCGAGCCGCGCCGCCAGCCGCGGCAGCGCCGCCGCCAGCTCCGGCGGCGCGAACACCGCGTCCGGATCCGGGCCGAGATCCGCCAGCGTTCCGTCGAAATCGAGGAACAGCGCGTCGCCGGCGTCGAGGCGGAAGCTCTCCGCCGGCGCCGTCCCCTCGTCCCTCATCCCGTCTCCCGCGTCGCCTCGAGCGCCGCGAGGAACCCCTCGCGCCAGCTCACGACGTCGTCGCGATGCACCACGGCGTTCAGCGCCGCCCAGCGCTCCTTGCGCTCCTCCAGCGGCATGTCGAGCGCCCGCCGGATCGCCGCGGCGACGCCGTTGATGTCGTGCGGGTTGACCAGCAGCGCCTCTGCGAGCTGCTCGGCCGCGCCCGCGAACTCCGAGAGCACCAGAACGCCGGGATTCTCCGGATCCTGCGCCGCGACGTATTCCTTGGCGACGAGGTTCATGCCGTCGCGCAGCGGCGTCACCAGCCCGACCCGCGCCAGCCTGAACAGCCCGGCCAGCGTCGTGCGCGGGTAGCCGCGCGCCAGATAGCGGATCGGCGTCCAGGTCAGATCCGCGTGCTCGGAATTGATTCGCCCCGCCAGCCCGTCGACCGCCTCGCGCAGATCCACGTAGGCGTCGACCTCCTCGCGCGACAGCGGCGCGATCTGAAGCAGGTTCACCTTGCCGCGCAGGTCGGCGTTGTCGTCCAGCAGCGCCCCGAAGGCCTGAAGCCGCTGCGGCAGGCCCTTGGAATAGTCGAGCCGGTCCACCCCCAGCACCAGCGCCCGGTTCTCGATCATCCGCCCCACGCGGTCGGCGGCGGCCCGCGCCTCCTCGGCCTCGGCGAAGCGGCGGATCTCCTCCGGGTCGATGCCGATGGGGAAGGCCTTGGCGCACAGCGTCCGCTCGAAGACCCGGATCCCGCCGTCCTCGCGCAGCTCGGCGCCGTGATGCTCGGCCATGTAGCGGCGGAAGTTGTCGGTGTCGCGCTGGGTCTGGAAACCGACGAGGTCGAACTCCGCGAGGCCGTGGGCGAGCTGCGCGTGATTGGGCAGCGCCGCGAACACCTCCGGCGCCGGAAACGGGATGTGCAGGAAGAACCCCGTCGGGCCGGTCCAGTCGTTGTAGCGCAGCTCCCGCCCCAACAGCATGAAGTGATAGTCGTGCACCCAGACGACGTCGTCCTTGCGCAGCAGCTGCGCCAGCAGCCGGCCGAAGCGGGCGTTGACGTGCTCGTAGGCGTGGAAGTGATCGTCCTCGAATTCCGCGAGATCCACGCGGTAGTGGCACACCGGCCAGAGCGCGCGGTTGGCGTAGCCGAGGTAGTAGCCCTGATGCTCGGCGTTGGTGAGGTTGGTCAGGGCGAAGTCGACCCGGTCCTCGACCTGCAGGTTGACGCCGCGGGTCTCGCGCTCCAGCACCTCGCCGGACCATCCGAACCAGACGCCTCCGCGTTCGGTCAGCACGTCCCAAAGGGCCACGGCGAGCCCGCCGGCCCGCGGCTCACCGGGCGTGGCCGTTCGGTTGGATGCAATCACGAGACGTCCCATGGGGGCGATCCTATCTCTGGCGCCCGGCGCGTGAAAGTCGCAGGACGGATTTCCGAGGCGCCGGCCCTTCGCTCGGCGCTCTCTGTAACAACGCGGCGACATGGGGAGGGGATCCCGGTGGAACTCGGTCTTGTCGGCAACTGCGCGGTCTCGGCACTGGTGGACGAACGCGGCGCGATCGTCTGGCACTGCCTGCCCCGCTTCGACGGCGACCCCGTGCTGCACGCCCTGCTCGGCCACGGCGCGGGCGAACCGGGCGACGGCGCCTTCGCGGTCGAGATCGAAGGCCAGCGCAGCGTCGAGCAGAGCTACCTCGAGAACACCGCGATCCTGCGCACGGTCCTGCGCGGCGACGGCGGCGCGGTCGAGATCCTCGACTTCGCGCCCCGCTTCGTGGCGCGCGGGCGCACCTTCCGCCCGCAGTCGCTGGTGCGCCGGGTGCGCCCGATCGAGGGGCGCCCGCGCGGCAAGGTGCGTCTGCGCCCGCGCTTCGACTGGGGCCGGCGCGCCCCGGAGATCACGCGCGGCTCCAACCATCTGCGCTTCGTCGGAGCCGGGCTCGCGCTTCGCCTGACGACCGACGCGCCGATCGATCATCTCCTCGCCGAGCGGACGTTCAACTTCGACGGGCCGATGGCCTTCGTGCTCGGCCCGGACGAATCGCTCTCGGCGGCGCCCGCGGAACTCGCCGAGGAGTTCCTGCGCGACACGCAGCGCTACTGGCGCGACTGGACGCGCCGGCTCGCGGTGCCGTTCGAGTGGCAGGAGGCGGTGATCCGCGCCGCCATCACCCTCAAGCTCTGCAACTACGAGCCGACGGGCGCCGTGGTCGCCGCCATGACCACCTCGCTGCCCGAGTCGCCCCATTCGGGGCGCAACTGGGACTATCGCTTCTGCTGGGTGCGCGACGCCTGGTTCACCGTGCGCGCGCTGAACAGCCTCGCGGCGACGCGCACGATGGAGGGCTATTTCCGCTGGCTGATGAACGCGGTCGCCGACGCCCAGACCGCAGGCGACGCGCTGCACGTGCAGCCCGTGCTCGGCATCGGCCTCGAGCGCGCCCTCGCGGAGCGCCGCGCCGAGGATCTCCAGGGCTTCCGCGGCATGGGCCCGGTGCGCGTGGGCAACCAGGCGCACGAGCACTTCCAGCACGACACCTACGGCAACGTCATCCTCGGGGCCGCGCCGGCCTTCTTCGACAAGCGCCTGTTCATGAACGCCGGCGTCGAACTCTTCCGCCAGCTCGAACCGCTGGGCGAGAAGGCCTGGGCGCTGCACGACCAGCCCGACGCCGGCCTCTGGGAGCTGCGCAGCCGCGCGCGCGTGCACACCTCCTCCTCGCTGATGTGCTGGGCGGGCTGCGACCGGCTCGGGCGCATCGCCGCGCATCTCGGCCTTTCGGAACGCGCGGGCTTCTGGCGCGCCCGCGCCGAGCACATCCGCCGGCGCATCCTGAGCGAGGCCTGGTCGGAGAAGCGCGGCGCCTACGTCGAGAGCTTCGGCGGGGAGACGCTGGACGCCAGCGTCCTGCTGATGGGCGAGGTCGGGCTCGTGGCGCCCGAAGATCCGCGCTTCGTCGCCACCATCGACCGGCTCTCCGAGTCGCTCGGCCGCGGCGCCTTCATGCTGCGCTACGAGGAGGCCGACGACTTCGGCGAGCCCGAGGTCGGCTTCAACATCTGCGCCTTCTGGCGGATCGACGCCCTGGCCCGCTGCGGCCGGCGCGAGGAGGCGCGCGAGCACTTCGAGGAGATGCTGCGCGCGCGCAACCGCCTCGGCATGATGTCCGAGGACACCGACTTCCAGAGCCTCGAGGGCTGGGGCAACTTCCCCCAGACCTACTCGATGGTCGGCATCGTCAACGGCGCCATGCGCCTTTCCAGGAGCTGGGAGAGCGCGCTCTGAGGCCTCGGCAGGCGTGCGGATTCGCACTGCCTCCGACGCCGATCCGGGCTATGCTTACGCCACGTCACAGCCACCATGAAAGGGGCCTGCCGTGCTCAGCCTTCGCTCCCGCCCCCTCGCGACCGCCGCCCTGATCGCCGCGGCGCTCGCCGCCCCCTCCGCACCCGAAGCCGGCGCGGAGGCGCTCCGCCTCGCGCAGCAGAGCCTCGTCTACAGCTGCGCCACGCCGCGCGGGACCTGCCCGCTGACCTATCCGCAGGTCGAAGGCTCGGCCTGCCGCTGCACGATCGACGGTCAGTGGGTCTCGGGCACGGCGCGATGACCGGGCTTCGGGAACGTTTCGAGAACCATCCCGTCGTCGTCACCCTCGGCGCCTGCGCCATGGCGATCGCCGGCACCGTCGGCGTCGGCTCCCAGCTCCTCGACAGCCGGGTCGAGCTGGCGCGCAACGAGATGCAGGCAGGGATCGCGGCGGTCGAGACCGAGCGCGAGGCCCTGAAGCGCCAGCTCGACGCGCGCCTCCCGCCCGACACCGTCGCGGCGATCCTCGACGAGAACGAGCGCCTTCGCCGCCTCACCGGCTTCGAGGCGGACGAGACCCCGGACGGCAGGGTCGATCCCCGCGCCATCTACACCGCCTATGTGGACGACGCGCTCGAGGATCCGCGCATCGCCGAGTTCTTCGACGACCGGGTCTACGCGGTCTCCGCCGACGACATGCGCCCAAGCCGCCTGTTTCCCGGCGCGACCAACCGCATCCTGACCGATCCCGACTTCGACATCGCGGACGCCGCCGCGGCCGACGGCGAGGACTTCGAGCTGCTCTGGCTGCTCGACGCGCCGCGCGCCGTGACGGGCGATCCGGTCTTCGTGCGCCTCGCGCCCTACGTCTCGGTGGCGCGGACCGACCCCGGCGCCACCTCCGCCGCGGCCAACGCCTTCGCCGGCGGCGACGCGGCGCTGGCTGTGTTCGTCGACGGCTTTCTCGGCAAGCTGGAGACGGCGCGCCAGCTCGAGATGACGCTGAAGCTGCTCCGGATGCAGCAGTTCGAACGGGTCTATTTCGCCCAGTTCCGCACGCGCCTGCGCCGTGTGGAGGTGGAGGGGCGGCGCCGGCGCCGCCTGTTCCTGCACGAATGGCTCTACGTCGCGCCGAGCGACGACCAGGTTGTGGTGGTCAAGACCGCCTTCGTCTCGCCCGAACCCTCCGAGGCCGCCTCGCCCGACTGGTCGCGCGTGATGGACTGGTGGCAGGCCCTGCGGATCAAGGCCGATTGAGCCGGCCGCCTCCGCCTCGGCGTCCATGCGCGCAGGCCGGAGGCGCCGAGGCGGCTTGACCGCCCGCCGCCCCCGCGCGACGCTCCGCCCCGAAGTCCGCCGGGAGACGCGCCCCGATCCGGCGCCGCCCGCATCGGGGCGGCGCGGCGGTCCGGGCCGGATCCCGCGGCGCCCGCCGCGAGACGCCTGGACCCGAGGGAGAGACCCATGGACCGCATGAACCCCGACGACGTGCCCGCCCCGCTCGGCAATTACAGCCATGTCGTCCGCCACGGGGCCGGGACGCGCGTCGTGATCTCCGGTCAGGTCGGGGTCGCGCGCGACGGCGCGATCCTCGACGGGCTGGAGGCGCAGATGCGCCAGGCCCACCAGAACCTGCTCGGCTGCCTCCAGGCCGCGGGCATGGGACCCGAGCACATCGTCAAGATGACCTCCTACTGCGTGCCCGCCGGCCAGGTCGCCGTCGGCCGGAAGATCCGGGGCGAGATCCTCGGCGACCACAAGCCCGCCAGCACCTGGATCGAGAACATCGGCCTCGCCAACCCGGATCTCCTGTTCGAGGTCGAGGCCGAGGCGATCCGCGAGGACTGAGCCCGGCCGGCCGGGCGCGCGCCGGCGCCCCGCCGACGTGCGGCGTACCGGGCGAGGCCGGCGGGCCTCCGCCCGGCCTCCGGCCCGATGCCGCCCCGGCGCCCCCCCGGCGGGCCATCACGCCCCCGTCACCGCCCCTTTCGCGCCCATCTCCGGCGGGGCACCTTCGCGGGGCCGCCCCGGAGCCGCAGGAGACGCCCCATGCCCAGCCGCCGCCTCGACTTTCCCGGTCATGCCGGGGACAGCCTCTCGGCCCGCCTCGACCTGCCGGAGGGAGAGCCGCGCGGCGCGGCGCTCTTCGCCCACTGCTTCACCTGCGGCAAGGACCTGACCGCCGCCAAGCGCATCGCCGGCGTGCTCGCGGCGCGCGGCTTCGCGGTGCTGCGCTTCGACTTCACCGGCCTCGGCCATTCCGAGGGCGAGTTCGCCAACACCACCTTCCGCTCGAACGTCGAGGATCTCGTCGCCGCCGCCCACCGCATGGAGGAGGAGGGGATCGCGCCGACCCTGCTGGTCGGCCACTCCCTCGGCGGCGCCGCCGTGCTCGCCGCGACCTCGGAGATCCCCTCCGTCAAGGCCGTCGCCACGGTCGGCGCTCCGGCCGATCCCGCCCACGTGCTGCACGCCCTCGGCGCCGAGGTGGAGACGATCCGGCGCGAGGGCGAGGCGGAGGTCACCCTCGCCGGCCGCCGCTTCACCGTCGGCCGCGGCTTCGTCGACGACGTCTCGGAGGCGAAGCTGTCGTCCGCCCTCGGCGCCCTGAAGCGCCCGCTTCTGATCCTGCACGCCCCGCGCGACGCCGTGGTCGGCATCGACAACGCCACCGATCTCTTCGTCGCCGCGCGGCATCCGAAGAGCTTCGTGAGCCTCGACGAGGCCGACCACCTGCTGAGCCGGCGCGAGGACGCCGAATACGCCGCGGACGTGATCGCCGCCTGGGCCGCGCGCTACGCCGCCCGCCCGGTGGAGACGCCGGAGGCCGCGCCCGCGCCGGCCGAATCGGAGGCCCCGCCGGAGGGCGTGGTGCGCGCGACCGAGGCCGATCCCGAGGGTCTGCGCCAGGACATCCTCGCCGGCCCGCACGCCCTCGTCGCCGACGAGCCCGCCTCGGTCGGCGGCACGGACGCGGGCCCGACGCCCTACGGCCTGCTCTCCGCCGCCCTCGCGGCCTGCACAACGATGACGGTTCGGATGTACGCCCGCCGCAAGGACTGGCCGCTGGAGCGGGTCTCTGTCGAGGTCGAGCACGACAAGATCCACGCCCGCGACTGCGAGACCTGCGAGACCGAGGGCGGCAAGGTCGACCGCTTCCGCCGCCGCCTCAAGCTCGAGGGCGAGCTCACCGACGAGCAGCGCGCGCGACTGCTGGAGATCGCGGACAAGTGCCCGGTCCACCGCACGCTGCATTCCGAGGTGAGCGTGGTCACCGAGCCGGTGGAGCCCTGACGCCACAGGGCCGGCGCGGGCTTGACGCGCCGCCCCGGCGCGGCTCCCCTGCCCCCGGGCACGACCGGAGGACAGGCGCGATGAGCATGCGGACCGAGACGGCGGAGATCGGGGACGAGGTCTTCCGCGTCCGCGCCTGGGGCGATCCGGGCGCGCCCCTGCTCCTGATGCTGCACGGCTTCCCCGAGCACGCGGGCGCCTGGGACAAGGTGGCGACGCGCCTCGCCGACCGCTTCCACTGCGTCGCGCCGGACCAGCGCGGCTACGGCGCCTCGCCGCGCCCGCACGAGGTCTCGGCCTATCGCATCTCGCGGCTCGTCGCCGACGCGCTCGGCGTGCTCGACGCCTATGCGCCGGGCGCCCCGGCGCGCGCCGTGATCGGCCACGACTGGGGCGCCTCGGTCGCCTACGCCCTCGCCATCGCGGCGCCCGAGCGGATGCAGGCCCTGGTGATCGGCAACGGCGTCCACCCGATCCCCTTCCAGCGGGAGCTCGCCAAGGGCGGCGCCCAGTCGGAGGCCTCGCAGTACATCGAATGGCTCCGCGCCGAAGGCTCGGAGGAGAAGCTGGCCGCGGGCGGCCTCGCCGGCGTGTTCCGCATGTTCGCCGCGAAGATGGACACCTCCTGGATGACCGAGGCCGACCGCGCGGGCTACGCCGAGGCCTGGGGCCACCCCGGCGCCGTGCGCGGCATGGTCAACTGGTACCGCGCCACGCCGCTGAAGGTCGCCGCCCCCGGCCGCCCGCTCCCGCCCGAGGCGCTGCCGCCGATGGACCCGGCGGCGATGCGCGTGCGCCCGCCCCATCTCCTGCTCTGGGGGCTCCGGGACACCGCCCTCCTGCCCGAAAGCCGCCAGGGCCTCGCCGAGCTCTGCGACGACTTCCGCGGCGCCGTGGAATACCCCCGGGCCGACCACTGGCTGTTCCACCACGAACCGGACGCCACCGCCGCCGAGATCCGCGCCTTCCTCGCCTGACCCCTCGCGCCGGAGTCAGGTCCCCCGCGCCAGCGCCTCCAGCGACTCGGTCAGCCCCTCCGCGAATCCCGCCGCGTCGAAGGGCGGCGCCTCGGCCGGCAGCGCCGCGGTCTCGGCCTGCAAGGCCGCGAGGCGCGCCGGATCGCGCGCCAGCCCCACGGCGAGCTCCAGGTATTCGGCCTCGGACGGGACCACGAGCCGCCCCAGCCCCGCCGCCTCCAGGATCGAGGCCGCGACGCGCGACGGGAAGGTCGGTCCCGCCCGCGTGATCGCCGGAACGCCGCACCAGAGCGCGTCGATCGTGGTCGTGTGTCCGCCGTAGAGCCGGGTGTCGAGCGCCAGATCCGCCGCCGCGAGCCGCGCCATGTGCGCCTCGTGCGGCACGCGCGGCGCGAAGACCAGCCGGTCCCCGGCGACGCCCTCCGCATCGGCCGACCGGCGCAGCCTGGCCTCCGCCGCCTCCCCCGCCGCCATCAGCCACAGGACCGAGCCCGGGACCGCCCGCAGGACCGCCATCCACGTCGCGAAGCGCTCCGGGTCCAGCTTGAAGCTCTGGTTGAAGCCGGCGAACGCCACCCCCGTCTCCGGCAGGCCGAGCGACGTCCGGTCCGCCTCGCCGCGCCGCGGCCGCGGCACGGCGGGGTCGAACGGGTAGTAGGTGGGCGAGAGCCGCACCACCCGCTCCGAGAACCCCTGCTCCGCCCCCGGCAGGATCGTCACGGCGTCCGCCAGGATCACGTCCACGAACGCCGCTCCGCTGGTCCCCGGCAGCCCCAGCCACGCCGCCTGCACGGGCGCCGGGCGCCGCGCCGGCACGCCCGGCCGCGCGTTGCGGGTGTAGCCCATCAGGTCGATCAGCACGTGCAGCCGGTCGGCCCTCACCGCCGCCGCGATCTCGTCGTCGCCTTCGGTCGGGAAGGCGCGGAACGCCGCCGCCCGCCGCGCCAGCGCCGCCCGCCGCGGATCGTCGGACGGCGGCCCGGGCGCGTAGACGTGCAGCGCGATCCGCGCCGGGTCCAGCGCGCCCAGCACCCCCGCGATCAGCTTGAGCATCGGATGGTCGCGCAGATCCTGGCTGATCACGCCGACCCGGATCGGCGCGCCCGCCGCCGTCTCCGGCCGCGCCGGCGGGCTCGCCGACACGCCGCGCGCCGCCTCCGCCGCCGCCCGCTCCGCGACCTCCCGCAGCAGGGCCGGGTCCGCGACATGCGCGTAGAGCCGGAACGGCGAGCCCGCATAGCCCCGATCCGCCGCGAGCCGCGCCCGCAGCGCCGCATCGTCCAGGCCCTCCAGCGCCTCCCAGTCGCAGACCGTCCGCGCGAGGTGGATCCGCTCCGTCAGATCCCCGAGCGTGCCGCCGCCCGACGCCGCCAGCCGCTTCGCCCAGGCCAGCGCCGCCTCGTTCCGCCCGAGCGCCCGCAGCGTCCCGACCAGCATGCGTATCGTGCCCGCGGCGGGCGCGACCTCCGCCAGCGCCTCCAGATGCTCCGCCGTGGCCTCGACGTCGCCGCTCTCCCGTGCCCAGAGCGCGAGGTTGCCGAGGATCACCGGCTCGCCCGGGCGCAGCTTGGCGGCCCGGCGCAGCGCCTTGCCGGCCTGTTCCAGCCGGCCCATCCGCAGCCAGCAGCGCCCGAGATTGTTCGCCGCCTCCGCGAAGCCGGGATCGGCCTTGAGCGCGGCCGCGTAATCCTTCGCCGCGGCCTCCAGCCGCCCCGCCCGCTCCGCCGCGATCCCGGCCTCGTAGCGACGTGCCGCCCGCTTCCGCGTCATGTCCCCGGTCCCCGATCCCGCATGCCCCGCGCCTCCGCCCGGCGACGGCCGGAGTGTAGCCCCGGCGCCCGAGCCTCGCCAGACCGGCGCACCCACATCTCGCGTTCCTTCCGCCGCGTCGCGCCAGATCCTGCGCCGCCCTTGCCGCGACAGCCCCGAAGCCCGATACTGAACCCCGAGCGAGCAGCACGAAGGACCGGAGCCGAATGGCCGACCCCGCGCGCAAGGCGCCCGATCTCTTCGGGGCCGCCGATCCCGACAGCTACGACGCCTCCCAGATCGAGGTGCTCGAGGGCCTCGAGCCGGTCCGCAAGCGCCCCGGCATGTATGTCGGCGGCACCGACGAGCGCGCCCTCCACCACCTCGTCGCCGAGGTCCTCGACAATTCGATGGACGAGGCCGTCGCCGGCCACGCCGACCGCATCGAGGTGGAGCTTCACGCCGACGGATCCTGCACCGTGCGCGACAACGGCCGCGGCATCCCGGTGGACCCGCATCCGCGCTTCCCGGGCAAGTCGGCGCTCGAGGTGATCCTCTGCACCCTGCACGCGGGCGGCAAGTTCTCGGGCAAGGCCTACCAGACCTCGGGCGGCCTGCACGGCGTCGGCGTCTCCGTGGTAAACGCCCTCTCCGACCGCCTTGTGGTCGAGGTGGCGCGCCAGCGCGTCCTGCACCGGCAGAGCTTCTCGCGCGGCGTCCCCGAGGGCCCCGTCGAGCAGGTCGGACCGGCCCCGAACCGACGCGGCACCACCGTCACCTTCCACCCCGACCCCCAGATCTTCGGCGATCGCGCGGCCCTGAAGCCCGCCCGCCTGCACCGCATGGCGCGCTCCAAGGCCTATCTCTTCTCCGGCGTCGAGATCCGCTGGAAGTGCGCGCCGGAGCTCCTGAAGGACGGCGACCCGACCCCGGCCGAGGCCAGCTTCCGCTTCCCCGGCGGCCTCGCCGACTACCTCGCCGCGACGCTGGAGACCGCGCCGACGGTGACCGAGGCCCCCTTCGCCGGCAAGGTCGACTTCGCCGAGAAGTTCGGGCCGGAGACGCCGGGCTCCGTCGAATGGGCGCTGCACTGGACGCCGACGCGCGACGCCTCGCTCTCCTCCTACGTCAACACGGTTCCGACGGCGGAGGGCGGCAGCCACGAGACCGGCTTCTGGGCCGCCGTGCTGAAGGGGCTCCGCGCCCACGGCGAGCGCGCGCAGAACCGCAAGGCCAAGGAGCTGACGCGCGAGGACGTGCAGGGCGCCGCCGCCGCCCTCGTCTCGGTCTTCATCCGCGAGCCCGAATTCGTCGGTCAGACCAAGGACCGCCTCGCCGGCACGGAGCCGACCCGCCTCGTCGAGGGCGCCGTGCGCGACCGCGTGGACACCTGGCTCGCCGCCGATCCGCGCCGCGCCTCGGCCGTGCTCGACTTCTGCGTGCTCCGCGCCGAGGAGCGCCTCCGCCGGCGGGCCGAGAAGGAGACGGCCCGCAAGACCGCCGTCAAGAAGCTCCGCCTGCCCGGCAAGCTCGCCGACTGCTCGGACGCCGCCAAGGACGGCTCGGAGATCTTCCTCGTCGAGGGCGACAGCGCCGGCGGCTCGGCCAAGCAGGCGCGCGACCGGCGGAGCCAGGCCGTGCTTCCGCTCCGTGGCAAGATCCTCAACGTCGCCAACGCCACCGCCGAGAAGCTCGCCCAGAACCAGGAGCTCGCCGATCTCTGCCTCGCGCTCGGCGTGCAGCCGGGCTCGAAATTCGATCTCGAGGCCCTTCGCTACGAGCGCGTCGTGATCATGACCGACGCCGACGTCGACGGCGCGCACATCGCGGCGCTGCTGATGACGTTCTTCTACCGCCAGATGCGCCCGCTGGTGGACGCCGGGCGGCTCTTCCTCGCCGCGCCCCCGCTCTACAAGCTCTCCCAGGGCGCCAAGACCGCCTACGCCCGCGACGACGCCCACAAGGACGCGCTCCTCGCAACCGAGTTCTCCGGCAAGGGCAAGGTCGAGGTCGGCCGCTTCAAGGGCCTCGGCGAGATGATGCCCAAGCAGCTGCGCGAGACCACGATGGACCCGAAGACGCGCACCCTGATCCGCGTCAATCTCGACGAGGAGGAGGCCGGCGAGACCGCCTCCCTGGTCGAGCGTCTGATGGGCCGCAAGCCCGAGCTGCGCTTCGCCTACATCCAGGAGAACGCCCGCTTCGCCGAGGATCTCGACCTCTGAGTTTCCCGAAGCCGCCCCATTCCCGCCGCGATACGCAGAGAGCCTGACGCCATGAGACACGCGCCCCTCGCCCTCGCCGCCGCCCTCGTCGTCGCCGGCTGCACCTCGTCCGGAGGCGGTGGCTTCTTCGGCGCGCCCATCACCCATTCCGTGATCGTCGACACGGTCTATTCTCCGCTGGAGATCCGCGGCGCCGGCGCCCCCTTCCCGGCGGAGGTGCGCGGCGCGCCCCCGGGCGGCGCGACGGAGGCCGAGGCGCTCGAGAGCGTCCGCATGCCCCTGTTCCTCGGCGGCCCCCCCCTCGTCCCCGCCGATCCCGAGGAACGCGGCCCGCGCGTCGTGATCGCCTTCGGCGGCGCGCCGCTGAACGGCTTCTGCGAGCGCGGGGCGGGCGGCGTCGACCTCGCGCCCGGCGCCGCGCTCACCGCCGCGGTCGGGATCTGCCGCGACGAGCGCCTCGTGACCCGCGGCGTGCTCGAGGCGCCCGGCATCGGCGGTCCGGACGATCCCGCCTACGCCGATACCCTGAACGACGCTCTCCGCGCGGTGATGCCGGCCCACAATCCCAATATCGACCGCGACCGCCGCGACCGCTTCGTGCCCGGCTTCTGAGCCTTCGGTCCCCGATCCGGTCCGGGCGGCGCGGAGGCGGCGCAAGGTCCGACCGCCGCGGCGATCGAGCCCGCCCCCCGCCGAAGACCCGCGGCCGGACGACCCTGCGCCGGCCTCGCGCCGCTCAGCCCTCGACCGACTCGCGCAGCGCCTCGAGCTCCAGCCACTCCTCCTCGGCCGCGGCGAGCTTCCGCTGGCGCTCGGTCAGCGCCGCGGTCCCCTTCTCGAACTTCACGGGCTCGCGCACATAGAGCTCGGGGTCCGCGAGCAGACCCTCCAGCTTGGCGATCTCCGCCTCCAGCCGCTCCATCTCGGCCGGCAGAAGCTCCAGCCGCCGCGCCTGCCTGAAGGAGAGCTTCCGCGCCTCCCGCTCCGGCTTCGGGGCCGGCCTGGCGGCCTTGCGCGCCGCCGCGGCCGGCTCGGCGCCGCCCTCCGGCGAAAGCGGCGGCGGCAACCCCGCCGCGGCGCGCTGCGCCAGCATGTCCGACCAGCCGCCGGCATAGACCGTGGCGCGCCCGTCGCCCTCGAGCAGCACCGTCTGCGTGGCGGTGCGGTCGAGGAAGTCCCGGTCGTGGCTCACCAGCAGCACCGTGCCCGCATAGTCCGAGACCAGTTCCTGCAGCAGATCCAGCGTCTCGACGTCGAGATCGTTGGTCGGCTCGTCCAGGATCAGCAGGTTCGATTCGAAGGCCATCAGCCGCGCCAGCAGCAGCCGCGCCCGCTCGCCGCCGCTCAGCGCCTTCACCGGCCCGCGCGCCTGGCGCTCGTCGAACAGGAACTCCTTTAGATAGCCGACGACGTGCTTCGGCCGGCCCCGCACCATAACCTGGTCCGAACGCCCGCTGACCGCCGTCGCCGGATCGTGCGTCAGCGTCTCCCATAGGCTCCGCTCCGGATCCAACGCCGCGCGCGCCTGGTCGAACACCGCCGGCGCCAGATTCGTGCCCAGCGTCAGCCGACCCTCGTCGGGCGGGATCTCTCCGATCAGCAGCTTGATCAGCGTGGTCTTGCCGACCCCGTTCGGCCCGACGAAGGCGACGCGGTCCCCCCGCATCACGCGGAGCGAGAAGTCCCGGCAGATCGTCCGCTCGCCGTAGCTCTTGGCGACCTCCTCCGCCTCGATCACCCGGCGGCCGGAGGCCGGGCCGGCCTCCAGCGCCATCGCCGCGGTCCCGGCGGGGCCGCGCCGCGCGCCCGCCTCGGCGCGCATCTCCTGCAGCCGGCGCACCCGCCCCTGGTTGCGCTTGCGCCGGGCGGAGATCCCCTCCACCGCCCAGACGCTCTCGGCCTTGATCAGCCGGTCGAGCTTGTGGGCCTGCTTCGCCTCCTCCTCGAAGACCTTGTCGCGCCAGTCCTCGAACTTCGCGAAGCCCTCCTCCAGCCGCCGCGCCGCGCCCCGGTCGACCCAGATCATCGCCCGCGTCAGCGCCCGCAGGAACGCCCGGTCGTGGCTCACGATCACCACGGCGGCCCGCAGCGTGGCGACGTGCCGCTCGAGCCAGCCGACCGCCTCGATGTCGAGATGGTTCGTCGGCTCGTCCAAGAGCAGCAGCTCCGCGTCCGAGGCCAGCACCCGCGCCAGCGCCGCGCGCCGCCGCTCGCCGCCGCTCGCCTCGGCCGGATCGGCGCCGGCGGGGACCTTGAGCCCGTCCATCGCCGCCTCGGCGCGCCAGCGCTCGCTCGGCTCGAGATCGGCGGCGGCGAAGTCGCCGAGCGTGGCGAAGCCGGCGAAGTCGGGATCCTGCGCCAGCCGCGCGACATGCGCGCCCGGCTTCACGAAGCGCTCGCCGGCGTCGGGCTCGAGGTCGCCCGCCATCAGCTTCATCAGCGTGGACTTGCCCGAGCCGTTGCGGCCCACCAGCGCCACCCGGTCGCCGGCCATGACCGCGAGCGAAAGCCCCCGGAACAGGGGCTCCCCCCCGAAGCCGAGGGCGACGTCGGTGAGCGTGAGCAGCGGCGGTTCGGCCATCTCCGCCGCGTAGCCGCGCCTCGCCGGAGCGTCAAGCGCCGGCGGCGCCGCCCGCCCCCGCCCTCAGGGCTCCCGCCCCGCCGACGTCTCCCTTGCGGTAGACGCCGCGAGGTTGGGCCCGGCGG
>JAWLFJ010000101.1:0-14635 GCA_041685625.1 Paracoccaceae bacterium | reverse complement strand
TCCCAGAACCCCGGCTGCCGTCCCGCCATGCCCGCCTCCCTCGTCTGCCCGTCAGGCGAAAGGAATCACGACCCGCTCGTCAGCTCCAGCCCGGTTTCCAGAGGTGTCCAGGGGTCGGCCGCAGGGTCCGTCGCCGCGAGCCGAAGGGCCGGTCGAGGCCGACGCGCGGCCGTCGCGGCGACGCCTCGCGCGGGAGGACGCTCCCCATCCCGGTCGGCGCCCGCCCGATCGTCCCGCGCCGACCCCGCCCGGCCGTCGCAGCGGGCATTCCGGCCGCGGCCGCATTCCGGACCATGAGGGTCAGAGCCGTCAGGCGCCGACCCGTGCCTCGCCCAGCGCCGCACGGATCGCGTCGAGGCCGTCCGTCAACGCCGCGGGACCCGGCGCCAGGATCAGCGGCGCCTTGATCTCCCGGATCAGTCCGCGGCGCACCGCCGGCGTCGCCGCCCAGCCCGGCCGCGCGGCGATGCGCTCCGCCCGCACCTTCTTGCCGCACCAGCTGGCGAGGATCAGCTCCGGCGCCCGCGCCGCCGCCTCGGCGGGATCCACGATCCGGCCCCGCGCGTCCTGCGCCGCGGCACGCTCGGCGAACACGTCCTCGCCGCCCGCTATCCCGATCAGTTCCGAGACCCAGCCGATGCCGGTGATCAGCGGATCGTCCCACTCCTCGAACAATACCCGAACACGCGCCGTCCCGGCCGCCTCCCGCGCCGCCGTCTCCAACCCCCGCTCGAGCCGCCCGACCAGCGCCTCGGCCCGCCCGGCCGCGTCCGTCAGCGCGCCGAGGGTGCGCACCATCTCGAGGATCCCGGCCACGTCGCGCTGGTTGAAGGCGTGCACCGCCACCCCGGCCCGCACGAACTCGGCCGCGGCGTCGGCCTGCAGGTCCGAGAAGGCGAGCACGAGATCCGGCTTCAACGCCAAGCCCTTGGCGACGTCGGCCGAGGTGAAGCCGCCGACCCGCGGCTTCTCCCGCCGCACCTCCGGAGGGCGCACCGCGTAGCCCGTCACCCCCGCGATCCGGTCGGCCTCGCCGAGCAGATACAGCGTCTCGACCGTCTCCTCGGTCAGGCAGAGAATGCGGCGCGGCCCCCTCACTTGGTGCCGAACATCCGGTCGCCGGCGTCGCCGAGCCCCGGCAGGATGTAGCCCCGCTCGTTCAGCCGCGCGTCGAGCGCCGCCGAGACGATGCGGACGTCGGGATGCGCCGCCTTCATCCGGGCCACCCCTTCGGGCGCCGCCAGAAGGCACAGGAAGCGGACGTCCCGCGCTCCCCGCGCCTTCAGCACGTCCACCGCCGCGGCCGAGGAATTGCCCGTCGCCAGCATCGGATCGACCACGATCACCGGCCGATCGCCGAGATCGCCCGGCACCTTGCAGTAGTACTGCACCGGTTGCAGCGTCTCCTCGTCGCGGTAGAGCCCGATGAATCCCACCCGGGCCGAGGGCGCCAACTCGAGGATCCCGTCCAGAAGCCCGTTCCCCGCCCTGAGGATCGAGATCAACGCCAGCTTCTTTCCCGCGAGCGCCGGCGCCTGCATCTCCGCCATCGGCGTCTCGATCGTCACCGTCGTCGTCGGCAGGTCGCGCAGCGCCTCGAAGCCCAGGAGCAGGCTGATCTCCCGCAGGAGCCGCCGGAAATCCGCCGTCGAGGTCTCGCGCCGGCGCATCAGCGTCAGCTTGTGCTGCACCAGCGGATGCTCCACCAGGGTCAGGTGGCGCGCGGCGTCGGTCATGCGGATCCCTCCTCTCGACGGTCCCGTCATGCCATCGGCCTCAGGCGGCGTCGAGACGCGCCGCGATCCGCGCCCGGGTCTCCGCATCGCAGAACGCGGCGTCGAGGCCGGCCCGCGACAGCGCCCGGAGCGCGCCCTCCTCCCAGCCGAAGACCCGCGCCAGCGCCTCGTACTCGCGCGTCATGTCGGTGTCGAAGAACGGCGGATCGTCGGTCGAGACGTTGACCGGCACGCCGGCGTCGCGCAGCGCCTCGATCGGATGGGCCGCCAGCGCCGGATAGACCCCCAGCGCCACGTTCGAGCCCGGACAGATGCAGAGCGGCACGCCCTCCGCCGCCAGCCGCGCGACGAGACCCGGATCCTCGACCGCCCGCACGCCGTGATCGATCCGGTCCGCGCCGAGATCGTCGAGCGCACGGGCGACGCTCTCCGGCCCGGCGAACTCCCCGGCATGGGCGGTCAGGCCGAGGCCCGCCTCCCGCGCCAGCGCGAAGGCCCGCGCGAAATCGCCGGGACGGCCCACCCGCTCGTCCCCCGCGAGGCCGAGGCCGACGATCCGCGCGTCGCCGGCCTCGACGGCGAGACGCGCGGCGGCCTCCGCCCGCTCCGGTCCCAGGTTGCGGATGCAGGTGGCGATCCAGCGCGCCTCGATGCCGTATTCCGCCTCGGCCGCCCGCGCGCCCTCGTCCAGCGCCGCGAGACAGGCCCGCCAGCGCCCCGCATCGGCCCCGGCGGCGAGGTCGGGTGAGACCGCGATCTCGGCATAGACCACGCCCTGCGCCGCGGAGGCCGCCAGCACCGCCTCGCACAGCTCGCGCTGCGCCTCCAGCGTATCGAACAGCGCGGCGACCCGGCCGTAGGCCGCGAGAAAGCCGGAGAAGCCCCGCCAACCGTAGCCGCCGACTCCGTCGAAGAGCCCCGCTATCGGGACGCCGGACGCCTCGGCGCGCCGCCAGGCCAGCGCCGGCGGCGCCGCGCCCTCCATGTGCAGGTGCAGCTCGACCTTCGGCAGGGCCGCGATGCCGGTCACCGCCGCCGCGGCAGCAGGCTGCGCCCATGCGACCCCGCGGGCAGCTTCAGATGCGCCGCCAGCGTCTCGGCCACGTCCGCGAACCGGCCGAGGCCGCGCCCCCCCGGCTCCACCGCCCGGCCGACCATCAGCATGGGCGTCCGCTCGCGCGTGTGGTCGGTGCCGCTCCAGGTCGGATCGTTGCCGTGATCGGCCGTGAAGATCAGCAGATCCCGCTCCTGCATCGCCTCCAGGATCTCCGGGATCCGCGCGTCGAACGCCTCCAGCGCGCGGGCGTAGCCCGCCACGTCGCGACGATGGCCATAGAGCGCGTCGAACTCGACGAAATTCGCGAAGATCAGGTCGCCGGCCCCGGCCCGCTCCATGGCCTCCAGCGTGCGGTCGACCAGCGCCATGTCGGTCGGCCCCTTCAGCGTCTCGGTCACGCCGCGACCGGCGAAGATGTCGGCGATCTTGCCGATCCCCCAGACCTTGTGGCCCGACGCCTCGACCCGGTCGCAGAGCGTCGGCTCCGGCGGCGCCAGCGCGAAATCGCGCCGGTTCGCCGTGCGGCGGAACTCGCCCGCCTCGCCGACGAAGGGCCGCGCGATCACCCGCGCCACCCGCAGTCCCGCCACGTCCAGCGCGCGGCGCGTCATCCGGCACAGCTCCAGCAGACGCTCCAGCCCGAAGGCCTCCTCATGCGCCGCGATCTGCAGCACGCTGTCGGCCGAGGAATAGAAGATCGGCTTGCCGGTCGCGACGCTCTCGGCGCCGAGCTCCGCCAGGATCTCGGTGCCAGAGGCGCGGCGCTGGCCGAGCACGCCCGGCAGCTCGGCCGCATCCACGATCGCGGCGATCAGGTCCGGCGGAAAGCAGGGCTCCTCGTCCGGGAAGAAATGCCAGGGCTCGGCCAAGGGCACGCCCGCCAGCTCCCAATGCCCCGTCACGGTGTCCTTGCCGGCCGAGACCTCCTCGAGCGCCGCCCAGGCCGCCTGCTCGTCGGCCGGGCCGAGGCCCACGGGCCGCCGACGCAGCGCCGTCGCCGCCGCCTCCCCGAGCCCGACCGCCGACAGCGTCGGCAGCCGTAGAGGCCCGGCGCGCCCGACATCCGCCCGCCCCTCGTAGCAGGCCTTGGCGACATGGCCGAGCGTGTCGGCCCCCTCGTCCCCGAACGCGGCCGCGTCCTCGGCGCCGCCTATTCCCACGCTGTCCAACACCAGCAGTATCGCCCTGGCCATCGCCGGCTCTCCCCAAAACGGCCGCCACCCCGGGGGCGGCGTCCCGCTTCAATTCCCCACGCGCCCGCGCACCGGCTCGGCCGGTTCGGGCGCGTCGTCCCGCGTGACATAGGCGCTCCGGACGCGTCGCGCAGCCGCCTCGGCGGTGGCGCGATCTCGCGCCCGAATCCGCGCCAAGGGGAAATCCGCGTCGACCACCGCGCCGATCCCGGCGACGTCGGTCAGCCCGACCGCAAGATCGATCGCGTCCTCGGCCCGGGTCCGCCCGCCGCCGAGCGCCACCACCGCGTTGCCGAGGGCGCGCCCGTCCACCGCCGTCACCAGCCCGTCGCGCTCCGGCGGCACGTCGAGCGTCACGGGCGCCTCCGGCAGATGCGTCTCGAACCGCTCCACGAAATCCGCCGGCCCGCCGAGCGCGGCGACCATCCGCCCGAAGCGCTCCGCCGCCCGCCCGTCCTCGAAGGCCGCGGCGATGCGCGTCCGCCCCTCGGCCTCGTCCGGCGCCAGCCCGGTCAGCGCCAGCAGCTCGCCCCCCAGCGCCACCGTCACGTCCCAGAGCCGAGGGTCCACCTCGTCGCCGCGCAGGAACCGCACCGCGTTCGCGACCTCCACGGCGTTGCCGCAGGCGCTCGCCAGAGGCTCGTCCATGTCGGTGATCAGCGCCGAGGTCCGGCACCCGGCGCCGTTCGCCACCGCCACCAGACTCTCGGCCAGCGCCCGCGCGCGCTCCATGTCGCCCATGAAGGCCCCCGAGCCGACCTTGACGTCCAGCACCAGCGCATCCAGCCCCGCCGCCAGCTTCTTCGAGAGGATCGAGGCGGTGATCAGGTCCACCGACTCCACGGTCCCCGTCACGTCCCGGATCGCGTAGAACCGCGCGTCGGCGGGCGCGAACTCCGCCGTCTGGCCGATGATCGCGCAGCCGACCTCTCCGACGACGCGCCGCAGCGCCTCCGTCCCCGGCGCCACGTCGTAGCCCGGGATCGCGCTCAGCTTGTCGAGCGTGCCGCCGGTATGCCCGAGCCCGCGGCCCGAGATCATCGGCACGAAGACCCCGCAGGCCGCCAGCGCCGGCGCCAGCATCAGGCTCACGTTGTCCCCGACGCCGCCCGTCGAGTGCTTGTCCGCCACCGGCCCGGGCAGATCCCAGGCCAGCGTCTCGCCCGAATCCCGCATCGCCTCGGTCAGCGCCACGCGCTCCGCCGTCGTCATGCCGCGAAAGATCGTCGCCATCGCCAGCGCCGCGACCTGTCCCTCGGTCACCGCGCCCGAGGTGAGGCCCGCGACGAAGCCCGCCAGGTCATCGCGGCTCAGTTCGCGCCCCTCGCGCTTGTCGAGGATGATCTCCTGCGGCAGCCTCAATATCCGCCCTCCGCCGCCACGTCCTCGCCCGCCAGCGTCGCCAGCAGCGCGTCGAGCAGGCCCGAGGCGCCGAAGCGGAACGTCGCCGGCGTCGCCCAGCCCTCGCCCATCCGCTCGTCCGCCAGCGCCAGATACGCCGCCGCCTCCTCCGTGGTGCGGATCCCGCCCGCGGCCTTCAGCCCGGCTGCGCGGTCATGCGCCGCGATCGCCTCCAGCATCGTCTCCGCCGCCACCAGCGTGGCGCTGACCGGGGCTTTGCCCGTGGAGGTCTTGAGGAAGTCCGCCCCGCCCTCGAGCGCGAGCTCCGAGGCACGGCGCACCGCCTCCGTCCCCCCGAGCACCCCGGTCTCGAGGATCGCCTTGACAACGTTCATGCCCGCCTCGCGCTTGACGCGCGCGACGCGGCTGACCACCGCCTCCTCATGCCCCTCCATCATCAGCCGGTAAGGGATCACCACGTCGATCTCGTCGGCGCCGTCGCGCAGCGCCCGATCCGCCTCCGCGATCACCGACTCGTCCCTAGCCTCGCCGCTCGGAAACGCGACCACCGTCGCCACGCGCACGTCCGCCGGCGCCGACGCCCGCGCCAGCCGCACGAAGCGCGGCCAGACGCAGAGCGCGGCGACCGTGCCGTGCGGCGTCTTGGCCCGTGCCGCCAAGGCCTCGACCGCAGCCTCGTCGCAGTCGTCGTTCAGGTCGGTCAGGTCGAGGCACGCGATCGCCCGCCGCGCCGCCGTCCGCATGCCGTCCGGCGTCTGCGTCTGCGTCTTGCTCATCGAAACTCCCCGGCGAAACTCCGCACCAGCGCCGAGAGGCGGGCCCTCGCCCTATCCGCCTCGCGCTTGGTCTCGTCATGGCTCAGCGCCGCGCCGGTCATCCCCGCGGCGAGATTGGTGATCACCGAGACCGCGGCGACCTCCATCCCGAGGAACCGCGCCAGGATCGTCTCCGGCGCGGTGGACATCCCCACTGCGTCCGCCCCCAGCACCCGCGCCGCGCGGATCTCCGCCGGCGTTTCGAAGCTCGGTCCGGAGAACCAGGCGTAGACCCCCTCGTGCAGCCCGTCGTCGGCCGCCTTCAGCCGCGCCCGCAGCGTCGGCGAATAGGCGTCCACCATGTTCACGAAGCGCTCCTCGGTCGCCTCCCCGATCAGCGGGTCGAGGCCGGAGACCGCGATGTGGTCCGCGATCGCCATGAGGCTGCCCGGCCCCATCGCCTCGTGCAGGCTCCCGGCGGCGTTGGTCAGCAGCACCGCCTCGCAGCCCAACGCCTTCAGCGTCTCGAGCGGCCCGCGCATCACCGCCGCGCCGTGTCCCTCGTAGTAATGCGCCCGGCCGGCGAGAACCGCCACCGGCGCCCCCTCCAGCCAGCCGACCGCCAGCATCCCCTGGTGGCCCGAGACGCCGGAGCGCGGGAACCCCGGCAACTCCGCGAACGGCACGACGACGGCGCCCTCCACCTCGTCGACCAGCGCCCCGAGGCCCGAGCCGAGCACGAGTCCGAGCCGCGCGCCCTGCGCGCCGGCCCGCCTCAGAACCTCCGCCGCTTCCGTCATGCTCCCGCCTCCGCTCTCGTCCGACGCACCGCCGTCGCCGCCAGACGACCCGCGATCAAGCTCGCCCTCACAAACGGAACGCCGCCGGCAGCAGTTCCGCCAGCGTCCAGCTCGCGCGGATCGCCGTCAGGTCGGCGGCATGCACCATCGTGTCGGGCCGCCCGAATTCCGCCAGCCGCTGACGGCAGCCGCCGCAGGGCGTCACCGGCGGATCGAGCTCGGCCGCCACCACCACCTCCGCCACGATCCGGTCCGCCTCCGTCGCCGCCGCCATCACCATGTGCCCCAGCGCCGTCGTCTCCGCGCACCATCCCTCCGGAAAGCTCTGGTTCTCCATGTTGGCGCCCACGAAGACCCGCCCGCTCTCGGTCCGCACCGCACAGCCCACCGCGAATCCCGAGAACGGCGCATACGCCTTGGCCCGCGCCTCCAGCGCCGCGCGCCACAGATCCTCCGGCCCGGTCACGCGCCGGTCTCCCGCACCGCTCCGTTCCCGGCGTCGAAGGCGTCGCCCGCATGGGCCGCCGCCTCGCCGAGATCCTCGCGCCCGTCCGCGGCGCCCTGGTCCGGCAGCGCGATCCGCCGCCACCCGCCCCGATGCAGCCGCACCAGCGTCGGCTGATGGAACCCGGCCCAGTCCTCCGGCCGGAACCGATCCGCAAGGTTCATCAGCGTCGCGCCCAGGATCCCCCCGTGGCAGGCCAGCACCGGCCGCCGCGCGCCCGAGGCCGCGATCTCCGCCAGCGCCGCCGACACCCGGCTCCAGACCTCCGCCGCCGTCTCCGACCAAGGGGCCCGGTAGTCCCGGTCCGCGAAGATGCGCGGCGCGTGATCGTGGATCTCCGCCAGCGCGGCGTCCGACAGGAACCACTCCGCCAACCGCGCGTCGGTGCGGACCTTCAGTTCCGTCCGCGCCGCGAAGGGCGCGATCGTCTCCTGGCTCCGCCGATAGGGCGAGGCGTAGACCGCGTCGATCCCCTCGCCCGTCAAGGCGTCGGCCACCCGCTCGGCGTCCGCCGCGCCCCGCGCCGTCAACGGGTCCGACAGCCCGTCGCCGGCCTTCTCGCAATGCCGCAGGATCGTCAGGTCCAACTCACGCAGATCCATCATCGCTCCTTCACGTAGGGCGTCCCGCCCGCCTTCGGCGGCGTCGCCCGCCCGATGAACCCGGCCAGCAGCACCACCGTCAGCACGTAGGGCGCCGCCTGGATCAGCTGCACCGGCACCTCGCCGATCAGCGGCAGGCCCTTGCCCTGCAGCCGGATCGCCGCCGCGTCGAGGAACCCGAACAGCAGGCACGCCCCCATGACATGCAACGGCCGCCATTTCGAGAAGATCAGCGCCGCGAGCGCGATGAACCCCTTGCCCGCGCTCATGTCCTTCACGAATCCAGCCGACTGGGCGATCGCCAGATAGGCCCCGCCGACCCCGCAGATCAGCCCGCAGACCGCCATCGCCTTGTAGCGCATCAGGGTGACGGAGATCCCCGCCGTGTCCACCGCCGCCGGGTTCTCCCCGACCGCGCGCAGCCTCAGCCCGAAGCGCATGCGGTAGAGCACGTACCAGCTCGCCGGCGCCGCGAGGAACGCCGCATAGACCGGCAGCGAATGCCCGCTCAGCAGTTCCGAGTACACCGTCCCGATCACCGGCACGCCCGCCAGCGTTTCCGCCAGCGGCAGCTCCAGCGCCCCGAACCGCGCCTCTCGCGGCAGCGTCGGCGTGCGCCCGCCCTGCCGGAACCAGGCCTGACCCAGCAGCGCCGTCAGCCCGGCGGCGAGGAAGTTGATCGCCACGCCGCTCACGATCTGGTTGCCGCGATAGGTGATGCAGGCCGCCCCGTGCAGCAGCGCCAGCAGGAGCGAGACCCCCATCCCCGCCGCCAGCCCCAGCCAGGCGCTCCCGCTCACCGCCGCCATCGCCGCCGCCGCGAAGGCGCTCGCCAGCAGCTTCCCTTCGAGCCCGATGTCGAGCACCCCCGACCGCTCGGCGTAGAGCCCCGCCAGCGCCGTCAGCAGCAGCGGCGTCGAGAGCCGCACGGTGGAATCCAGCATCAGGATCAGCGCGTCGAACATCACGCCGCCTCCCCGCGTCCCGGCAGCGCCGCGAAGGCCCGCGCGACCCAGGGCCGGAACATGTACTCCATCGCCCCCGCGAACAGCACCACCAAGCCTTGGATCACCACCACCATGTCGCGCGTGATCGCCGGCATCTCGAAGGCGAGCTCGGCGCCCCCCTGATAGAGCACCCCGAACAGCAGCGCCGAAAGCGCGACGCCCAAGGGATGCGCCCGCCCCATCAGCGCCACCGCGATCCCGACGAAGCCCGCGCCCCCCGCGACGTCGAGGAACAGCCGATGCTGCTCCCCCATCACCGGGTTGAGCGCCATCAGCCCGGCGAGCCCGCCCGAGATCAGCATGGTCGTCACCGTGATCCTGACCGGCGAGATCCCGGCATAGACGGCGGCGGTCGGATTGGCCCCGAAGGTCCGGATCTCGTAGCCGAGCCGCGTGCGCCAGATCAGCAGCCACACCGCGACGCAGGCGCCGAGCGCGAGGAAGAAGCTGAGATTCGCCGGCGCCCCCCCGATGTCCTCCCCGAAGAGGGCCACGAACCAGCCGATCTTCGGCAGCCGCCCCGCCTCCTCGAAGGTCCGGCTCTCCGGCGCCATCGCCCCCGGCACCTTGAGGACGTTGACGAGCAGATAGACCATCAGGCTCGCGGCGAGGAAGTTGAACATGATCGTCGTGATGACGATGTGGCTCCCCCGCGTCGCCTGCAGGTAGGCCGGCAGGAACGCCCACCCCGCCCCGAAGGCCGCGCCCCCCGCGGCGGCGAGCGGCGCGATCACCCACCAGGGCATCGCATGGTCGAGGCCGAGGCACACCAGCGCCACCCCGAGCCCCCCGACATAGGCCTGCCCCTCGCCCCCGATGTTGAAGAGCTTGGCATGGAACGCGACGGCGACGGCGAGCCCGGTGAAGATGAAGTTGGTGGCGTAGAACAGCGTGAACCCGATCCCCTCCCCGAAGCCGAGCGCGCCGTAGAGGATCACCCGCACCGCCTCCACCGGGCTCTCCCCCACCAGCAGCACGACGAGCCCCGCGACGAGAAACGCCGCGAGCAGGTTCAGCATCGGGATCAGGCCGAGATCGACCCAGCGGGGGAGGGGGGCGTTCATTTCGGCCTGTCCATATGCTTTTTCACTAAACTCGCAAACTCTGGACCCGCATAAAGGGCTGAAAGTGATGGCCAATTTTTAGCTGATTCCCGCTCGATTAGGGCGCGAAGTTCTCCCTCGAAATCGTCTCCAAAAACCATAGACGACTTTATGATCAAGCCTCCAGACATCACAAATGCCTCCGCATCATAGCCGCGCCATATTCGTTTTTGCTTTTCACCGGCATCAATATCCACACGCGACCACTCAAGCTCCGTAATTTCTCTACACGCTTCTCGCACCGCCTCACCAAATCTCGTAAACTCACAATATAATTCGTATTGCTTTTCAAATAATCCGTCATGCCTCCGGCGAGTTGCCAATATGTAATTCAAAGCTGCAAATGTGGCGGCTGCAATCCCGACAAGAGGCGTCAGGAAAGCCCGCAACACATCCACCCAGTCTTTCCCAGTTGCTGGACCGAATTGAAGCGACACCAGAACCACCGAGAGAGTCACGGCGGAAATGAATAGGAAGGCTATAAGGATCAACAGTGGTGCCGAGAGGCTTGAGCGTCTCACACCGCCGCCTCCCCCCGAACCCCGCTCATCAGCAGCCCGATCTGCCGCTCCCCGCCGCCCTTAGGCAGCTCGCCCATTATCTCCCCGTCAAACATCACCAGCACCCGGCCGGACAAGGCCCGGATCTCGTCCGGCGTCCCGCGCCCGATCCACGCGCTCGCACGTCCCAAACACCTACAAAATCCTTCATACGACAACAAAACCAACTCCTTACACCCCCGCTCACGCGTGAGCACCCTCACGCCGCCTCCTCCCGAACGCCGCTCATCAGCAGCCCGATCTCCCGCTCGCCGGCGTCGCCCGGCAGCTCGCCCATGATCTCCCCGTCGAACATCACCAGCACCCGGTCCGCCAGCGCCCGGATCTCGTCCAGCTCCACCGAGACCAGCAATATCGCCTTGCCCGCGTCGCGCAATTCGATCAGCCGGCGGTGGATCGCCTCGATCGCGCCCACGTCCACCCCCCGCGTCGGCTGGCCGACGATCAGCACCTCCGGGTCGCGCTCGATCTCCCGCGCCAGCACGATCTTCTGCTGGTTCCCGCCCGAGAAGTTCGCCGTCTTCAGCTCCGGCGTTGGGGGCCGCACGTCGAAATCCGCCATCTGCGCCTCGCAGGCCCGGCGGATCGCGCCCCGGTCCAGGAACCAGCCCGAGGCGTAGCGCGCATCCCGGTGATAGCCGAGGATCACGTTCTCCTCGGCCGAGAAGGCCGTGACCAGCCCCATCCGGTGCCGGTCCTCCGGGACGTGCGCCAGCCCCATCTCCCGCAGCACCTCGGGGTCCGCCCTCTCGCGCGGCGTCCCGCCGATCACGATGCTCCCCGAGCTCAAGGCCCGGATCCCCGCGATCGCCTCCAGCAGCTCCGACTGGCCGTTGCCCGCGACCCCCGCGATGCCGACGATCTCGCCCGCGCGCACCTCGAGGCTGACGCCCTTCAGCCGCTCCACCCCCTGCCCGTCCACGACCCGCGCGTCGCCGACCCGGAGGCGCACCTCGCCGGGCCGCGCCGGCCCCTTCTCGACCCTGAGCAGCACGCGCCGGCCGACCATCAGCTCCGCCAGTTCCTCCACGCTCGTCCCGGCCGTGGCCCGCGTCGCCACCATCTCCCCGCGCCGCATCACGGAGACCGCATCCGTCGCCGCCATGATCTCCCGCAGCTTGTGGGTGATCAGCAGGATCGTCTTGCCCTGCGCCTTGAGCTGGCCGAGGATCCGGAACAGCTGGTCCGCCTCGTCCGGCGTCAGCACCCCCGTCGGCTCGTCCAGGATCAGGATCTCCGCGCCGCGATAGAGCGCCTTCAGGATCTCCACCCGCTGCTGCTGGCCGACCGGCAGGTCGCCCACCACCGCGTCGGGATCCACCCGAAGGTCGAACTCCCGCTCGAGCCGCAGCAGCTCCGCCCGCGCCTTCGCCCGCCCCGCGGCGAGGCGCGCGCCCCCCTCGGCGCCCAGCATCACGTTCTCCAGCACCGTGAACGGCTCCACCAGCATGAAATGCTGATGCACCATGCCGATGCCGAGGCGGATGGCGTCGTCCGAATCCCGGATCGCGACCCGCTTCCCGCCCACCCGGATCTCCCCCGCATCGGCCTCGTAGAAGCCGTAGAGGATGCTCATTAGGGTGGACTTGCCGGCCCCGTTCTCGCCGATGACGCCATGGATCGTCCCCGCCTCGACCCGCAGATGGATGTCCTTGTTGGCGTGCACCGGCCCGAAGCGCTTCTCCACCCCGATCAGCTCGATCGCCGGCGGCGTCATCCGCCGTGCTCCGGCCCGCCGCCCGTCGCGGCCACCAGCGCGACCGTGTTGCCCTCGGGATCGGCGGCGAAGAGCCCGCGCCGGCCGGTTCCCGGAAGGTCCGCGTAGCGACAGGAGAGGCCCAGCCGACGGAACCAGTCCGCCGCCCGCGCCTGGTCGTGCGCCGTCACCCTCAGCGCCAGATGAGCCGGCGCGCCGGGCTCCTCCGGCCCCGCCGGAGACAGCGCCAACACCACGTCCTGTCCCCCGAAGCCCTCCGCGATCCGGAAGACCGCGATCCCGTCGCGCCCGGCGAGCCGCTCCAAGCCCAGGATCTCGCCGTAGAAGCGCGCCGTCGCCGGCAGGTCGCGGCAGCGGATCGCGACCTCGTCCAGCCCGCGCACGCCGAAGCCGCCGCCGAAGCGTTCATCCGCCATCTATCGCACCTCGCGTAACGATCGGGCCGTGATCGACGCATTGGACACGGCCCTCGCGGACCCCCGGACGACCGAAGCGCTCGGCTGGATCGCCGCGGGCGTGGTCTTCATGACGTTCTGCATGAAGACGATGCCGGCATTGCGCGTGCTGGCCGTGATCGGCAACCTCGCCTTCATCGCCTATGGGCTCGCGGCCTCGCTGACGCCGATCCTCCTGCTGCACGGCGCCCTTCTGCCGCTCAACCTCGCCCGCCTCGCGCAGCTTCGCGCCCAGATCCGTCGGCTGGCCGAAGCCGGGCGCTGCGACCCCGGCGCCAAGCACTTCGCATGGCTGGTGGAGATGGCCAAGCCGCGCCGCCTCGCCGCCGGCGAGACGCTGTTCCGCAAGGGCGATCCGGCGCACAGCCTGTTCGTCGTCGTCTCGGGCGAGGTCGAGCTGCCGGAGCACGGCATCCGCCTCGGCCCCGGCGCGCTGATCGGGGAACTCGGCCTGCTCATGGCGGACAACCGGCGCACCGCGACGGTCCGCGCGACCGAGGACAGCCGCCTCGCGGAACTCACCGAGGAGCGGGTCCATCAGCTCTACTTCGACAATCCGCGCTTCGCCTGGAAGCTGATCCGCCTCGTCACCGCGCGCCTCTTGGGCAATCTGCGCCGGCAGGAGGCCGCGGCCGAGGCCCGCACGGCCGCCGCGGAGTCGCGCGCCGCCGCCGCGGAGGCCCGTCTCGCGGCTCTTTCGGGTCCTCCCCCCGATGCCGCTGACCCGCCCCGTCGTGCGGGCGGAACCGCGGATCACTGAACCGGGCACGGCCCCTCCGTCGAACTGTCGTGGACCCGGACCGCGCCCGAGGCGATGGCCGCCATCGCGTCGTTCGCCGCCGCCTCCACCTCCGAGGAGATCAGGTCGCGGTTGTTCTCGTCCAGCGCCCAGCCGATGCCGCCCTCGGCGACGCCGAGGCTGACGACGCCGGGCTCGAACCCCGCCTCGCCCGCCTCGAAGGCGCGCTCCACCGCCACGTCGACGCGCTTGAGCATCGTCGTCAGCACCTTGCCCGGATGGATCCAGTTCTGGTTCGAATCCGTCCCGATCCCCAGCGCCCCGGCATCCGCCGCCGCCTGCAGCACGCCGAGGCCGGTGCCCCCCGCCGCCTGCATCACCACGTCGGCTCCGCGCTCGATCTGGCTGCGCGCGATCTCGCCGCCCCTGACCGGGTCGGACCAGGCGGCGGGCGTGTCGCCGGTCATGCCGACCAGGACCTCGGTCGCCGGATCCACCGACTTCGCGCCTTGGGCGTAGCCGCAGGCGAACTTGCGGATCAGCGGGATGTCCATGCCGCCGACGAAGCCCAGAGTCCCGGTCTCCGAGGACAGCGCCCCGATCACGCCGACGACGTAACCGCCTTCGTGCTCGCGGTAGACGACCGAGCGCACGTTCGGCGCCTCGACCACGCTGTCGACGATCACGAACTCCGCGTCAGGGAACTCCGGCGCCACCTTCGCCAGCGCGTTGGCGTGGGTGAAGCCGATGGCGACGATCGGGCTGCGGCCGCGCCTCGCGAAGCTGCGCAGCGCCTGCTCGGACTGCGCCGGCGAGTCGATCTCGAACTCGGCGAACGCGCCGCCGGTCCGCTCCGCCCAGGCCGCCGCGCCGTTCCAGGCGCCCTCGTTGAACGACTTGTCGAACTTTCCGCCGGTCGAATAGACGATCGCGGGCTCCGCCGCGGCCGGGACCGCGAGCGCGGCGAGGGCTAGAACCGCCGCGGTCCGCGCGGCGAGGAAACGGACCGCCGCGGTCCGCGCGGCGAGGAAACGGCGTCGCATG
>JAWLFJ010000015.1:0-49871 GCA_041685625.1 Paracoccaceae bacterium | reverse complement strand
GGCCACCGCGCCGGCGGACAGCGGGATCCGCTTGGCGCGCCGGTCCTTGGACTTCTCCGGCGGGCGGTTCCAAAGGCCGCGCTCGAGATCGAGGTCGCTCCACTCGAGCCCCAGCACCTCGCCCCGGCGCGCGCCGGTGAGCACGAGAAGCCGGATGGCGTCGGCGGCCCGCCGGTTGGGCATGCGCTCCAGCGCCTCGAAGACGAGACCATACTCGTCGGCCGAGAGATGCCGCTCCCGCGGATGCTCGGCGTTGCGACGGAAACCGTCGACCGGGTTCCGGTCGATCCATCTGCCGAGCGCGGAGCGCGGGTTCGTCCTGGCTCTCGCCCATCTCGACACGCACCTGTTCGGTGCGGATCGCGGGCACGCTGCGGTTCGCCAGCGCCTCGAAGGCCGCGCGGCGGGCGGTGTCGGGATCGGCGCCTCCGTCGATCTGGCCGTCGATCCAGGACTGGTCCGGTCCCGCGATCCGGGCGATGGAGCGGATCTCGGCATTCGCCTCGGCTCGGGTCTCGGTTGTCGACGCCTTCTCGGGCGTTCGTCTCCGGCGCCGACATTTCGGAATTCGAGCAGCAGCGCAGCAACGTCGAGAACGTCAAGGCCTACGATGAGGTCGCCGGCCTCGCCAACAAGGCGCTCATGGGCTGGGCGCTGGTCGCGCCCTTCATGCCGGCGCCGCGGCGGATCGGCCGCCCTCGCACCACGGACCTCCCCGAGGTGGTGAAGGCGATCCTGTGCATCGCGACGACGGGCTGCGGGTGGGCGATGCCGCCGAAGGATTGCCCGCCCCGTGCCACCGTGCAGCGCCACTTCCATGACTGGCGCGACGGCGGGTTGCCGCAGACGATCCGCTTCGCGCTGGCGATGTAGCCCCGCGATCTCGAGGACCGCGAGGCCCGGCCGAGCGCCGGCGTCATTGACAGCCGGAGCGTGAAGACCACTGAAGGCGGTGGCGTTCGAGGCTACGACGCCGGAAAGAAGATCAACGGGCGCAAGCGCCACATGGTCGTCGACGCGGCGGCCCACGACGGGGCGCGACTGCCGGAGGGCCTGATCGACCCTAACGACACCGCCTCGGACGTCCGGGCCGACAGCGCCTGTCGCTCGGCCGAGAACGAGCGGTTCCTCGCCGGGATCGGCAAGGCCGGGCGCGCACGAAGATCATCCGGCTGTCTCGAGGCCATCCTCGCGGCGATCGCCGTCCGACATCGCGGCGTCCGGATCGACGACCGCCTGCCTCGAGCTTCCAGCCGGGGTCAGGCCGTCCCGCTCGAGGCTCCGCCGCGCCGCTTGCGGCGCACTTCCCCGGGCGCGCTCAGCGGCCGCGCCGCGCGATCCAGTCGACGAGGCCGGCCGAGCCCGCCGGGGCCGGCGCCGTGCCCTCCAGCACGGGCTCCAGGCTCTTGGCGAGCGCCTTTCCCAGCTCCACCCCCCACTGGTCGAAGGCGTTGATCCCCCAGATCGCCGCCTCGACGAACACCCGGTGCTCGTAGAGCGCGATCAGCCGGCCCATCGCGTAGGGGTCGAGCCGCCGGTGCAGGATCGTGATCGACGGCCGGTTGCCCGGGAACGCCCGGTGCGGCGCCAGCCGCGCGGCGCGCTCCGGCTCCGTCCCGGCCTCGATCATCCGCGCCTCGGCCTCCGCCTCGCCGCGCCCGCGCATCAGCGCCTCGGACTGCGCGAGGCAGTTGGCCAGCAGCAGCCGGTGATGATGGGCGAGTTCGGGCTCGCGCCCCTCGACCGCGGCGAGGAACTCGCAGGGAACCACGGTCGAGCCCTGGTGCAGCAGCTGGAAGAAGGCGTGCTGCCCGTTGGTGCCGGGCTCGCCCCAGACGATCGGCCCGGTGTCGCCCGCCAGCCCCGGCCGCAGCCGCGCCGTCTTGCCGTTCGATTCCATGTCGAGCTGCTGGACATAGGCCGGAAACCGCGACAGCCGCTGATCGTAGGGCAGCAGCGCCCGCGTCGCGTGCCCCTGCGCGTCCCGGTGCCAGATCCCGGCGAGGCCGAGCAGCACCGGCAGGTTCTCCGCCAGCGGCGCGGTGCGGAAATGGCGGTCCATGTCCCGCGCCCCGGCGAGGAAGCGCCGCCAGCGCTCCGCCCCCATGCCGATCATCAGGCTGAGCCCGATCGCCGACCAGACGGAGTAGCGCCCGCCGACCCAGTCGCGGAAGCCGAACACCCGGTCCTCCGCGATCCCGAAGGCCGCGACCTTGTCGAGGGCGGTGGAGATCGCCGCGAAATGCGCGCCCGCCCGCTCGTCCAGCGCCTCGGCCATCCAGCGCCGGGCGGTCTCGGCGTTGGTCATGGTCTCGACGGTGGTGAAGCTCTTGGAGGCGACCAGCACCAGCGTCCGGCGCGGATCGAGCCCCTTCAGCACGTCGTGGACATGCGCGCCGTCGACGTTGGAGACGAAATGCAGCCGCGGCCCGTCGATGTCCGGCGCCAGCGCCTCGGCGACCATCGCGGGGCCGAGATCGCTGCCGCCGATGCCGATGTTCACGACGTCCGCGAAGGCGCCGCCGTCCGCCGCCGCCGCCTCGCCCGAGCGCACCGCCTCGGCGAAGGCGAGGCAGCGCGCCCGCGTCTCCAGCACCTCCGGCATCACCGGCTCGCCCTCGGCGGCGTAGGCGTCCTCCGCCTCGCCCCGGAGCGCGACGTGCAGCGCCGCGCGGCCCTCGGTCTCGTTGATCGGCTCGCCCGCGAACATCGCCTCCCGACGCGCCGGCAGCTCGGTCGCCTCGGCGAGTGCGATCAGCGCCGAAAGCGCGCCGCCGTCGAGCCCGGTCTTGGAGAGGTCCAGCAGCAGATCGTCGAGGCTCGCCGACAGCGCCTCGAAGCGCCCCGGATCGGTCTCGAACATCTCCGCCACCCGCCGCCCCGCCAGCCGGTCCCGCGCCGCCTCCACGCCCTTCCAGGCGAGCGCGATCGGATCCTTCGGCTCGGCGCTGTCCTGATCGGCGGTCAGCACCTCCACCGGCGCCCGGCGCTGGCGCAGCACGGCGCGCACCGGCGCCTCCTCCACCGGGCCGGGGTTCAGCGCCCGGCGGAAGGTCCGCGCCTTCTCGGGGCCCGAGAACAGCAGCAGGATGCGCCGCGATTCGAGCATCGCGCCGAGCGTGAGGCCGAGGCGCGGCTCCTCGCCCGGCGCGCGCATCGGCGTCACCAGCCGACGGCCGGAGGGGTCGAGCGCCTCGGCCAGCCGGTCGCCCTGCGGGAACAGGCAGCCGGTATGCCCGTCGCGCCCCAGCCCCAGCACCACCAGATCGAAGGGCCGGATCAGCCGCCGCACCGCGGCCTCCGCCGTCTGCGTCCCCGCCTCCGGCGTGGCGTCGCCGGTGAAGAGGGGCGTGACCTGCGCCGCCTTCGCCGGCCCCTCCAGCAGCAAGGTCAGGTCCAGAAGCGCCCGGTTCGAGCGCGGATCGGCCCCCGACGCCCAGAGGTCGTCCACCAGCGTCACCGAGACGCGGGACCAGTCGAGCTCGGCCTTGGCGAGCTTGGCGTAGGCCCGCTGCGGCGTGGCGCCGCCCGAGAGCGCCAGCGTGGCCCGACCCCGCGCCCGGAGCGCGGCGCGCAGCAGCTCGGCGATGCGCGCCGCCGCGGCGTCCGCCAACCCGTCGGCGTCGCCGTAGCGGCGCAGCTCGTAGATCGGCGCCGCCGCGAGGCCGTCCCGCCCGCCGTTCGCTCCGCCACCGCCCATCGCGTCGTCTCCGCCGTTCCGGGGCGCGTGCCGCCCCACGTCGCCGTCTGCGAACCCGCGCGGACCCTCGCGCCGAAAGGGCGCGCGGTCAACGCGCCTGCGCGGCGCCGCAAGCCTTGGAGGCCCCGGCGCGAGGGGGCCGCGCCCCGTCGCCGCGGCGGCGTCGCCCGCGTGTCGCGGTCGCGGGCGCGTCGCGCGACGGTCGCGGACCCCCTCGGCGCACACGCCAAGGGTTGACGCGCCGGGCGGGGCGCCGTTGAACGCCCCGCAATCCGCCCTCACCCCCGGCGCCCGGAGTCCGAGATGGACGAACAAAGGAACATGCTCATCGCCGCGGTGCTGAGCTTCGTGGTGATCGCGCTGTGGTTCTTCCTGTTCCCGCCCGAGCAGGCGGCCCCGCCGCAGGACCCGGCGCAGCAGACCGCCACGGAAGGCGCGCCCGCCCCCGGCGACGCCGACGCGCCGGCCGGGACCGGGACCGTCGCCTCGGCCCCGGTCGACCGCGGCGAGGCGCTGGCCCGCGCCCCCCGCGTCGCGATCGAGAGCCCGCGCGTCGTCGGCACGATCTCGCTCAAGGGCGGGCGCATCGACGACCTGCGCCTGCTCGACTACGGCGAGACGCGCGAGTCGGACTCGGAGCGCGTGACCCTGCTCTCGCCCCTCGGCGCGCGGGACCCCTTCTACGCCGTCTACGGTTGGCTTCCAACGTCCGAGAATCCGGTCTCCGTGCCCACCGCCAACACCGACTGGCAGGTGGAATCGGGCGGCCCGCTCGCCCCCGACGCTCCGGTGACGCTGGTCTGGGACAACGGCGAGGGGCTGACCTTCCGCCGCACGATCTCTCTGGACGAGGACTACATGTTCACCGTCCGCCAGAGCGTGCGGAACGATACCGGAACTTCGGTCGCCCTCGCCCCCTACGGCTACGTCGCCCGGCGGGGCGAGCCCGACACGGTCGGCTTCTACATCCTTCACGAAGGCGCGATCGGCAAGTTCGACGGCGTGCTCGAGGAGCTGGACTACGACGACCTCGAGGATCTCGAGGGCATGGCCGGCCCGGGCGAGCGCGTGCAGTCGGCCTCGGTGACCGAGGCGGGCTGGCTCGGCTTCACCGACAAGTACTGGATGGCGACGCTGATCCCGTCGCCCGGTCAGCCCTTCACGGGGGTGTTCAAATACGCCCAGCGCGACGACGCGGCGGAATTCCGCACCGAGATGATGCTGCCGGTGCGCGACGTGGCGCCGGGACAAACCTCGGAGGCGGAGACGCGGCTCTTCGCCGGCGCCAAGGAATACGCGACGATCGCCGACTATCAGGAGCGGGACGGCATCCCGCGCTTCGTGGATTCGATCGACTGGGGCTGGTTCTTCTTCCTGACCAAGCCGTTCCTGCAGATGCTCCTGTTCTTCAATTCGATCATCGGCAACATGGGCTGGTCGATCATCGCCCTGACCCTCGTGATCAAGCTGGTGCTCTTCCCGTTGGCCTACAAGTCGTATGTCAGCATGTCCAAGATGAAGAAGCTCCAACCCGAGATGGAGAAGATCAAGGAGCGCGTCGGCGACGACAAGATGAAGCTCCAGCAGGAGATGATGGCCCTCTACAAGCGCGAGAAGGCCAACCCGGCGGCCGGCTGCGTGCCGATCCTCCTGCAGATCCCGATCTTCTTCTCGCTCTACAAGGTGCTCTTCGTCACGCTCGAGATGCGCCATGCGCCCTTCATGCTCTGGATTCGGGATCTCTCCGCGCCCGATCCGACCTCGTGGATGAACCTCTTCGGCCTGCTGCCCTTCGCGGCGCCGGGGCCGGAGTCGATCCTCGGGATCCTCTCGATCGGCGTGTTCCCGATCCTGCTCGGCGTGACGATGTGGATGCAGCAGAAGCTGAACCCGGCCCCCGCCGACCAGACCCAGGCGATGATCTTCGCCTGGATGCCTTGGGTGTTCATGTTCATGCTGGGCCAGTTCGCCAGCGGCCTCGTGATCTACTGGGTGGCGAACAACGTCATCACCTTCGTCCAGCAATACGCCATCATGCGCAGCCAAGGCGTCGAGGTGGACTTCTTCGGCAACGTCAAGCGCAGCCTTCGGCGCAAGAAGGCGCAGAGCTGAGCCGCCGCGCCCCCGCGCCGGGGGCGCGGCCGTCAGGGGCACGCCCGCTCCCCGGCCCCGCGGGCACCGGGCAGGGGGCGCCCCTCGCCTCGGCGCCCGTCCGGCGCCGCAAGCCGGGTCGGGAGGGGCCCGCCCATGCATCTCGCCGCCATCCACCGCCACCCGATCAAGGCGCTCGGCACGGAGCCGCTGGAACGCGCCGATCTCCGCGCCGGCGAGACCATGCCCGGCGATCGCGAATGGGCGCTCGCGCACGCGCGCACGCCGTTCGATCCCGCGGCGCCGGCCTGGACCCGCTGCACCGCCTTCCTCCGCGGCGCCACCTTCCCCGGCCTGATGGCCGTCACCGCCGAGACCCGGTCGGACGGGGCGCTGACGCTCCGCCACCCCGCCGGCGCCGTCACCGCCGACCCCCGCACGCCGGAGGGCGAGGCGGCGATCCTCGCCTTCGCCGCCGGTCTGTTGCCGGAGACGGCGCCGCGCCCTGTCCGCCTCGCCCGCGTCCCCGGCCGCGGCATGACCGACAGCCCGGGGCCCACCGTCTCGATCCTCTCCGACGCCTCGCGCCGGGCGCTCTCGGATCGCGCCGGGCGGGACCTCGACCGTCGGCGTTTCCGCGGCAATCTCTGGCTCGACGATCTCGCGCCCTGGGCGGAATTCGACTGGATCGGGCGGCATGTCCGTCTCGGCGGGGCCGTCCTCGCGGTGACCGAGCCGATCGGCCGCTGCTCCGCCACCCATGCCGATCCGGAGACCGGGCGGCGCGACCTCGACCTCCTCGCCCTGCTCGAGAGCACGCTCGGCCACGCCGATTTCGGCGTCATGGCCGAGGTGGTCGAAGGCGGCCCCGTCGCGCCGGGCGACCGGCCCGAACTCCTCCCGAGGGCAGCTTGAGCGCCCCCGCCCCCCCCGCCGGCCCCGCCTTCGCCCTCGCGCCCGAGCCCGAGGCCGAGACCGCCGAGGCCGCCCGCAAGCTCTTCGAAGGCCCGGTGGACTTCCTCAAGGGCGTCGTCGCGATGGACGGCCTGCCCCCGGCCGACCGCCCGGAATTCTGCCTCGCCGGCCGCTCCAACGTCGGCAAGTCGACGCTCATCAACGCCCTCACCCGCCGCAAGGCGCTCGCCCGCGCGTCCAACACCCCGGGCCGCACGCAGGAGATCAACTTCTTCGACGTCGGCGGGCGGATGTGGATGGTGGATCTGCCCGGCTACGGCTTCGCCAAGGCGCCGTTGAAGACGGTCGAACGCTGGCAGGCGCTGCTCAAGACCTATCTCGCCGGCCGCGCCAATCTGCGCCGCGCCTTCGTCCTGATCGACGCCCGCCACGGCCCGAAGCCGGTGGACCACGAGATCATGGACCTGCTCGACCGCGCCGCCGTCTCCTTCCAGGTCGTGCTCACCAAGGCCGACAAGCCCAGGACGGCCGAACGGGGCAGGGCGGTCGTGGCCGTGGCCGAGGCCCTGAAGCGCCACCCCGCCGCCTTCCCGGAGATACTGCTGACCTCCTCCGAGACCGGAGAGGGCCTGCCCGCCCTCCGCGCCGCCGCGGCGTCGCTCCTCGATCAGGCGAGCTGAGTCCAGGCCGCGATCGCCACCACCGCGAGCATCGAGGCCGCCATCGCCTTGTTCACCGCCGACTGCACCGCCGGGCGCAGGTTCAGCCGGTGCAGCGCCACGCCCGCCCACAGCCAGACGAGGTGGATCGGCACCCAGATCACGTTCATGATCAGGAACTTGAGCGTGAGCTCCAGCCCCAGCGCCTCGGGCATGAAGGCGAAGCCGGTGAAGAGCGTGGTGTTGACCGCATAGGCCTTGGGGTTGATCACCTGCAGCAGCAGCCCGCCCGGCGCGCCGGGGGCTTTCCGCGCCTCGATGAAGGCGACCTTCGCGCCGGCGAAGGCGATCTTGCCCGCGAGATAGAGGAGATAGAGCAGGGAGGCCGCGAACAGCGCCTCGCGCAGCCCCGGGGCCGCCGCGACTGCGGCCCAGAGGCCCGAGACCACCGCCAGCGCCACCAGATTGGTGCCGACGAAGAGCCCGACGAGATAGCGCAGCCCCGCAGCCCAGCCGAAGCCAGCGCCGACGCCGGCCGTGGTCAGCACCCCCGGCCCCGGCGTGACGATCAGGAAGAACACGGCGGCGGCGAAGCTCAGCACGGTCCGAAGGGCCCCTCTGTCAGAGGAGGAGACGATGGGGCGGGGGCCGACGGGTGACAAGGCCCGGCCCTCTGGCCTCGGCGCGGCGGCGGGGCTATTCGGAGGGCCGCCGCCGCTGCCCCGGAGCCCCCGCCATGGAGATCTCCCACGCGATGAAACGCGACTGGATCGCCACCGCCCGCACCCTCTCGGAGGCGCTGCCCTATCTTCAGCGCTACGACGACGCCGTGGTCGTGGTGAAGTTCGGCGGGCACGCCATGGGCGACGCCGACGCGCTGGCGAACTTCGCGCGCGACATCGTGCTGATGAAGCAGTGCAACGTGCATCCGGTGGTGGTGCACGGCGGCGGCCCGCAGATCGCCGCGATGCTGGACCGCCTCGCCATCCGCTCGGACTTCGTGGACGGCCTGCGCGTGACCGACGCCGCCACCGTCGAGGTGGTGGAGATGGTCCTCTCCGGCGCCATCAACAAGGCGATCGTCTCGGCGCTGAACGGGCAGGGGGGCAAGGCCGTCGGCCTCTCCGGCAAGGATGCGAACCTGATGGTCTGCGAGAAGAAGCTCGCCCGGCGCAAGGACCCGGACAGCGCCGTCGAGGCCGCGCTCGACCTCGGCTTCGTGGGCGAGCCGAAGGAGATCCACCCGGAGCTTCTCCGCACCTTCATCGCCTCCGACTACATCCCCGTCGTCGCCCCCGTGGGCGTCGGCCGGGCGGGCGAGACCTTCAACGTCAACGCCGACACCGCGGCGGGGGCGCTGGCCGGCGCGCTGGAGGCGGACCGCCTGCTCCTGCTCACCGACGTCGCCGGCGTGAAGAACGCGGCCGGCGAGGTGGTGACCGACATGACCGCGGCCGAGGTCGAGGCGATGATCGCCTCGGGCGAGATCTCCGGCGGCATGATCCCCAAGGTCCGCACCGCGCTGGACGCCGTCGCGGCGGGCGTCGACGCCGCCGTGATCCTCGACGGCCGGGCGCCGCACGCCGTGCTGCTGGAGCTCTTCACCGCCCACGGCGCCGGCACGCTGATCAAGCGCGGCTGAGTTCGGGTCGGCCCCTCGCGCGCCTGCGCGCGCATCGGCCCCGCCCGAACTCCCCCTGCCGCGCTCCGGCGGAACCCGTCGCCTCCGGTCCCCGGGCCGCACGCCTTGCTCGCGCGGGCGCGATGCGGTCGCCGCGCCGCATTGCGCCCGGGCCCCGCCGCGCGCATCTTGCCGCTCATGGAAAGCGAGATCCTGATCCGTCTGTCGGTGTTCCTGGCCGTATTCGCCGTGATGGCGGCCTGGGAGCTGTTCGGCCCCGCGCGCCGGCTCGTCGCCGACAAGCCGCGACGCTGGCTGACCAACTGGACCATCGTGGCGCTCGACACCGTGGTCGTGCGGCTGCTCTTTCCCGCCGCCGCCGTCGGCGCCGCCCTCGACGCCGAGGCGCAGGGCTGGGGCCTGCTGCACCTCCTCGACGCGCCGTACTGGCTCGCCTTCCTCGTCTCGCTGCTGGTGCTGGATCTCGCGATCTGGGCGCAGCATCTGGTGTTCCACAAGGTCCCGCTGCTCTGGCGTCTGCATCGGGTGCACCACGCCGACCGCGACGTGGACGTCTCGACCGCGATCCGCTTCCATCCGGTTGAGATCGCGCTCTCCATGGTCATCAAGATCGGCGTCGTCTACGCGCTCGGCGCGCCGGCCCTCGCCGTGGTGCTGTTCGAGGTGATCCTCAACGGCTGCGCGATGTTCAACCATGCCAACATCCGCCTTCCCGCCGTGGTGGAGCGACCGCTGCGCTGGCTGCTCATCACGCCGGACCTGCACCGCATCCACCACTCGGTGCATCGGCGCGAGCACGATTCGAACTACGGCTTCTCCGTGAGCTGGTGGGACCGTCTCTTCGGCACCTACACGCCGGATCCCGAGGACGGGCACGAAGGCATGACGCTCGGCCTGTCGGAATGGCAGGACGACCGGCCGACGCACCTGCTCTGGACCCTCCGCAACCCCTTCCTGCCGAGGCGCCGCCGGACGCCGGCCGAGTGATCCGCCCCGACGCCCCGCGCCGCCGTCCGCGCAGGCCGCGGGCGAGCCCCCTCGACGCCGCCGCCGAGGCCGCGCGCGCCGCCGGCTTCGCCCCCTCGGCCTGCGCGGCGGCGCCGGGCGAGGTCCCCGGCCTTCGGTCCGAAACCCCGGCCGCCGTGCTCCTGCTGGCCGCGGACGGTCCCCGCACCTTCGCCGCCTTCGAAAGCTCGCCCGAATCCGAAGACGGCGCCCCGCACCCGCTCGACCGCTGGTCGCGCCGCCTCGCCGAAAGCCTCGCTGCCGTGCACGGCGCCCGCGCGATCCTTCCTTTCGACGGCCCGCCCTGGCCGCCCTTCCTGCGCTGGGCGTCGCGGGCCGAGCCGGTCTGGCCCTCCCGCCTCGGCCCGACCCTGCACGCGACGCGCGGCCTCTGGGCCTCCTGGCGCGCCGCGCTCGCCTTCCCGGACGCCCCCGCGCCGCCGCCGCGGCCCGATCCCGGTCCGCGCCCCTGCGACGCCTGCGCCGCGCCCTGCCTCTCGGCCTGTCCGGTCTCCGCCTTCGCCGAGACGCCGGAGGGACCGCGCTACGACGCCGACCGCTGCGCCGCCCATGTCGCCTCGCCCGCCGGGCGGGACTGCCGCGAGCGGGGCTGCCTCGCCCGCCGGGCCTGCCCGGTCGGCGCCGCGGCCGTCCACGCGCCCCGCCAGGCCGCCTTCCACATGGCCGCGTTCCTGCGCTCCCGCCCCGGAGGCTGATCCGGGCCGATGGACGCGACGCCGCCGGCATGCCTATCCTCGCCGCGCCCGAAACCCTCGGAGGGAGCGCCGATGCGCCGCCTGGTCCTCATGCGTCACGCCAAGTCCTCTTGGGACGATCCCGACCTGGCGGACCGCCTCCGCCCGCTGAACCGCCGCGGGCGCCTCGCCGCGGCGCTGATGGGCGCGCTCCTGCGGGAGGAAGACCTCGTGCCCGACGCCGCCCTCCTCTCGCCCGCGGTGCGCGTGCAGGAGACCTGGGCGCGGCTCGGCCTCGACGCGCCGGCCGAGACGGTCGAGGCGCTCTACATGGCCGAACCGGAGACCCAGCTCACGGCCCTCCGCGCGGCGCCCGCCGCCGCGAAGACCCTTCTGATGGTGGGGCACGAGCCCGGCACGACCGCCTTCCTGCGCAAGCTCTCCGACGGGACCGAGCCCGCCGGCTGCGCCCGCGCCTGGCAGAAGGTGCCGACCGCCGCCCTCGCCGTGGTCGAACTCGACGGCGACTGGGCCGGGGCCCGGTTCGGCGCCGGCCGCTTCCGCCGCTTCGTCGCGCCGAAGGATCTCGTCTGACGGGCTCAGCGCCCGGGGGTGTTCGGCCGCTGCGGCCGCAGCATCGCGTCGATCATGCGCTGCGCCGCCGCCTCGAATCCCGGCGCCGTGGCCGCGGCGAAGGGCGCGCCGGTGCCCTGCGCGCGGGCCCGCACCCGGTCTCCGATGCACCAGAGCGCGGTCGCCTCCGCCGCGCCCGGGCCCGCGTCTCCCGCGGTCGCGGCGCAGGAGGCCCGCGCGCCGCCCACGGCCAGGACCAGCCGAGGACCGGTCTCGTCCGGCGCCGCCGGCACGAAGGCCGCACCCCCCGATCCCGCCGGGACGTGAAGCCGCGGCGCCACCGCCGCCGCCGTCTCGGCGTCCGCCCCGGCCAGCACCAGAGGGGGGCGCCCGCCGCGCAGCGTCGCGGCCTGACCCTGGGGTATCCGTTCCACGCCGAAGATCCGCGCGTACGGCCCGTCGCGTCCGCCGTCGGCGGCGCAGCCCGCCAGCAGCAGCGCGGCGCCGGCCAGCGCGGCCGCGCGCCCGGATCTCACTCGCCGGCCATCGCGAGGCGCGGCGGCGCCGGCGCGGCCTCGGGATCGAAGGCGAACATCTCCGCCGCCTTCTCGCAGGCGCCCTCGCAGTCGGGTCGGCAGCGGCCCTTGGGCTCCGGGCGGCCGAGCCGCTCGGCGCGCTCGGTCAGCAGGCCGAGGATCCGCTCGAAGGCGCTACGCTCGGCGTCCTCGAGATCCTCCAGCAGATAGGCCTCGCGCGCCCGCACGATCCGCTCGACCTCCTGGACCATGTCCGCCCCGCGTCCGGTGACGTGCACGATCTTGATGCGCCGGTCGGCGCGGTCCTCGGTGCGGCGGATCAGGCCGCGATCCTCCAAGGCCGTCGCCGCGCGGCTGACGGCGACCTTGTCGAGACCGGTCGCCTCCTGGATCGCCCGGGTCGGCCCTCCGTCGTGGCGGGCGGCCGCGTCGAGCACGCGCCATTCGTCGCGGCTGAGCCCGAAGCGGTCGTCGTGGACCTGGGCGATGGCCTCGCCGAGGCGCTCGGAGAGGGCGGCGATGCGCGTCGGAAGGAAGTCGTGGAACTGCATGATGCTGGCCTCGCAACGGTTGTCACAGTCAACCTAACGGGACCGGCGTCGCGGCCCCTTGACGTGGATCAAACCCTGCACGCGCCGGCGGGGGGACTGGCGCCCGGCCGCCGCGGCGCCATCTCCCGCCCCGGACCCGCTGCAGGAGACACGCGATGGACGGCGCCGAGAGACCCGACCCGAGCCGCGCCGCGGCCCCGAGCCTGCCGGACGGCCTGCCGGAGCCCGAGGCGCGCGCGCCCGCCGCCGCGGCGCACTGGCTGCGCGCCTCGGCCGCCGCCGTGGACGAGACCTTCGGCGCCGGGCACGCCGCCCGCCATCCGGAGCTCGTCGCCGCCATGATCCAGGCCTGCGCGATCGAGACGGCGGTGGACGAGGGCCGCGGCACGTCGGCCCGCGTGCTCGACACCCTGCGGTCTCTGAGCCGCGAGACCAACGCGACGATCCTGAAGCTGAAGCCGAAGCTCTTCGGCTGACCTCGCCGCGCGCCGCGAGGGAGGCCCGGCCCGGGCGCGCTGGCCTTCGTCGCGGCCGAGGCCCGACGCCGCTTCCGCCATCGCGCCCGAATCGCCGCGTTCGATCCGCAGCCGCACGCCGCGCGCGTTCGCGGCCGACGCCATGGCCGGCGTCACCGCGGCGATGGCGCCGCCGCCGCTGAGCCGCGCCGTCGCCTCCGGCGCGCAGCCGGACTGGCCGCGATGGCGCTCGTCCCGGTCCTGCGCGGGCTCGCGCCTCGTCTGCCGGGCCTGCCCGTCGCCGTCCTCGCAGGCCTGCGGCCGTCGCGACGTGGCGCCGGCCGACCGGCACGGGGAGGATCGCCGAGCCCCCGCCGCAATCCGGCCCCGCCCGGTCGCATACGCCTGCACACCACGGCCGTCCTCTGGCATGGTCGGAGCCGGGAGGACGACGCCATGCCCGAGACCATCCGCTTCACCCTCGACGGCGAGACCGTGGAGGCCCGCCCCGGTCAGACGATCTGGGACGTGGCCCATGGCGGCGGCCTGACCCTGCCGCATCTCTGCCATCGACCGGCGCCCGGCTACCGCCCCGACGGCAACTGCCGCGCCTGCATGGTGGAGATCGAGGGCGAACGCGTCCTCGCCGCCTCCTGCATCCGCGAGCCCGCCGAGGGCATGGTCGTGCGCACCGAGGGTCGCTCCGATCGGGCCCGCAAGGCGGTGATCGAGCTTCTCCTCGCCGACCAGCCCTCGCGCGACGGGGCTCGCGACGCCTCCGCCCATCTCTGGGACATGGCCGACCTCGCCGGCGTCGCCGCCTCCCGCTACCCCGCGCGGGACCCCGCCCACGTTCCCCTGACCGACGCCTCCCACGTCGCCATGCGCGTCAACCTCGACGCCTGCATCCAGTGCAACCTCTGCGTCCGCGCCTGCCGCGAGGTGCAGGTCAACGACGTCATCGGCATGGCCGGCCGCGGCGCGGACGCCTTTCCGGTCTTCGACTTCGACGACCCGATGGGCGAGAGCACCTGCGTCGCCTGCGGCGAATGCGTGGAGGCGTGCCCGACCGGCGCCCTGATGCCCGCCGCCGTGATCGACGCGGCCCAGCACGGCGACAGCGCCGCGGCCGAGCGCAGCGTCCGCTCCGTCTGCCCTTTCTGCGGCGTCGGCTGCCAGCTCGACTTCCACGTCACGGGCGACCGCATCACCCACGTCTCCGGCGCCCCGGGCCCCGCCAACCAGAACCGCCTCTGCGTCAAGGGCCGCTTCGGCTTCGACTACGTCCGCCACCCCCATCGGCTGACGAAGCCCCTGATCCGGCGCGAGGACGCGCCCCCGAAGGCGCTCGACGTCGATCCCGCGGACCCCTGGACGCATTTCCGCGAAGCCACCTGGGACGAGGCGCTCGACCGCGCCGCCGCCGGCTTCAAGGACCTCAAGGCCTGGTACGGCGGCAAGGCGATGGCCGGCTTCGGCTCCGCCAAATGCTCGAACGAGGAGGCGTATCTCTTCCAGAAGCTGATCCGCACCGCCTTCGGCCACAACAACGTCGACCACTGCACGCGCCTCTGCCACGCCAGCTCCGTCGCCGCGCTGATGGAGAACGTCGGCTCCGGCGCCGTCACCGCCACCTTCAACGAGATCGAGAACGCCGACTTCGCCATCGTCATCGGCGCCAACCCGACCGAGAACCACCCCGTCGCCGCCACCTACTTCAAGCAGTTCGCCAAGCGCGGCGGCAAGATCGTGGTCATGGACCCCCGCGGCCAGACCCTCTCGCGCCACGCCTGGCGCTCGCTCCAGTTCCGCCCCGGCGCCGACGTCGCCCTCCTCAACGGCCTGATGAACGTCATCGTGACCGAGAAGCTGCACGACGTGCAGTACGTGCAGGCCTTCACCGAGGGCTTCTGGGAGTTCAAGGAGCACGTCGCGGCCTTCACCCCCGAGCGCGTCGCCCCCCTCTGCGGCGTCGATCCCGAGACCATCCGCGAGGTCGCGCGCGCCTACGCCCGCGCCGAGGCCGCGATGATCTTCTGGGGCATGGGCATCAGCCAGCACGTCCACGGCACCGACAATTCCCGCTGCCTGATCTCCCTCGCCCTCCTCTGCGGGCATATCGGCCGCCCCGGCACGGGCCTGCACCCGCTCCGCGGCCAGAACAACGTGCAGGGCGCCTCCGACGCCGGGCTGATCCCGCAGGTCCTGCCCGACTACCACCCGGTGACCGACGCCGACGCCCGCGACCTCTTCCGCCACATCTGGCGCGGCGCCGAGATCGACCCGACCCCCGGCCTCACCGTGGTGGAGATCATCGACGCCGCCTATCGCGGCGAGATCCGCGGCATGCTGATCATGGGCGAGAACCCGGCGATGTCGGACCCCGACGTCGCCCACGCCCGCAAGGCCCTCGCCCATCTCGAACACCTCGTGGTGCAGGACATCTTCCTCACCGAAACCGCGATGTTCGCCGACGTGATCCTGCCGGCCTCCGCCTGGCCGGAAAAGACCGGCACCGTCACCAACACCAACCGCCAGGTGCAGATGGGCCGCAAGGCGCTCGACTGCCCCGGAGAGGCGCGCGAGGACTGGCGCATCCTCGTCGACCTCGCCAACCGCCTCGGCCTCGACTGGGACTACGACGACCCGCGGGAAGTCTTCGACGAGATGAAGATGTCGATGCGCTCGCTCCACCACATCACCTGGAAGCGGCTCGAGCGGGAGCATTCCGTCACCTACCCCTGTCCCTCGATGGACCATCCCGGCCAGTCGGTCGTGTTCGGAGACGGCTTCCCCCACCGCGCCGGCCGCGCCAGGTTCACCCCCGCCCGCGTCACTCCGCCGGCCGAGACGCCGGACGCCAACTACCCCCTGATCCTCACCACCGGCCGCATGCTGGAGCACTGGCACACCGGCGCCATGACCCGCCGCTCCGCCACCCTCGACGCGCTGGAGCCCGAGGCGTCGGCCGCCCTCCACCCCCGCACCCTCGGCCGGCTCGGCGCCCGCCCCGGCGACCTTCTCCGCGTCACGACCCGGCGCGGCGCGATCGAACTCGCCGCCCGCGCCGACCGCCACGTGGCCGAGGACATGGTCTTCATCCCCTTCGCCTTCGTCGAGGCCGCGGCGAACATCCTCACCAACCCCCAGCTCGACCCCTTCGGCAAGATCCCCGAATTCAAGTTCTCCGCCTGCCGCGTCGAGCGGGCGGGGGGCGAGATCGCGGCGGAGTAGCCCCTCGCGCGTCCCGCCGGACCGGCGCCTCCGCCGCCGCCCCGCCGAGGGCCGCGTCGAGGCCGCGAGGACGCCGTGCAGCCCCGGCGCGCCCCTCCGATCGCGCCTTGAGACGGAATGCCGCGCGGAGCCTCACGGCGGTTCCGTCGTCTTATGCAGGGGCCCGAACGGCGACGGCCCACGAATCCGAGGAGGACGATCATGACGGACCGCGGCAAGAGCATCGAGAATCTCCAGACCGCGCTCGCGATGGAGCTGACGGCCGTGAACCAGTACCTGCTTCACGCCCACACCCTCGACGACTGGGGTCTCGACAAGCTCGCCCACCGCATGCGCGACGAGATGCAGGAGGAGCTCGGCCATGCCGGCAGGTTCATCGACCGCATCATGTTCCTCGGCGGCACGCCCGAACTGACCCCCACCCGGACCCCGAAGATGGCGGAGACGCTCAAGGATCTCTTCGAGGACGACAAGAAGGAGGAGCAGGGCGCCATCGACTTCTACAGCCGCGCCGCCCGCGACGCGGCGGAGTCGAACGACATCGGCACCCGCACGCTCTTCGAGAGCATCGTGATCGACGAGGAGGGCCATTGGGACTGGCTCGACCGCCAGATCGGCACGCTCAAGCGCATGGGCGAGCCGGCCTTCATGTCGATCTACATGAGCGGCGAGAGCGCGGAGGGCTGACCCCGCCCGTCGGGGCCCGGGACCGGAGGTCGGCCGGGCCCCGCGCGACGGGCGGACCTGGCGGCTTCGGGCGGGCCGCCGTCCGCTGCGGGGACCGTCGACGACGGTCGGCGCGACGACGGACCGTGGCGGAGCGCCTCGAGCGACGTCGGGCGGCTGCGCTCAGTCCGGCAGGCCGGCGATCCTCAAGCCTTCCTTCAGGTAGCGCCAGGCGGCCTCGCTGGCGCCTTCGGGGCAGAGCGCCGGGTAATCCTCCAGCGTCGAAAGCGTCAGCGCGGGCTCGATCTTCAGGATCTCCGCGACCGCGCGGCGCGCGCCCTCGGCCTGGCCGGCATGTCCGTAGGCCGCCGCCAGCAGGACCCGGACGGGGAACTGCGGGAATTCGACCGCCTCGTAGGCACGGATGGCCTCCTCGGGCCGGCGGGCGAACAGCAGCGCCGAGACGAGCGCGCCGTCGTACCAGTCGGGATGGCGCGGGTTGAGGCGGATGGCGCGCTCGACCAGAGGCACGCCCTCCGAGGCGCGATCCAGGGTCTGGGGCAGGATGTACCCGCCCCATTCGACCAGCAGGCTCTGGTGGTTCGGGTTGAGTTCGATGGCCTTCTCGAAGAGGGCGACCGCGCTCGACGTGTCTTCGCTTTCGCACATGGTGACGCTGCCGAGCACCCAGTAGCCGTCCGAGAAGTAGGGGTCGGCCCGGATCGCCGTCTCGGCGCTCGCGAGCGCCGCGGCGAAAGAGGCGGCCGGCGCCTCGGAGAAGCCGTTGATGACGTCCTGCCAGTGCGTCCACGCCATGTCGGCATGGGCGCGGGCGTATTGCGGATCGAGTTCGACCGCCCGTTCGAGCAGGGCGAGCGCCTTCGCGTTGTCCGCCTTGTCGAAGCGATGGCGAAGCTCGGCGGCCAGCAGCACGAGCTCGTAGGCCCGCAGCCGGTCGGTGTCCTTGCGCTTGGACTGCGCGAGCGTCGCGGCCCCCAGAGCGCCGAAGGTCTCGCCGAGCTGCGCCGCGACCGAGCGGGCGATCTCGTCGCGCACCAGGAAGATGTCCGCGCCCACGGCGTCGTGCCGGTCCGTCCAGACCTGCCGCCCCGTCGTCGCGTCGAGCAGCCCGACCGTGATGCGCAGGCGCTCGCCGCTCCGCTCGACGCTCCCCTTCAGGACGTGGCGCACGCGGAGGTCGCGGGCGATCTCGCGCAGGGGCGCGGCCCCGTCGCCGTAGGCCGCCGCGGACTCCTGGCCGATCACCGTCAGATCGGCGAAGCGCGACAGGGCGCCGGAGACGTCGGCGGCCAGCGCCTCGCCCAGAAGGCCGTCCGCGCCGCCGTCGCCCGAGTACGAGAACGGCAGCACGACGATCGAGCCGATGGCAGGCTCGCTCGGCGCCATCGCGGCCTCGGCGCCCGGCTCCGGGGCGAACCCGGAGCGGCCGAGCGTCACCGCCGTCGCGACGACGGCGAGCAGGACCGCCGCGACGACCGAGGCGGCGATCGCGACGCGTCGCGCCCGGCCTCCGCGGGAGGGGGTCGCCCGCGCCGGCGCCTCTCCCTCGGTCGCCACCCGGAAGGCGCGCACCGGCCGGGCGATGTTCTTCACGGCGAGCTCGCCGAGATCGACGAGGTCGAGCTCCAGACGGTCGCGCACCGCGTCGCGGACCGCGCGGCTCAGCACGATGCCGCCCGGCGGAGACCGCTGCTCGAGCCGCGCGGCCACGTTGACGCCGTCGCCGAGCAGATCCTCGCCGTCGGCCACGACGTCGCCGATGTTGACGCCGATGCGGAAGACGATCCGCCCGTCCGGCTCGATCGCGGCGTTGCGCTCGCGCATCCCGGCCTGCAGCGCGACCGCGAAGCGGACCGCTTCGACGGCGCTGTCGAACTCGATCAGAAGGCTGTCGCCCGCCGTGTTCGCGATCCTCCCGCCGTGGCGCGCGAGAAGAGGCTCCACGAGCTCGCGCCTGTGAACCCGGAGGGCGGCCAGAACGCCTTCCTCGTCGAGGCCCACCAGGCGCGAGAAGCCCGCGACGTCCGCGGCGACGATCGTGGTGAGACGGCGACGCATGGGGCGGCCTCCTCGGCGGCCTCCTCGCCGGGTTCGTCGGAACGAAGGCGCTGGTCGCTCAGGAAAGCCCCCGCCCGCTGCACGGCGCAAGCGGAATCGCGGCCTCCCGAGGGCCGTTCATCGGGCGCGAGGGCGCGCCGGTACCCGATGACGAGGGGTAGGTCACGGCGGCCGAGGCGGACCGAATCTCCCGACATGACCGACCCGGCTCGGACCCGGGCTGTCGCCGCAGACCGCGCGAAGGTCGGCATCGGGCCGACATCGGCCCGTCACCTCCGCTCCTCCAACCGCACGTCAACCTCTCTCCGCCATCCTTCCCGGTCGCCCCGAATCGCTCGTCTCCGACCCGCCGCCCCGCCCCGTCACGACGCCGTCGGCGCCGGCGCCGCACGAAAGCCCGACCGGACGCCGACCCGGGCGTGACGAAGGGCCGACGCGCAGGGTACGGGGGGCCGACGAAAGTCCGACGTTCGGCCGACGAAGGGCCGACGTCTTCTGCACGGGAGCGGCACGCATGCGGGACCGAATCGCGGTCATAGGCTGGGGGTCCCTGATCTGGGATCTCGACGATCTCGCCCCGCACGTCGCGGAGCCCTGGGCGCTCGGCGCCGGCCCGGCGCTGCCGCTCGAGTTCTCGCGCATCTCGCCGAAGCGCCGCATGGGCCTCGTGGTCTGCATCGACCCCGATCTCGGCGTGCCGTGCCCCACCCACGCGATCGCCTCGCGCCGGACCGACCCGGCCGAGGCGCGCGCCGATCTCGCCCGCCGCGAACGCGCCCCGCTCGACCTGATCGGCTGGGTCTGCGCCCGCAGCGGCCGGGCCGAGGGCCGCGCCGCCGACCGCGTCGCCGCCTGGTGCGAGACGACGGGCGCCGCCGGCGCCGTCTGGACCGACCTCCGCCCCAACTGGGCCGAGCACCGCACGGAGCCCTTCGCCCTCGCCGCCGCCGAGGCGTATCTCGCCGCCCTGACCGGCGAGGCGCGCGCCGAGGCCGTCCGCTACATCGAGAGCGCGCCCAAGGAGACCGACACGCGCCTCCGCCGCCACCTCGCCACCCGCGACTGGTGGCGCGAGGCCGCGGCGGCCCTCAGCCGTCCAGCAGATCCCCCTTCGTCGCCTTGAAGTCCGAGGCGATCCAGTCCGCCTCCAGCGCCTCGAGCCGGCGTCCCAGCGCCGGCCCCGGCTTCGCGCCCCGGTCGATCAGGTCCTTGGCGGACACGGGAAAGTCCGCCGTCGCGCCCCGCGCGATCTCTCGCGAGAGGCTCTTCGGCGGGGCGGTCCCCTCCCGCGCCGCGCGCAGCAGCGCCGCGTCCCGCGCCGCCTCGGCCCCGTGCCGATAGGCCGCCCGCGCCGCAGGCTCGCGCGCCTCCAGCGCCGCGGCGATGGCCGCCAGCGCCCGGCTCTCGGCGCGCGACAGGCGCAGCCGCTCCGCCGCGTCCTCGGGCGTCGCGCCGAGGGCGATCAGCCGTCGCTTCCAGTCGGGCCGGACCCCCGCCGCGGCCTCCGCCGCCGCAAGCGGCCCCAGCGCCCTCGGCTCCGCGCCCGGCAGCACCCGCTCCAGAACTCCCGCGCCCGCCATCGCCGAGACCGCCGGCCCGGGCAGGGGCGCCCCGAGAAGCTTGCGCATCTCCCCCCCGATCCGCTCGCGCGCCAGCGCCTCGACCCCCTCCGCCGCGGCCGCGCAGGCGGCGAGCCCCGCCGGGTCTGTCCCGGTCCCGGCGTCGCCGTAGAGCGCGAAGAAGCGGAAGAAGCGCAGGATGCGGAGACGGTCCTCGGCGATCCGCGCCGCCGGATCGCCGATGAAGCGCACCCGCCGCGCCGCGAGGTCGGCCAAGCCCTCGCCCGTCGGATCCAGCAGCGTCCCGTCCGGCTCGGCGTAGAGGGCGTTCATGGTGAAGTCGCGCCGCGCCGCGTCCTCCTCCAGCGCCGCGCCGAAGGCGACGCGGGCGTGCCGCCCGAAGGTCTCCTCGTCACGCCGGAAGGTCGTGATCTCGAAGCCCCGGCCGTCGGCCACGGCCGTCACGGTGCCGTGCGCGAGCCCGGTGGGGACCTGGCGCAGCCCCGCCGCCTCCAGCATGGCCTGCACCCGCTCGGGCGCGGCGTCGGTGGCGAGGTCGAGATCCGTGACGGGCAGGCCGAGCAGGGCGTTGCGCACGCAGCCCCCGACGAAGAGCGCCCGCGCCCCACCCGCCCGCAACGCCGCGACGACGGCCGACGCCGCGGGGTCCGAGAGCCAGTCCGCGCGCAGGCGCGCCGGCATGGCCGCCGCCTCGGGGCCGCCTCCGGCGGCGGCGCTCACTCCGCGGTCTCGCCCGACGCCTCGGCGGCGAGACGGTCCGAGAGCGAGACGAGCATCCGCGCCGTGGCGCCCCAGATGTAGCGCCCCTCCCACGGCATCGCCCAGAAGCTGCGCCGCCCGCCCGGTCCCGCGCGATGGTCCTGCGTGCGGTTGGCCGGATCCATCAGGAAGGCGAGCGGCGGCTCGAACACCTCGGCCACCTCCGCAGGATCGGGCCGCGGTTCGAAGGCCCGGTCCACGAAGCCGACGAAGGGCGTCACGGCGTAGCCGGTCACCGTCTCGTGGCCCTCGATCGGGCCCAGAATCTCGACGTGGCGGGCGGAAAGGCCGATCTCCTCCTCCGCCTCGCGCAGCGCCGCCGCCTCGGGCGAGGGATCCTCCGGATCGATTCGCCCGCCAGGGAAGGCGATCTGCCCGGCATGACGCTTCAGGTGATCCGCCCGCCGGGTCAGGATCACGCGCCAGCCCGCGCCGTCTTCCCGATCCACCAGCCCGCAGAGCACCGCCGCCCCGCGCAGGGATCGCGTCGCCGGCAGCCTCTCGCGGATCTCCGGGTTCAGGTCGTAGTCGGAACTGCGGCCGACGCCGCGCGCCCGCACCGCGCGGTGCAGGAGCGGACGATCGATCGAGAGCGGGGACCGGGACATGCCATGAGTTTCTGGCGCCGTCCGGGCCCGGCGGCAAGCGCGGCCGGCATTGACGACGGTCGAGCGCGGCGCGCTAGACCTCCAGCTCGGACGACGGAACGATCGGGAAGAAACGGCCGCCGGAGCGCAGGCCGAACCAGCGCGTCCCGTCCAGCGTCTCATGTTCGCCGATCTCCACCAGCCGGTAGAAGCTCTTGCGGTCGATCAGCGCCTCGAGATCGCCGCGGACATGGACGTAGGGGGATGGTTCGCCGGTCTCGGGGTCCCGCGTGACGCGGATAGGGTGCTCCGGCCCCGCTTCGGTCTCGTCGCCCACGTTCGTGACGAAGACCAGCCGCCGATCCTGGCCCTCGCCCTCGACGCGGAAGTCGACCGCGACGAAAGGGGCGTCTTCGACGGTGATGCCCACCTTCTCGACCGGCGTGACGAGGAAGTAGGCGTCGCCGTCCTTGCGCAGCACCGAGGCGAACAGCTTCACGAGCGCAGGCCGGCCGATCGGCGTGCCGAGATACCACCAGGTCCCGTCCCGCGCGATGCGCATGTCGAGGTCGCCGCAGAAGGGAGGATTCCACAGGTGCACCGGCGGCGGACCCTTCTTGGCCGCCGCCTTCACGCTTTTCGCGAGGCCCTCCGCGTCGGGCGTCGAGATCCCGCTGCCGCTCATGCTCTCGCCTCCGTGACGTTTCGGTGGTGTCCGCCCCGTTGGACAAGCTAGGTCCTCGGCATACTCTTTGAAAGGCGGGAGGCGACGAAGCGCGCCCGCGCCGCTCGCTGCAAACGCTCCGGAGAGACCCGCCCATGATCGACGCAGACGACGCCTTCGTGGAGGAGATCGAGACCCTCGGCGCCACGCTCGCGGAGGCGCGGCGGCAGGTCGCGAGGCGCGTGATCGGCCAGGAGACCGTGGTCGAGCTGACCCTGAACGCGCTGCTCTGCGGCGGCCACGGCCTGCTGGTCGGCGCGCCGGGCCTCGCGAAGACGCGGCTGGTGGAGACGCTGGGCCGGGTCATGGGCCTCGACGCCGGGCGGGTGCAGTTCACGCCTGATCTGATGCCGGCCGACATCCTCGGCGCCGAGGTGCTGGAGGAGGCCGAGCACGGCGGCGGCCGCGCCTTCCGCTTCATCGAGGGGCCGATCTTCTGCCAGCTCCTGCTTGCGGACGAGATCAACCGCGCCTCGCCCCGCACCCAGTCGGCGCTGCTTCAGGCGATGCAGGAACGGATCGTCTCGGTCGCCGGCGCGGACCGGCCGCTGCCGGCGCCGTTCCACGTCCTCGCGACGCAGAACCCGATCGAGCAGGAGGGCACCTATCCGCTGCCCGAGGCGCAGCTCGACCGCTTCCTGCTGCAGATCGACGTGGACTTTCCCACCCTCGACGCCGAACGGGCCATCCTCCTCGCCACCACCGGCACCGAGGACGCGGGGGCCGAGCCCTGCTTCACCGCCGAAAGCCTGATCGCCGCGCAGCGGCTGGTGCGCCGGATGCCCGTCGGCGAGAGCGTGATGGAGGCGATCCTGCGCCTCGTGCGCTCCGCCCGGCCGGGCGAGCCCGACGCGTCGCCGACGCTGGCGGGCGCCGTCGCCTTCGGTCCCGGGCCGCGCGCGGCGCAGGCGCTGATGCTGGCGGTGCGGGCGCGCGCGCTGCTCTCGCAGCGCCTCGCGCCCTCGGTGTCGGACGTCGAGGCGCTGGCGCGCCCGGCGCTGAAGCACCGCATGGCGCTGACCTTCGCCGCCCGGGCCGAAGGGCGCACGCTCGAGCAGGTGATCGACGGGCTGGTCTCCGAGGCTCTGTCCCTCGAGGAGGCCGCGTGACGACCGGCCGCGCCCCCCAGGCCCCGGCCCGCCCGCGGCCGCGCGACGGGTCGGACACCCCGGCCTGGCTGCGTCGCGACGCCGAGCGGATCTCGGGCGCGCTGCCGCCGCTGCTGGCCGCGGCCGAACGCCTCGCCGCCTCGACGGTCGCCGGCGTGCACGGGCGCAAGCGCTCGGGCCCGGGCGAGACCTTCTGGCAGTATCGCCACGCGCTGCCGGGCGATCCCTCCACCGCGATCGACTGGCGACGCTCGGCGCGCTCCGACCACGTCTTCATCCGCGAGATGGAGTGGGAGGCGGCGCAGAGCGTCTGGGTCTGGGCCGACGACGCGGCCTCGATGGAGTGGAAGTCGGACCTCTCCGAGCGCACCAAGGCCCAGCGCGCGCGGCTGCTGGCGCTGGCGCTCGGCGTGCTGCTGGCCCGCGGCGGCGAGCGGGTGAGCCTCCTCGGCACCGAGGCGGAGCGCCCGGCGACGGGAGAGCCGCAGCTGATGCGCATGGCGCTGGAACTGCTGCGAGACAACCGAGGGCGCCCCGACTTCGGCGCCCCGCCCCGGGCCGCGATGGCCGCCGGCGGCAAGGCCGTGTTCCTCTCGGACTTCATGGGCCCGCGCGAGGCGGTGTTCCCCGCCTTGATCCACGCCGCCGAGCGCGGCGTCTCCGGCGCCTATCTCCAGATCGTCGACCCGGCGGAGGAGAGCTTCCCCTTCGACGGCCGCCTGGTGCTGGAGAGTCTCGGCGGCGGGGTGGAATTCGAGACGCACCGCGCCAAGGGCCTGCGCGAGGCCTATCTGGAGCGCCTCGCCGAACGGCGCGACGCGCTGATGCAGACCGCGCGCCGCTGCGGCTGGCAATGCACCATCCACCGCACCGACGAGAGCCCGCGCAAGGCGCTGCTCTGGCTCTACGCTGCCATCGGGGGCTTTTGAGCATGCCCCCGGGGCCTCTCCCGCCCCCTGACCGGAAGACCGCCGCATGCTGAGCTTCGGCGCCCTCGCCTTCCTCAATCCCTGGCTGCTGGCGGCCCTCGCCGCGCTTCCCGCCCTTTGGTGGCTGCTGCGCGCGACGCCGCCGGCGCCGCGGCGCCTGATCTTTCCCGGCGTCCGGCTGCTGCTGGGTCTCGAGGACAAGGAGCGGATGCCGGAGAAGACGCCTCTCTGGCTGCTGATCCTGCGGATGCTCGCCATCGCGGCGGCGATCCTGGCGTTCGCGCGGCCGGTGGCGAATCCGGGGCAGGACCTGCGGGGTTCGGGTATCGTTCTCGTGCTGATGGACGGCGGCTGGGCCTCGGCGCCGGATTGGGAGTCGCGGCGGGCGCGCGCGGCGGAGGCGCTGGAGCAGGCCCAGCGGGCCGGGCGCCCGGCGGTGCTGGCGAGCGTCGCGGCGCCGCCCTCGCCCGATCCGCTCGAGCCGCGCTCGGCCGGCGACTGGCTCGGGCCGCTCGAGGCTATGGCGCCGCGGGCCTGGGCGCCGGACCGGGCCGGCTTCGCGGAGCGGGCGGCCGCGCTCGCCGAGCGGACGGGCGGCTTCGAGACGGTCTGGATCACCGACGGGCTGGAGCACGACGCCGACGGCCGCGCGGCGCTGATCGACGCGTTGGAGGCGGCGGGGCCCTTGACGGTGGCCGAGCCCGCGAGCGCCGCGCTGGCGCTGCGCCCGCCGACGCTGCAGGACGCCGCCCTCGTGGCCGAGGCGGTGCGGGCCGAGGCCGCCGGGCCGCGCCCCGTCTCCGCCGTCGCCATCGGCCGGGGTCCGGACGGGGCGGAGCGGCGGCTCGCCGTCGCCGAAGCCGAATTCGCCGAGGGCGACACCGTCGCCGCGCTGACCTTCGAGCTGCCGCTGGAGCTTCGCAACCAGGTGGAGCGCGTGGCGCTCGCCACCGGGGCGAGCGCCGGCGGGGTCGCGCTCGCGGACGATGCGGTGCGCCGCAAGCGGGTCGGGCTGCTCTCGGGCGAGGACGACGCGGCGGCGCGGCCGCTGACCTCCCAGCTGCATTTCCTGCGCCAGGCGCTGGCGCCGACGGCGGAGGTGATCGAGGACGATCTTCTGGCGCTGATCGAGGCGCGGCCCGACGCCCTCGTGCTCGCCGATCTCGGGACCTTCACCGGCGCCGAGCGCGACGCGATGGCCGAGTGGATGGAGGAGGGCGGCCTGCTGGTGCGCTTCGCCGGTCCGCGCACGGCGCGGGCCGAGACCGAGGCGCTGCGCGAGCGCGGCGCGGCGGGCGAGGAGGATCCGCTGCTGCCGGTGCGCCTGCGCGCCGGCGGCCGGGCGGTGGGCGGCGCCATGAGCTGGGGCGCGCCGCAGCCCGTCGCGCCCTTTCCTGAGAGCGGGATCTTCGCCGGCCTCGACGCCGCGCCCGACGTGACGGTCGAGCGGCAGGTTCTGGCGCAGCCGAGCCCGGAACTCGCCGAGCGGACGCTGGCGGCCCTGGCGGACGGCACGCCCCTCGTCACCGCCGCGGACCGCGGCGCGGGGCGGGTGGTGTTCTTCCACGTCACGGCGAACGCCGAATGGTCGACGCTGCCGCTCTCCGGCCTCTTCGTGCAGATGCTGGAGCGGCTGGCGCTCGCCGCCTCGGCCGGGTCCGCCGGGACGGCGGGGGATCTCGGCGACGCGGTCTGGACGCCGGTGACGGTGCTCGACGGCCATGGCCGGCCGATGGACCCCGGGACGCTCGGCGGCGTGACGGGCGCGCGGCTGGCCGAGGGCCGCGCCGGCCCCGACGCCCCGCCCGGCGTCTGGCGGGCGGGCGAGCGGACGGTGGCCGTCAATCTCGCGGACGCGGAGACGGCGCTGAGCCGCGCCACCGCGCCGGTCTTCGCGCGCGCCGAATCCCTGGATCGGGGCGAGGAGCGCGACTTCAAGGGCCTGCTGTTGGCGCTGGCGCTGATCCTGCTGGCGATCGACGCGCTCGCGGCCCTTTGGCTCGCGGGGCGCCTGCGCCTCGGCCGGGCGCGGCCGGGCGCGGCGGCGGCGCTGGCGCTGGCCGCGCTGCTCGCCGCCGAGCCGGGCGCGCTCCGGGCTCAGCCGGCCGATCCGGGGCCGGGCGAGGCGGACGAGGCGCGCGCCCTCGCGGCGACTCTCGACACCGTGCTCGCCTACGTCGTCACCGGCGATCGGGAGGTCGACCGCCTCGCGGAGGCGGGGCTGCGCGGGCTCTCCCGCGTGCTGACGGCGCGCACCGCGGTCGAGCCGGCCGAGCCCATCGGCGTGAACCTCGAGACGGACGAGCTCGCCTTCTACCCGATGCTCTACTGGCCGGTGACCGAGGACATGCCGACGCCGTCGGACGCGGCCTACGCCAAGCTCAACGCCTTCACGCGCACCGGCGGCACCATCGTCTTCGACACGCGCGACGCGCATCTCGCCTCCGGCTTCGGCTCGGGCACGCCGGAGGGGCGGGCGCTGCGCCGCCTCGCCGCGCCGCTCGACCTGCCGCCGCTGGAGCCCGCGCCGGAGGACCACGTCGTCACGCGCACCTTCTACCTGCTGCAGGACTTCCCCGGCCGCTGGCGCGGCGGAGAGGTCTGGGTCGAGGCCTCGCCCGACGCCGAGACGATCGAGGGCGCGCCGTTCCGCGGCCTCAACGACGGGGTGACGCCGGTGGTGATCGGCGGCTCCGACTGGGCCGCGGCCTGGGCGGTGGACGACCGCGGCGACTTCCTCGTGCCGATCGGGCGCGAGGACGCGCGCCAACGGGAGATGGCGTTCCGTTTCGGCGTGAACCTGGTGATGTACGTGCTGACCGGCTCCTACAAGTCCGACCAGGTGCACGTCCCGGCGCTGCTGGAACGGATCGGGAATTGAGGAAGGCTTCGCGATGAACGCCGCCGTCGACTTCGCGCCGCTGCTCCCCTGGGAGGCGGTCGCCGCCCTCGCCGTCCTGTCGCTGGCTGCGGCGGTGCTGACGCTGGTGCTGCGCTCGAAGGGCTGGCTCCTGCGCGCGCTCGCCGCCGCGGCGCTGGTGACGGCGCTCGCGAATCCGTCGCTTCGGCAGGAGGTGCGCGATCCGCTGCCCGACGTCGGGATCCTGGTGGTCGACGAGAGCGCCTCCCAGGGCATCGCCGGGCGCCCGTCGCAGCTCGAGGCGGCCGAGGCGACGCTCCGCGCGCGGCTCGAGACGCTGGGCGCCGATCCCGACGCGCCGATGGAGCTGCGCGTCGCGCGCGTGGCCCGCGGCGGCGAGGGGGTGGAGGAGGCGGACGCCGGCACGCGCCTGCTGACCGCGCTGGAGGGCGCGGCGGCCGAGGTCGCCCCCGACCGGCTGGCGGGCGCGGTGCTTCTGACCGACGGGCAGGCGCACGACGCCGACCTGATGGAGCGCTTCCCGGCGCCGGTGCATCTGGTGCTGACCGGGGAGGAGGGGGAGTGGGACCGTCGCCTCGCGCTGCAGACCGCGCCCGCCTTCGGCATCGTCGGCGAGACGGTGGAGGTGGTGTTCGAGGTGCAGGCGCTGGGCGAGGCGCCGCCCGCGGCCGAGGGCTCGGCTCAGGTCGAGCTCCGCATCGACGGCGAGCCCCACTCGGTGCAGTCGGTGCCGGTCGGCCGGCCCGCCCGCGTCGCGATCCCGATCGAGCATGGCGGCGCGAACGTGGTCTCGCTGGCGCTGCCGCCGCTCGAGGGCGAGCTGACGGACCGCAACAACGCCGCCGTCTTCACCGTCAACGGCGTGCGCGACCGCCTGCGGGTGCTGCTGGTCTCGGGCGAGCCGCATCCGGGCGAGCGGACCTGGCGGAACCTCCTGAAGGCGGATCCTTCGGTGGATCTGGTGCATTTCACCATCCTCCGGCCGCCGGACAAGCAGGACGGCGTGCCGGTGTTCGAGCTCTCGCTGATCTCCTTCCCGACGCGCGAGCTGTTCATGGAGAAGGTCGACGAGTTCGACCTGATCATCTTCGACCGCTACCGCCGCCGCGGTGTGCTGCCTTCGGCCTACATCGACAACATCTCGCGCTACGTCCGCGACGGGGGCGCGGTGCTGGTCGCCTCCGGCCCGGCCTTCGCGGGGGTCGAATCGCTCTACCGCACGCCGCTGCGCGACGTGCTGCCGGGCGCGCCCACGTCGCGGATCTTCGAGGAGGGGTATTTCCCCGAGATCACCGCGCTGGGGGAGAAGCATCCGGTGACGGCGGGCCTGCGCGAGGCGACGCCGGGCGGGGCGGCGGCCGAGGGCCCGGTCTGGGGGCGCTGGTTCCGGCTGATCGAGCTGGACGCGCTGTCGGGACAGACGGTGATGGAGGGGACGGAGGGCGCGCCGCTCCTGATCCTCGACCGGGTGGGCGAGGGGCGGGTCGCCGCGCTCGCCTCCGACCATGCCTGGCTATGGTCCCGCGGCTTCGAGGGCGGCGGGCCGCAGGCGGAGCTGCTGCGGCGGCTGGCGCACTGGCTGATGAAGGAGCCGGAGCTGGAGGAGGAGGCGCTGACGGCCGAGGTCTCCGGCGCCGAGGTGACGGTGACGCGGCGCTCGGTGGAGACGGAGCCGCGGCGGCTGACGGCGGTCTCCCCCTCGGACGAGACGCTGGAGGCCGGGTTCGAGGCGGTGGCGCCCGGGCGCTGGCGCGCGGTGTTCACGGCGGACGAGGCCGGGCTCTGGACGCTGACCGACGGGGTGCTGGAGGGCGTCGCGGCGGTGGGGCCTCCGGCGCCGAAGGAGTTCGAGAACCCGGTCTCCACGCCCGCGGTGCTGGCGGGGCTGGTGGAGGCGACGCGGGGCGGGGCGATGCGGCTCGCCGAAGGCGGGGTGCCGGATCTGCGGCGCGTGCGGCCCGGGCGCACCGCGGCGGGGCGCGGCTGGCTGGGGCTGGCGCGGCGCGACGCCTACGCGGTGCGTGACGTGACTCTGACGCCCCTGGCGCCGGGCTGGCTGATGCTGCTGCTGGCCGCCGGCCTCGCGGTCGGGGCCTGGCGGGTCGAGGGTCGCTGAGGGGGGGCCGCGGCGGGGCCGGCGCCGTCACCCCGCGGCGTCGCGTCCCCCGGCCTCATGCCATTTTCGCACCGGCCCCGCGACGCCGGTCATGGCGCCGGACGAGAGCTCGCGCGCGAGGATCCGGGCGGGGTTCGTCGGCGGCGGAAACTCCACCTCCGCGGCGAGCGCGTGACGGAACCCGAAGCGGCCGTAATAGGGCTCGTCCCCCACCAGCAGCACCCGCGTCCAGCCGAGCTCGGCGGCGCGCTCCATCGCCTCGCCGATGAGGATCGCGCCCAGCCCCTCGCCCTGGCGCGTCGGATGCACCGCCACCGGGCCGAGCAGCAGCGCCGGCGCCCCCGACGGGCCGATGCGCACGGGCCAGTGCCGGATCGCGCCGACGACCGCGTCGAATTCGTCCCGCGCCACGAGGCAGAGCTCGGCCACCGGATCGACGCCGTCGCGCAGTCGGTAGGAGCTGAGCGCGGTGCGCCCCGGCGCGAAGGCGGTGTCGAGCAGCCACTCGACCTCCGCCGCGTCCTCCGCCCGCTCGCGCATCACCCGGAACACGGCCGATCCCCTCTGCTCTCCGCGGCGGCGCGCCCTAGCATGGGCCCCCCCGTCCGTCTACAAGCCGGGCCCGAGAGACGCCGGAGGAGAGAGCCCATGCACTACCGCCCCGAGGACGGCCACGGCCTGCCGCACAACCCGTTCAAGGCCGTGGTGGCGCCGCGCCCGATCGGCTGGATCTCCACCGTCGACGCCGAGGGGCGGGCGAACCTCGCCCCCTATTCCTTCTTCATGGCGGTGGCCGACGCGCCGCCGATGGTCATGTTCTCGGTCACCGGGCGCAAGCCGGACGAGAGCGTCAAGGACAGCCTCGCCAACATCCGCGAGACCGGCGAGTTCGCGGTCAACTTCGTGGGCTGGGACCTGAAGGACCAGATGAACCTCACTTCCGGCGGCTACGGTCACGGCGAGGACGAATTCGAGATCGCGGGCCTCGAGAAGGCGCCCTGCCTCGACATCCGCGCGCCGCGCGTGGCCGCCGCGGCGGCGACCTTCGAGTGCCTCGCGCATCAGGAGGTGGTGCTGCCGGGCGACGACGGGATGATGAACGTCGTCACCTTCGGCCGGGTGGTGCGCGTGCATCTGCGCGACGACTGCGTGGTGGACGGCATCTTCGACCTCACCCGCCACCAGCCGGTCGCGCGTTGCGGCTACAAGGACTACGCCGTGGTGCGCGAGGTCTTTCAGATGATCCGCCCCGCCGGCGGCGGCCACGAGACCGGCGGCCAGGATCGCAAGCCCGTCGCGTCCTGAAGAAAAGCGACTATATCGCAGAGACTTGTCGGATTTCGAGGCTCGGAGCGGCGATCCCGTTTACGTCTTGGCAACCCGATTGGCCGCATATGGGTGTCAACCGGAGGCGGATCGGCTTGGGTGTGTCCGCCGGCTCCGGGTCGCACTCGGGAGAGTTCTTCGCGCGTTGAAGGCCGCGTGGGAGCAGAGCGGGGTGAGTGACGTTTGGCCGGCGAAGTCGGCTCTCCCGATGGACGTCCAGTGCGAAGGGGCGCCGTGCATGGCCGAACCGGTCGTGCCGTGCGCGGCGCCCCGAGCGTGACGAGTGTCAGCGCGTAGCGTGCTGCGCCGCTTGGCGTTTCGGCGCCCCCGCTCCGGCCCCGTGGGCCGGGGCGGGGCCGGCCCCGCGACCGGACCGTCCGCTCGGGGCTTCTCGCCGGCCCCGATGCGTCGGGCCCGGGGTCGGCTTCCGGGACCGAGTCCCGCTGCCTTTCGGCCCCGCGACCGGCGGGCCGCGTCGCCTCGGCCCGCAGCCGGACGAGGTGACCGAATCGGTCCGCTCGAGGATCGCGGACCGCCCCGACAGCCGGCGCCGCCGCGTCAGCCGAACAGCGCGCCCGGGTTCATGATCCCCCTCGGGTCGAGCGCCGCCTTGATCGCCCGCATCGCCGCCAGCTTCGCCGGATCGCCGTAGCGGGCGAGTTCCGCCACCTTAAGCCGTCCGATCCCGTGCTCGGCGCTGATCGAGCCGCCATGGGCGTCGATCAGGTCGTGGACGATGCGTTTTATCTCCGGCCGCAGGTTGTCGTAGTCCTCCTTCGGCCGGCCCGGCGCCGGGTAGACGTTGTAGTGCAGGTTGCCGTCGCCGAGATGGCCGAAGCAGTTGATCCGCGTGCCGGGCGCCGTCGCCTCGATCGCCGGGCCGGCGGCGCGGATGAAGTCCGCAACCTTCGACATCGGGGCCGAGACGTCGTGATTCGAAACCGCGCCGACCTTGCGGTTGGCTTCCGGGATGCTCTCGCGCACCTGCCAGAAGGCCGCCCGCTGCGCCTCGGACTGGGCGACGGCGGCGTCCTCGATCAGTCCGGCCTCGAACCCGGCCTCGAGCGCCGCCTCGAGCCGCGCCTGCATCTCCGAGCCCTTGCCGGAGGCCGCCTCGGTCAGCACCGACCATTCGGGCACCGGGTCGAGCGGGTGGCGCGCGTCGGGCACGTGCTCGGCCAGGAAGTCGATCCCCGTCTTGTGGATCAGCTCGAAGGCCGAGACCGTCTCGCCCATGCGCTCGCGCACGAGGTGCAGCAGCTCCAGCGCCGCGTCGGGCGAGGGCACCGCGCAGAACGCCGTCGCCCATTCGGCCGGGCGCGGGTAGAGGCGCAGCGCGGCGGCCGTGATGATCCCCAGCGTCCCCTCGGCCCCGATCAGCAGGTGGCGCAGGTCGTAGCCGGTGTTGTTCTTGCGCAGCAGCTTGAGGCCGTGGTGGATCGATCCGTCCGGCAGCACCGCCTCGACGCCGAGCACCAGGTCCCGCGCCATGCCGTAGCGCAGCACCGCGAGGCCCCCGGCGTTGGTCGAGAGCACGCCGCCGATCCGCGCCGTCCCCTCCGAGGCGATGGAGAGCGGGAACAGCCGCCCCGCCTTCTCCGCCGCCTCCTGCGCGCCGGCGAGCGTCACGCCCGCCTCCACCACCACCGCGTCGTCCTCGGGCGCCGAGAGGCGCACGCGGTTCATCCGGTCGGTGGAGAGGAGGATCCCCGGCGCGCCGCCCGGCGTCTCGGGGCGGAGCTGGCCGCCGACGAGGCCGGTGCCGCCGGAATAGGGCGTGATCGCGACCCCGGCCTCGGCGCAGCGGCGGACGACCTCGGCCGTCTCCTCGGTGCTCGCGGGGCGCACGATCAGGGCGGCGTGGCCGCGCCAGCGGTCCCGCGGCTCGCGCAGGCGCGGGTCCTCCGGCTCGGGGTCCTGCGCGCCCTTCGGGCCGAGGAGTTCGCGCAGCCCGTCGAGAAACGCCGCCGAGGGCGCCGCCAGCCGGCTCATCTCGTTCATTCGTCCGCCTCCCTGTCGCCCGGTCTGGGCGCCGCCGCCCGCCGGAGCCTGTCGTCGATCGCGGCGCCGAGACCCGTCCGCGGGATCCGCGCCACCGCCGCCGTGCCGCGCCCGCCCATGCGGGCGTCGAGCCGGCGCATCGCTTCGTAGAGCCTCGCCGCCGCTTCCGCGAGGTCGCCGGTCGCGCTCAGCGTCTCGGCGACCGGCGCCTCGGGCCCGGGGCCGAAGCCGAGCCAGCCCTCGCCGGGGCGCGGGGCGTCGGCGTCGAGCCGGAGGCGCATCCCGGGCGCGTAATGCGAGGCGAGGCGGCCGGGCGCGCTCGGCCGGTCGCCTTCCGCCTCGGCGCCGAGCGGGCCGCAGACCTCGGCCAGCCGTTCCGCCGCGAGGCCGCCGGGGCGAAGCAGCACCGGGCGGCCGGCGGCGTCGAAGCCGACGATGGCGCTCTCGAGGCCGACGGGGCAGGGGCCGCCGTCGAGCACCGCCGCGATGCGGCCGGAGAGCTGCTCCAGCACCGCCTCCGCCGTCGTCGGGCTGAGCCGGCCGGAGCGGTTGGCCGAGGGCGCGGCCACCGGCGCGCCGACCGCCGCCAGCAGCGTCCGCGCCGTGGCGGAGCCCGGCACGCGCACCGCCGCCGTCGCGAGGCCGGCCGTCGCCGCCCTCGCCAGCCGGGCGCAGGGGCGCATCGGCGCCACCAGCGTCAGAGGTCCCGGCCAGAACGCCGCCGCCAGCCGCCGCCCGGCCTCGGGCAGGTCCACCAGCGCTTCCGCGGCCTCGCGCGAGGCGACATGCGCGATCAGGGGGTTGCAGGCCGGCCGGCCCTTCGCGGCGTAGATCGCCGCCACCGCCGCGTCCGTGATCGCGAGCCCGCCGAGGCCGTAGACCGTCTCCGTCGGGAAGGCGACCAGCCGGCCTTCGCGCAGCAGCGCCGCCGCGCGGACGATCCCGTCCGCGTCGGCCGTCAGCCGCTCCGTCCCGCCGAGCCCGCCGTCCATGCGTCCTCCCGTCTCCGCGCCGATGCTGGACAGCGTCCGGCGCGCGACATAGCGTCCGCGCCAAACGCGCCCGGCGGGACCCCGCGAGACATAGGCCGGCCCGCCGCCCCGCGCAAACGCGGCCGGAGCGCGCGCGGAGGAGGAACCGCATGACCTATCACGCCCCGCTGAAGGACCTCGCCTTCTGCCTCGACCACGTGATCGAGGCCGACCGGCTCGCCCGCACCGACCGCTTCGCCGACGCCACCGCCGAGACGCGGGGCGCCGTGCTGGAGGAGGCCGGCAAGATCGCCTCGGACGTGCTCGCCCCCCTCAATCGAGCGGGGGACCTGCATCCGGCGCGGCTCGAGAACGGCGTCGTCCGTTGCACCCCCGGCTTCGCCGACGCCTACCGGAAGCTCGCCGAAGGCGGCTGGGTCGGCCTCGCCGCCTCGACCGACGCGGGGGGCATGGGCCTGCCGCTGGTGCTCGGCACCGCCGTCGGGGAGATGTTCGCCGGCGCCAATCTCGCGCTCTCGCTCTGCCCGCTGCTCAGCCAGGGCCAGATCGAGGCGCTGGAGGTCCACGCCACGGACGAACTGCGCGCGCTCTATCTGCCGAAGCTCGCCTCCGGCGAGTGGACCGGCACCATGAACCTGACCGAGCCGCAGGCCGGCTCCGACGTCGGCGCGCTGAGCACGAAGGCCGTGCCGAACGGCGACGGCAGCTACGCCGTCACCGGCCAGAAGATCTACATCTCCTGGGGCGACCACGACATCGCCGGCAACGTCGTCCACCTCGTCCTCGCGCGCCTGCCCGACGCGCCGGCCGGCACGCGCGGCGTCTCGCTGTTCCTGGTGCCGAAGCGCCTGCCGGACCCGGACGGGAACCCCGGCGTCGCCAACGCGGTCCGCTGCATCGGGCTCGAGCACAAGATGGGCCTGCACGGCTCGCCGACCTGCGTGATGAGCTTCGAGGGCGCGACCGGCTGGCTGGTCGGGCCCGAGAACGGCGGCATGGCGTGCATGTTCACGATGATGAACAACGCCCGCCTCGGCGTCGGCACCGAAGGGCTGGGCGTGGCCGAGGCCGCCTACCAGAAATCCCTCGCCTGGGCGCTGGAGCGCCAGCAGGGCCGCACGCCCGACGGCTCCGGCACCATCATCGGCCACGCCGACGTGCGCCGGATGCTGCTGAAGATGAAGAGCCTGACCGAGGTCGCCCGCGCCATCTGCCTCGACACCGCGCTCAGCCTCGACATGGCCCGCGCGACGGAGGGCGAGACGGCCGAGCGCTGGCACGCCCGCGGCGCCTTCCTGACGCCGATCGCCAAGGCCTTCGGCACCGATGTCGGCGTCGAGGTCGCCAATCTCGGCATCCAGCTGCACGGCGGCATGGGCTTCGTGGAGGAGACCGGCGCCGCCCAGTACTTCCGCGACGTCCGCGTCACCGCGATCTACGAGGGCACCAACGGCATCCAGGCCATGGACCTCGTCGGCCGCAAGCTCTCGGACGGGGGCGAGATCGCCCGCGGCCTGATGGCGGAGATCCGGCGCGCGGCCTCCGGGGCCGACCGTTCCGACGACGCGGTGCTCGCGCCGCTCGGCAAGGCGCTGTCCGACGCCGCCGCCGGCCTCGCCGCGGCGACCGACTGGATGCTGGCGGCGGACGGCGTCAACGACCGCTACGCGGGCTCCGCCGACTATCTGCGCGCCTGGGCGCTGGTGCTGGGCGGCGGCTATCTGCTGAAGGGCGCGCTCGCCGCGACGGGCGAGGAGCGCACGCGCCGCACCGCCCTCGCCGCCTACTACATGGGGCGGGAGCTGCCCGCCGCGACCGCCCACGCCCGCGCGGCCGAAGGCGGCGCCGACGCCCTCTATCGTCTCGGCGCCCGCGAGCTCGCCTCGTGGGCGACATGAGCGACGCCGTGCCCGCCGGGCGCCCCGGCATCCGGTTCCCCTGGCCCGAGCCCCCGGCGCCGGGCGAGACGATCGAGGTCGCCGAGGGCGTCCTCTGGACCCGCCTGCCGCTGCCGATGCGGCTCGATCACGTCAACGTCTACCTGATGGACGACGGCGCCGACGGCTGGAGCGTGATCGACACCGGCTTCAAGGGCGAGGCGACGCGCGAGGTCTGGGACAGGCTGAAGGCCGGGCCGCTGGCGGGGCGGCCGATCCGCCGGGTGATCGTCACCCATCACCACCCGGACCATTTCGGCCATGTCGGCCCGCTGGTGGCAGAGGGGGCGGAGCTCGTGACCACGCGCACGGCCTACCTGCTCGGCCGGATGCTCCAGCTCGACCATCAGGAGACGCCGCCCGAGGCCGCGATCCGGCACTATCGCCGCGGCGGCGCCTCGGACGCGCAGATCGAGCATTACCGCACCCGCCGGCCCTTCAACTTCTCCCGCGCCTGCGAGCCGATCCCCCTCGGCTTCACCCGCATCGGCGAGGGCGAGCGCATCGCCATGGCGGGCCGCACCTGGCTGATCCGCTGCGGGAACGGCCACGCACCGGAGCACGCGACCTTCTGGTCCGAGGACGACCGCCTCGTCGTCACCGGCGACCAGGTGATCCCCGGCATCTCCTCCAATCTCGGCGTCCACGCGACCGAACCCGAGGCCGACCCCGTCGGCGAGTGGTTCGAGAGCTGCGAGCGCCTGCTCGACCACGCCGAGCCGCATCATCTGGCGCTGCCCGGCCACAAGCTGCCCTTCACCGGGCTCGCCACGCGGCTGGAGCAGCTGATCGACAACCACCACGGCGCCCTGGCGCGCCTTCGGCGCCATCTGACCGCGCCGCGCACCGCCGCCGAGTGCTTCCTGCCGATCTTCGGGCGGGAGATCGAGCCGGAGGTGTTCGGCCTCGCCCTCGGCGAGGCGATGGGGCATCTCAATCACATGCACCGTCTCGGCGAGGTCCGGCGGGCGACCGACGATCGCGGGGCCTGGCGCTTCCGTCTGGTCTGAGGCGCGGAGCGCCGGCGCCTCACCAGCCGATATGGTCCTGGAAGCCGGCCAGCACCGCGCGCCACCATTCGTGGTTTGCGGCGAAGGTATCGAAGGGCATCGGGCGGCTCATCTCCAACGTCATCTCGACGAAGGGATCGTTCTCCTCGTCGAGGAAGGCCTTGCCGAAGATCCGCGCGGCGTTCCACTCGTTGACCGCGGCCAGCGTCGTGCCGTCCTCGAGGTCGAAGCCCGCGCGGAACTGGATCACCGTGCAGTCGACGTTTCCCTCGCAGCCGTAGAACAGGATGTTGAAGTCGACGCCTTCGGCCGAGCTTTCGATCATCGGGTCGCCGTAGGGATCCTCGGTGCGCGTCCCGCGGAATCCGAGGGTCCGGAGCGCGCGCACCACCGAATCCGGATCGGCCGCGCTGACCGCCGCCGCGTCCTGCGCCGCGGCCGCGCCGGGGTCCGCGGCGCCGACGATGCAGAAGGCGGCGAGGGCGGCGGCGTGGCGCATCGGTCGGGCTCCGGCCAAGGCCTGGGGCGGCGACACGGCGGGACGCGCCCGTGGAGAACGGTAGCCGGCGCCGCCGCGTCCGACAACGCCGCCCGGCCGCGGCCGACCTCCGCGCGACGATTCCCACTCTTGCGCCGGCGCGCCGCCCGTGGCCATTTCCGCTTCCGACGCATCCGGATATGGAGGCCGCCATGGCCGATCACCAGGAACACGGCGACATGGACATCACCGAGCAGGAGCGCACCTTCGCGGGCTTCGTGCGCGTCGGGACCATCGCGATCGTCATCATCCTCGCGATTCTCGTCTTCCTGGCGCTCGTCAACGCCTGAGACGCCCGGCGCAGGGCGATCGACGGCGGGTCCCGGCGAGGTCGACTCCGCGCCCGCTCTCAGCGGCCGGCGCGGAGATTGCGCTGCATCTGCCTCGCCTCCGCCGCACGTCCCTCGCGCCGATAGAACGCCAGAAGCTCCCGCCGCAGGTCCCCGGTGGCGCGGAGCCATCCCCGCGCGTTCACCCGGCCCTCGGTCGCGCCGAGCGCCCGCGCCCGGCGGGCGATCCGCGCCTGCCTGTCGGAGCTCGGCGGATGGCTCGCGAAGAACGCCGCCGCCCCGCGCGAATCGCCGTAGAGGCGGCGCATCACCGCGAAGGACTCCCCTCCCTCCAGCGCGCTCCAGCCGGCCTGCGAGACGTAGCCGACGGCGACGGCGTCCGCGTCCGCCTCCTGATCGCGCGAGAAGTCGGCGACCGCGGCCTGCGCGCTGAGCCCCGCGCCCAGTTCCGCGACTTCCCCGGGCACGCCCGCCGCGACCGCGAGCGCCGCGCCGATCATCGCGGCGGCCGAGGCGGTCTGGCGCTGCCGCGCGCCGGTGGTGACGTGCCCGCGGTCGATATGCGCCGTCTCGTGCGCCAGCACGAAGGCGAACTGCGCCTCGTTCTCCATGGCGCCGATCAGACCGGCGGTGACGAAGACGTAGCCGCCGCCCGTGGTGAACGCGTTCACGCCCGGATCCTTGACCAGCACCGTGCGTAGCCGCGGCGCGCCGCGGGGGCGCGCCGGCTCGATCCGGTCGGCGATGTCCGCGACGTAGCGGTTCAGCGCGCGGTCCTCGATCAGGCGGTCGTCGCGCTGCAGATCCGCGAGGACGGCGCGGCCGAAATCGCGTTCCGCCCGGAGGGACTGGCCTTCCGACGGCGCTCCGGTCCCCGGAGTGCAGCCCGACAGGGCGACCCCCGCGACCAGCAGGACGGCGAGGGCGGTGCGGAACAGGCGCATGGCGTCATCTCCCTTCGGATCGTGCGCCCCCGAGGCTGGCGCGGCGGCTTGGCGAAAGAAAGACGTCCCGCGGGACCGGCGGATCCCGTACGCAAACGAAAACCCCCGGCGCAGGGCCGGGGGTCCGTCTAGGCGCGTCGCGCCGTCGATCAGCGGGTCAGAGCAGACCCTCGCGCTGAGCCTTCTTGCGCGCGAGCTTGCGGGCGCGACGGATCGCTTCCGCCTTCTCCCGGGCGCGCTTGACCGAAGGCTTTTCGTAGTGCTGCCGGAGCTTCATCTCCCGGAACACGCCTTCGCGCTGCATCTTCTTCTTCAGCGCGCGGAGCGCCTGGTCGACGTTGTTGTCGCGTACCATCACCTGCACGGACGTCACCACCTTTCGTTGCTGCAGGGGCGGGGAAGCCGTATGTAACCACCCGACCGCCGGGTGTCCACAGCGCCCGAACGCCCCACGTCAGGGGACGACGTCGCGCGGCACACCGCGCCGCGCCCCCGTCCGTCCGACCCGAGGAGGCCGCCATGACCGACGCTCCGCACGCGATACCGCCCGAACCGGGCCGTCCCGATCCCGCGGCCGCCCCGGCCCCCGACCCGGTCGAGACGGCGCGCGAGCGCCTGCTGGAGGCGCTGCCGTCGCACGTCGCCTTCGACGGCTGGTCGCAGCCGGCGATCGACGCCGCCGCGGCGGACGTCGACGTGGACGCCGAGCTCGCCCGCCTCGCCTTCCCGCGCGGCGGCGTCGACGCGGCCCTCGCCTTTCACCGTCGCGGCGACCGGCTGATGGCCGAGCGCTTCGAGGCCGAATCGCATCTCGGCATGGGCTTCACCGACAAGGTGACGCGGTGCGTGCGCCTGCGTCTCGAGGTGGTGGCCACGCACCGCGAGGCCGCGCGCCGCGCCGCGTCGCTCTTCGCGCTGCCGATTCACGCCGCCGACGGGGCCCGCGCGCTCTGGGACACCGCGGACGCGATCTGGACGACGGTGGGCGACACCTCCGACGACGCCAACTGGTACACCAAGCGCGCCACCCTCGCCGGCGTCTATTCGTCCACCGCGCTCTACTGGCTCGGCGACGAGTCGCCCGGGTACACGGCGACCTGGGACTTCCTCGACCGCCGCATCGCCGACGTCATGCGGATCGAGAAGACAAAGGCGGATCTGCGCAAGAACCCCTTCACCCGGCCGCTGATGACCGTCGGCGACCGCCTCGCGAAGGTGGTGAAGCCGCCGCGGGACCGGCGGCCGACAAGCCCGGCCTACTGAGGTCCGCCCGCGGCGCGGGCCGCCTTCGCCTCGCGCCGCAGCCAGGCGGCGAAGCGCCGGGCCGGCGGGCGCGGCGCGCCGGGCCGGCGCACGAGGTGATAGCCGCTCGCGCCGCCGTCCTCCTCGTCGCCGAAGAGGATCGTCAGCCGACCGGCCGCGACGTCCTCGGCCACGAAGGCCTTGGCGACGCAGCCGACGCCCTGGCCCTGCCGCAGCGCCGCGGCCATCATGTAGCCGGGCAGATGCGTCGCCGCCGCGGCGAGCGGTCCGGCGACGCCGTGCTCGGCCAGCCAGGCGGCGGCCTCGTCCGTGCCGAATTCGATCAGCCAGGGCATCGCGAGCAGATCCGCCGGCCGCTCCACCCGGCGTCCCGCCACCAGCTCCGGCGCCGCGGCCACCACCAGCGGCGAAGGCAGCAGCGGCTCCGAGACCAGCCCCGGCCAGTCCCCGGCGCCGTAGCGGATGGCGAGGTCCGGCCCCTCCGGTCCCATCTCCGTCACCGCCGGCGTCGGGTCCAGCATCAGCGCGATCTCCGGATGCGCCCGGCGGAAGCCGCCCATGCGCGGCATCAGGAAGCTCGCCGCGAAGTTCGGCGTGGTGGTCACGCTGAGCGGTCGCGCCGCGTCCGCCTCCGCCAAGGCGTCCAGCGCGGCCCGGATCGCGCCGAAGCCCTCCGAAAGACCGCGCGCGAGCGCCGCTCCGTCCCGCGTCGGCGCGACGCCGCGACCGTCGCGGTCCATCAGCCGGCGGCCGAGCTCCGCCTCCAGCCGCCGCACGTGCTGGCCGACGGCGGCGTGGCTGACGTTCATCTCGCGTCCCGCGGCGGAGTAGCTGCGGGTGCGGGCGGCGGCCTCGAAGGCCCGGAGCGCGGCGAGCGAGGGCAGGGGTCTCATCCGAAACTCACGCTTTCATGTCGAAAACATTCCTGACTCGCTAAGTGATCCCGAATCCCCCATCTACACAAGCATCAGCAGCCCGCATCGCCTTCATGGAAAGGAGGCCCCCGATGTTTCAGCCCTTCACCGAGATCATGGCCCGCGTCATCGCCGACGTGACCGTCGTCCTCGCCGGTTTCGGCCGGCCCGGCACGCCGCCGCGCCCGCGCGACTGAGGCCCAGTGCCCGCGCCGCGTCCCCGCAGGCCCGGGGGCGCGGCGCTCAGCGCCGGGGCGTGAGGCGGGTGACGTGCCCCATCTTGCGCCCCGGCCGCGCCTCCGCCTTGCCGTAGAGGTGCAGCGCCAGCGACGGATCGGCCGCGAGTTCGGCCCATTCCGCGGCCTCGTCCCCGATCAGGTTCGTCATCACCGCGTCCGAATGCCGCGCGCCGTCGCCCAGCGGCCAGCCGCAGACCGCGCGGACATGCTGCTCGAACTGGTCGATCAGGCAGGCGTCCAGCGTCCAGTGACCGGTGTTGTGGACCCGCGGCGCGATCTCGTTGACCACGAAGCCGGCCTCCGTCTCGAACAGCTCCACCCCCATCACCCCGACGAAATCGAGGGCCGAAAGCACGGCCTCCGCCGCGGCCCTGGCCTCCGTCTCCCGCGTCGGGCTCAGCGCCGCCGGCACGCTCGAGCGGCGCAGGATGCCGCCCTCGTGCAGGTTCTCCGCCGGATCGAAGCAGACGACCCGTCCGTCGGCGCCCCGCGCCGCCACGACCGAGACCTCGCGCCGGAAGCGCACCAGCCCCTCCAGGATCGCCGGAGCGCCGGCCATGGCCTCCAGCGCGGCGGCGCCGTCGCCGTCCGCGCCGATCCGCGCCTGGCCCTTTCCGTCGTAGCCCAGCCGTCGCGTCTTGAGGATCGCCGGCGCCCCGATCCGCGCCAGCGCGGCCTCAAGCGAGGCGGCGTCGTCCACCGCCGCGAACGGCGCGACCGAAAGGCCGAGCCCGGCGAGGAAGCGCTTCTCCTCCAGCCGGTCCTGCGCCGCGGCGACGGCCCGCGCCGAGGGGCGGACCACGGCCGCCGCGCAGGCGCCGAGCGCGTCGAGCGGCACGTTCTCCCACTCCAGCGTCACCACGTCGCAGCCCTCCGCGAAGCGCCTCAGCGCCTCCGCGTCGTCCCAGCCGCCGCGGACGTGCCGGGCCGCGACGTGCCCCGCGGGCGGGTCCGCCTCCGGCGAGTAGATCGCCGTGCGGATGCCGAGCCGCGCCGCCGCGACCGCCAGCATCCGGCCGAGCTGCCCGCCCCCGAGGACGCCCAGCGTCCCGCCCGGCGGGACCGCCCCGCCGCTCACGGCGCGCCGCCTTCGGGGTCCTCGCCGACCGCCTCGCTCTGCGCCGTGCGCCAGGCGTCCAGCCGCTCCGCCAAGGACGGCTCGGTCGTCGCGATCATCGCCGCCGCCAGCAGCGCCGCGTTCGCCGCCCCGGCCTCGCCGACGGCGAGGCAGCCGACCGGGATCCCGCGGGGCATCTGCACGATGCTCAGCAGGCTGTCCCACCCCGAGAGCGCCCGGCTGCGCACCGGCACGCCCAGCACCGGCACGCGCGTCTTGGCCGCCAGCATCCCCGGCAGATGCGCTGCGCCGCCGGCGCCCGCGACGATGGCGCGCAGCCCCCGCGGGGCCGCCGCCTCGGCGTAGGCGAACAGGCGATCCGGCGTGCGATGGGCCGAGACCACCCTGGTCTCGAACGCCACCTCGAGCGCCTCCAGGATCTCCGCCGCGGCGCGCATGGTGGGCCAGTCGCTGCGGCTGCCCATCACCACGCCGACCAGCGGCGCGTCGGTCTCGGCCATCGACGCGGCCCTCCTCAGGCGGTGATGTCGGGGGTCAGCTCGTCCTCGATCCGCCGCATGCGGTCGCGGAGCGCGAGCTTGCGCTTCTTCAGGCGCTTCAGCGCCAGCACGTCCGTCGCCGGGGCGGCGGCCTGCAGGCTGGCGATCGCCGCGTCGAGGTCGCGGTGCTCGTCGCGCAGGCGCTCCAGCTCGAGCGTCAGAAGCTCTTCGCGGCTCATCGAATGCATCGGCTCACGGATCCCGGTCGCGGGTGGCGGCGCTTCCGCCGGGCGGGAGCCCCATGATAACGGCGCGCAGGGCGCAGGCAAGGCGGGCGGCGTCGCTGTTGCGGCCTCAGCCCCCCGGCTCTAGATACCGCTCATGACCGACGCAGCCGCAGATCCCGCCCCCTCGCCCTCCCCGGCGCCGAGCTGGCGGGAGTCGCTGCCCGACCCGCTCGCCAGGCTGTTCAAGCGCCGGCCGCGGGTGCATGTCCTGCGCCTCTACGGCACGATCGGCATGTCCGGTCGCGGCGGCTTCTCGCTCTCGGACGAGGCGCTGAGCGGCCCCATCGAGAAGGCGTTCTCCGGCAAGCCCCTCGCCGTGGCGCTCGCGGTCAACTCGCCCGGCGGCTCGCCGGCGCAGTCCTCGATGATCGCCGCGCGCATCCGCCGCCTCTCCGAGGAGAAGGGGATCCCCGTCGTCGCCTTCTGCGAGGACGCCGCCGCCTCGGGCGGCTACTGGCTCGCCTGCGCGGCGGACGAGATCTACGCCGACCGCAGCTCGCTCGTCGGCTCCATCGGCGTGATCTTCGCCGGCTTCGGCCTGCACGAGCTGCTGGAGCGCTACGGCGTCGAGCGCCGCGTCCACACCGCCGGGGAGCGCAAGCTCATCCTCGACCCGTTCCAGCCGGAGCGCGAGGAGGACGTCGCGGATCTCCGCGCCATCCAGGACGAGGTGCACGAGGCCTTCATCGAACACGTCAAGGCGCGGCGGGGCGAGCGCCTGGCCAAGGCCGAGTCGGAGGGGACGGATCTCTTCACCGGCGCGATCTGGACCGGCGCGCGGGCCGAGGCGTTGGGCCTCGTCGACGGCCTCGGCCATCTCGCCGCGGTGATGAAGGCGCGCCACGGCAAGGAGATCCGCTTCCGCGAATACGGCGCGCGCCGGGGCCTGCTCTCGCGTCTCGGCGTCTCGGAGGCGCTGGCGGGCGCGCTCGGCGCCGTCGAGGCGCGGGCCCTCTGGTCGCGGCTCGGGATGTGACGGCGCCATGCTGACGAAGCTCGCGATCCTCTTCCTCCTCGGCATGGTCCTCCTCGCCATGATCTCGGCGCGGCCCCGTCGAGGCGACCGCGGCTGGCGCGACCGGTTCCGGCTGCGCCTGCCGGGGCGACGACCGCGCGACGGGGACTGATCCGCCGCGCCATCCCCCTCTTCGAGCGAAACTCCGACCCGCGCCCTCCCGCGGGGATCTCTTGGAAAGGACGGTCATGGACCTCGCGGTCGCGGCGGCGGGCCTGGCGATTCTCCTCGGCGCGGGCGACGCCCTGGTGCGCGGCGCGGTGGCGCTCTCGCTTCGTCTCGGCGTGCCGGCTCTGATCGTCAGTCTCACCATCGTCGCCTTCGGCACCTCGGCGCCGGAGCTGCTGATCGCCGTCAAGGGGGCGCTGGCCGACGCCGACGGCATCGTCTACGGCAACGTCGTCGGCTCGAACATCGCCAACGTCCTCCTGGTGCTCGGCGCGCCGGCGCTGATCTCCCGCCTCGACGCGCGCGAGAGCGACTGCTTCGGCGACTACCTCCTGATGCTCGGCGTCTCCGTCCTCTTCATCGCCCTATGTTTCTGGGGCCCGCTGAGCCGGCCGCAGGGCCTCCTCCTGCTGGCGATCCTCGGCTACGTCCTCTGGGACGCCTGGCGTTCGGCGCAGGCGCATCGCCGCGCCGGCGCCGCCGAGGCGGAGCTGGCCGAGGGCGTGGATCCCTCCGACGCCGGAACGCCGGGCTGGCGCATCGCGCTGTTCCTCGCCGCCGGACTGATCGGCCTGCCGCTCGGCGCAAGCATGCTGATCGACGGCGCCCGCGGCCTGGCGGAGGCCTTCGGCGTCTCCGAGGCGGCGATCGGCCTCACCCTCGTCGCCGTCGGCACCTCGCTGCCGGAACTCGCCACGACGGTCGCCGCGGCCCTGCGCCGTCACGCCGACGTCGCGATCGGCAACGTCATCGGCTCGAACCTCTTCAACATCGTCGCCGTGATGGGCGTGGCCAGCCTGGTCTCGCCGCTCACGGCGCCGGATCGCTTCCTCACGGTCGATCTCTGGGTGATGCTCGCCTGCTCGGCCCTGCTGTTCCCCTTCGTGCGCGGCTTGGCGGTGATGGGCCGAGGGGTGGGCGTGGCCTTCCTCGCGCTCTACCTCGTCTACGTGGCGTCGGCCTTCGCGCCGTCGCTCTGATCCCCCTCTGACGTCTTCGGAGAACCGCCATGCCCATCGCCCCGGGCGCCGCCCTCGTCACCGGCGCCGGCCGCCGCATCGGGCAGGCCCTCGCCCGCGCCCTCGGGGAGGCCGGCTGGGACGTGGCGCTGCACTACGCCACCTCCGAAGCCGGGGCCGCCGCCGCCGCGCAGGAGATCCGCGGTCACGGCCGCCGGGCCGCCACGCTGCAGGCCGACCTTCTGTCGGAGCCGGAGGCGGAACGCCTCGTGCCCCGCGCGGCCGCGGCGCTGGGCGCGCCCCTCACGCTCCTCGTGAACAACGCCTCGATCTTCGAACACGACGACCTCGCCAGCGCGACGCGGGAAAGCTGGGACCGTCATATCGGCTCCAACCTCCGCGCGCCCTTCGTGCTGACCCAGGCCTTCGCCGCCCAGGCGCCCGAGGCTCGGATCGACGACGACGGGCTGCCCCTCGCCTCGGCTCTGGTCGTGAACATGATCGACCAGCGCGTCTGGAAGCCGACGCCGGAGTTCATGACCTACTCGCTCGCCAAGGCGGGGCTCTGGTGGTTCACGCGCACCGCCGCGCAGGCCCTCGCGCCGCGCATCCGCGTCGCCGCCATCGGCCCCGGCCCGACCCTCCAGGGCGACCGTCAGAGCGGGCGACACTTCGCCGCCCAGCGCGCCGCGACGCCGCTCGAGCGGGGCTCCGGCCTCGCCGACATGGGCGCGGGGCTGGCCTTCCTGCTCGCCGCCGACGGTTTCACCGGCCAGATGCTGGCCCTCGACGGCGGCCAGCACCTCACCTGGCGCACGCCGGACGTGCTCGGCGTCGAATAGTCGGATTGCCTCCGCGGGGCGACTCGGGCTACTCACTCGCGAGCGATTCCACCTCCGCGTGCACGGTCGCAAGACAGTTGTCCACCGGGGGTCGGCGTCGACGCAAATCCGTCAAATTGTGTCAAGAGCGTCAGTCGCTTGCCGATCGCGATAAACATTTCCTTTTAAAATCAGCACGTTGAAAAAATGCCTAAAATTTCGCCAATCCGACCAAGCCTCTGTTTCCCTTGGATCGGCGTCAGCGATCCAAAGCTTCTCCACCGACTTGTCCACAGCTTTCGTGGACTCCTTAAGGCTTGAGTTGCACGCCGGTCCGGACTAGCTCCCCCAACGACTCATGACATCCGCAGACCGCCCCGATCCCCCCGACGCTCCCGGCTTTCAGGAGGACGGCGCCGCCGCCCCCGACGGCGCCGCCGTGGAGACGGGGCCTGAGGTCATCCGCCGCCAGCTCCGGACCCTGCCGGACGCACCCGGCGTCTACCGCATGCTCGACGCCAAGGGCGCGGTCCTCTACGTCGGCAAGGCGCGCAGCCTGAAGAAGCGCGTCGCCTCCTACGCCAACCTCTCCGGCCACACGCCGCGCATCGCGAAGATGATCCTCGCGACCGCGTCGATGATGGTCCTCACCACGACGACCGAGACCGAGGCGCTGCTCCTGGAGCAGAACCTCATCAAGCAGCTGAAGCCGCGCTTCAACGTCCTCCTGCGCGACGACAAGAGCTTCCCGAACATCCTCGTCTCCGACGCCCACGCCTTCCCGCAGATCAAGAAGCACCGCGGCGCGCGGCGCGAGGCCGGCCGCTATTTCGGCCCCTTCGCCTCCGCCGGCGCCGTCAACCGCACGCTCAACCAGCTGCAGAAGGTGTTCCAGCTCCGCTCCTGCTCGGACAGCGTGTTCGAGAGCCGCACCCGCCCCTGCCTCCTGCACCAGATCAAGCGCTGCTCCGCCCCCTGCGTCGGGCGCATCTCGGAGGAGGACTACGCCGGCACCGTCCGCGACGCCGTCGAGTTCCTCGAGGGGCGCACCTCCCGCATCCAGAAGCAGCTCGCCGCCGAGATGCAGCGCGCCTCCGAGGCGATGGAGTTCGAGCGCGCCGCCGCCTTCCGCGACCGCATCCGCGCCCTCACCGCCGTGCAGCAGGTGCAGGGCGTGAACCCCGAGAGCGTGGCCGAGGCCGACGTCGTCGCCCTGCATCAGGAGGGCGGGCAGGCCTGCGTGCAGGTGTTCTTCTTCCGCGCCCACCAGAACTGGGGCAACCGCGCCTACCACCCGCGCACCGGCGCCGGCGCCGACCCGGACGAGATCCTCGAGGCGTTCCTCGTCCAGTTCTACCAGGACAAGGAGCCGCCGCGCCTGATCCTGCTCTCCGAGCCCGCCCGCGACCACGAGCTGCTGGCCGAGGCGCTGAGCCAGCGCAAGGGCCGCAAGGTCGAGATCGCCGTCCCCCTCCGCGGCGAGAAGCGCCTGCTGGTCGAGCACGCCCACCGCAACGCGCGGGAGGATCTCGCCCGCCGCCTCGCCGAGAGCTCCGCCCAGGCCCAGCACCTCGAAGGGCTGGCCGAGGCGTTCGGCCTCGCCGAGCCCCCGAAGCGGATCGAGGTCTACGACAACTCCCACGTCATGGGCACGAACGCCGTCGGCGCCATGATCGTCGCGGGGCCGGAGGGTTTCGAGAAGTCCCAGTACCGCAAGTTCGACATCCGCGACCCCGAGACCGCGCCCGGCGACGACTTCGCCATGATGCGCGAGGTGCTGGAGCGCCGCTTCGCCCGCCTGATGAAGGAGGACCCGGACCGCGAGAAGGGCGCCTGGCCCGACCTCGTCCTGATCGACGGCGGCGCCGGACAACTGACGGCCGCGCGGCGGACGCTGGAGACCCTCGGCGTCGAGGACGTCGCCCTGATCGGCGTCGCCAAGGGCGAGGACCGCGACGCCGGCAAGGAGGTCTTCCACGCCCCCGGCCGCGCCCCCTTCGCGCTCCCGCACCGCTCCCCGACGCTCTACTTCGTCCAGCGCCTCCGCGACGAGGCCCACCGCTTCGCCATCGGCGCCCACCGCGCCAAGCGCGCCAAGGCGACGGCGAAGAACCCCCTCGACGACATCGCCGGCGTCGGCCCCGCCCGCAAGCGAGCGTTGCTGGCCCATTTCGGCAGCGCCAAGGCGGTGAGCCGGGCGGGCCTCGCCGACCTCAAGGCGGTGTCAGGCATCTCCGAGGCGGTGGCGGAGACGGTGTACGCGCATTTCAATCCGGACTGGCGGCCGGAGGGGTAGGGCTTCGCACCGCCGCTCGCGGCAGCTAGGCTCGTCCTGCACCGGAAGGGGGCGCATGGCAAACGAGCTTCCAGATTTTGAGGACGAGTTGGCGATCGAGGCGTGGCTGCGCCAGTGGTCTCGCGAGGACACAATCATCCTCGCGACCCGCGCCGCGCTCCGCCTCCTGCCGCTTGTCGCTGCTCAGATCGAGCGGGCACCGGACCTACTTCGCTCCGAATTGCTCCCGGCTGTGTTTCGTGCTTCGGCATCGCCGTGGCTACTGGCGCAGGCGATCAGCCGACGCGAAGATGCTACTTTCGTAGAAGATCGCGTCGGCGCGACCGCCGCGGCCGCCGCGGCCGCCGATGCCGCGGCCGATGCCGCTGTTGAAGTCACTGACGGACCTTCTGGCACACCCACTGGTGAATCCGTCGTTTTCGCCTCTGCGTTCGCCGCCCGCGCCGCCGCTGAAGACGACATCTCCGATGCTGCCCATGCTCTCGCGGCCGCCTCAAACATGGGAGCCGCTCTAGCTGCTGTCGCCACCGACGCCAACAATTTGGCCAATGAGAACCGCGCACCAGGCATCCTCTCGGGGGCGATCTGGCCTGATGAGACTGGGGCTCCGCCTGAGCACCTAATCAGCGCTTGGGACGCCCTCGCGGACTACCTCACTAGCCACCCTGATGAAGGCTGGCAGGTCTGGATCGACTGGTACGAGGCCCGCCTCCGCGGCGGCCCGCCCGACTGGGAGCGCGAGCGCGCCTACGTCCTCGACCTCGAGGACTTCTGGGATCAAGGCCCAGCCGCCGCCAACGCCGAGATCGCGCGGCGGCTGGCCGATCTCGCCGCCGATCGGCCGAGCGGCGAGCGCCTCGACGTCATCCCCGAAACCGGCCGCATCGGCATCGTTCCGGCCGAGGCCGAGGATCCGGAGGCGTTGGAGAACGCCGTCCAGAAGGTCCAGGACGCGCTGGACGACTTCCGCGCCAGCCCCTCCGCCAACATGGCCGGCTACGCCCTCGGCGCCGCGCTTCGGAAGCTCGACCGCGCGCTGGCCCGCTACCGCGAGAACCCGCGACGCCTTCACGATGATTTCGCGGATTCCGCCCGCATCATCGCCCGCGCCGTGGCGGACGACCCCGAACTCGATACCCCGTCCGTCCGCGATCTGGCCGAAACCTGCGCTCAGGGCGTGTTGGACATCCGCATCGCCTCCCGAGAGGTGAGCGACATGGAGGCCGACCGCCGGCGCCGCCGAGCCCGCGCGCCGAGCGCGGAGAGCCGGTCGGCGCTGACCCGCCTCCTTCAGGAGGCCGGCGAGGCGCTGGAGCCGGACCTCGCCGAAGAGATGGCGGAGGACGTCGCCGAACTGGAGGCCTCCGACGCTCCGGACGATGGCCTTCTCCCCGACGGCGCCGCCAAGGACGCCGAACTCCGAAGCGCCCATCGCGTCGCCTGGCTGTATCGCTTCAGCCGCATGAGCGAAGGCCAGATCGTCGTCGTCGCCGAGCGCGCCATGCGTCACGTCGACGACATCGAGCGCTTGGTGAACCTGCTCAAGACCTTCGATGACTGGTGGCCGCTCATCTCCCTCGTGCTGCGCGGCGGTTGAGGCCCTGGGTCACGCCGCCAGCGCCTGGTCCCTCGTGCGCGCCGACGCGCCGGACGTCCTGCAATCCGTCGCCGGAAGCGCCCTCTGGCGATCCCGTATCTCCTACCTCCGCGCCTTGTTCGGGGTCCGACCTGGAGCGCGTCCCTCGGATCGGACAGGTCGGGCGGGTCTGAATTGACCGGGGCGGGCTTTCCGAAGAGGAAGGTCCATGCCGAGACGCCATCGCAGCCA
>JAWLFJ010000014.1:0-50045 GCA_041685625.1 Paracoccaceae bacterium | reverse complement strand
GCCGCCGCCCCGGCCGCGACGAACGCCGGCGCCCGCGCCGAGCCCGGCTGCGTGACGATCGCGCCCGACAGCGCCACCGCCTTCAACGTCCCGCCGGTCTCGACGGCGCCGAGCCGGATCGCGCCGTCTCGCGCCAGCAGCGAGGTCGCCCCCGCCACCGCGACGGCGTCGAGATCCTGCGTTCCGCCGGTCTCCGCCGTCAGCGCGCCGGCCCGCACCTCGCGCAGCCTCAGCGCCTCGCCGCCCGCCGAGCCGTCGAGATCGGCCGTCGCCGCGAGCGTCCCGCCGATCTCCGCGCGCCGCAGGATCGCGCCCTCGCCCGAGGCGAGCGCGGCGTCGCCGTCGGCCACCGTCCGCAGCGCCGTCAGCCGCGTCCCGGCCGAGAGCGAGAGCGGACCGCCCGCGACCAGGTCCCGCGTCTCCGCCGCGCCGCCGGCGGTCAGAGCCGCCGCGCCGGCCGCCGTCAGCCGCTCGCCTCGCGCATCGCCGCCGACCTCGGCCGCCAGCGACCGAACCGCGAGATCCAGCGCCGTCAGGTCGCCCGCCACCGTCGCCGTCAGGTCGCCCGCGGCCGTGCGTTCCAGCGTCGCGTCCCCCCCGGCGACGACGAGCGCGGTCGTGCCCGTGCCCGTGCTCACGTCCTCCAGGGTCGCTCCCGTCGCCGCGGTCAGCGTCGCGGCCCCCGACGAGATCCGCGTCAGCGACAGCGCCCCGTCCGACCGGGCGTCGAGCCCGCCCGCCGCGAGATCCGTCAACGTCGCCGGCCCCCCGGCCGCGACCGAGACCGCGCCCGCCACGGCGAGGCGCGAGAGCGTCGCGGCGCCGCCCGCCACGGCCTCCACCTCGGCGCCGGAGAGATCCGAGAGCGACAGCGCCGCATCGGCCGACGCCGTCGTCGCCGTCACGCGCAGATCGTCGAGCGCGATGTTCCGGCCCGCCGTCAGCGTCGCCGAAGCGCCGTCGAGGCGCTCCGCCGTCAGGTCGCGCCGCGCCGCGACCGCGAGCGCGTCGACCGCGACGTCGGTCAGCGCCGCATCGCCGGCCACGAGGGTCGCCCGCCCCGTCAGCCGCGTTGTCGTCGCCTGCAGCGTTCCCGCCACCTCGACCGAGGCGTCGAAGCCGCTCAGGTCGCGCAGCGTCACGTCGCCGGCCTGCGCCGTTCCGCCGCCGACGCTCAGCGTCCGCGTCAGCGAGCCGTCGACCAGGGCGAAGCCGTCCGCGTCGCGCAGCGTCAGATCCCGCGCCGTGACCGTCACGTTCGAGAAGCGGTTGCCGGGCCGGTCCAGCGTCACGTCCGCCCGGGCCGCCTCGGGCGCGCCGGGCGCCCCGGTCTCGAACCCGGCCCGCCCGATCACCGAGACGTCGCCGACCTGTCCGATGCCGGCCGTCCCGCCCGGAGCCGCGCCGTCCGCGCCGCTGCGGAGCGCCAGATCCCCGCCGATCGCGCTCGGACCGAGCGTCACCGGCCCCGCCGCATGCACCGTCGCGTCGGCCCCGGCCTCGAGCGAGAGCGGCCCGCCGAAGCGCGAGACGCGCGCGCCGCCGGGCTCGGTCCCGAGCGCCACCCCGCCGCCGGCCTCGATCCGCGCCGCGCCGCCCGCGGCCGCGAGATGCGCCAGCGCCTCCGCCGTCAGGACCCGCCCGCCCTCGGCCGGCAGATCCGCCGTCAGGCCGCCGGCGGGATCGCCGAGGCGCGGCCCGGTCGCCACCCCCACCGTCGCCGCCCGCGCCCCCGCGACCGTGACCGCCGCGATCTCCGCCGGCGCCGGGGCGCCGCGCACCTCGCCCGAGGCGCGCAGCGTGAGCGTCCCGCCGGCCGCGACGCCCGCCAGCGTCACGTCGCCCGCGGTCGCGCTCGCCGCCAGCGACGCCGCGGAGACGCCCGTCAGCGTCACCTCCGTCGCCGAGAGCGTCGCGTCCGCGAACCGCACGCCCGAAAGCGCCGCCGACGAGCCCGCGCCGAGCGTCGCGGCGCCGCCCGCCGCGCCGTCGGACAGCGCCAGCGCGCCGGTGGTCTCGGCCGCCAAGGTCCCGAAATCGAAGCGCAGCGCCGAGAGATCCCCGTCCGCCCGCAGCGTCGCCGTCCCGCCCGACACCAGGTCCGAGGCCGCGAAGCCGCCGCCCGAGACCAGCGTCAGCGCCCCGCCCGCGGCCACCCGCTCGGCCGAAACGGCGTCCGCCGAGACCGAGACGTCGCCCGTCGCCGCCACGTCGCGAAGCGGCGTCGCCCCGCCCTGCCCGGCGATCCCGAGCCCGCCGAGCCGCGCGTCGCTCACGGCGAACCCGTCGGCGTCGCGCAGCGTCAGCCGTCCCGCGACATCGCCGGAGACGGAGGCGAAGGCGTTGTCCGCCCGCCCGAGCGCGGCGTCGCCCTCCACCGTCAGCGTCAGCGCCCCGGCGACGCTCAGCGCGCCGCTCTGGGTCAGCCCCTCGCCCGCCCCGGCCGCGCCGAGGGCCGCGTCGCCCCCGACCGTGCCGGCCGCGATCGCGAGCGGCCCCGCGCCCGAGAGCACGGCGTCGCCCGCCGCCTCGAAGCTCAGCGGCCCCGCGAGCCGCAGACGCCGTCCGCCGGCGCCGTCCTCCGCCGTCGGCAGCAGGATCGCGCCGCCCGCCGCGATCGTCGTCGCCCCAGCCACGCCCAGCAGGTCCCCGCTCGGCCCCGGCGCCGCGACCTCGCGCGTTCCGGCCGCGCCGAGATCGAGCGTGAAGCGCCCGTCCGCGGCGAAATCCGTGTCGGCGTCGGGCCGCTTCAGCACGTCGCCCGGCGTGCGGATCGAAAGCCCGCCCGGCGTCGCGAGGCCCGCCCGCACGTCCACCAGCGCCAGCGAGACGTCGCCCGCGACGTCGAGCGCGAGGTCGCCGCGCGTCGCCACCCGCTCGAGCGACAGCCCGTCCGGCGCCGCGCCCGGCTCGAACGCCGCGTCGCGCCCCAGCGTCACGCCCGAAAGCCCCACGCGCGGGGCGCCGGCGACGCTCAGATCGCCCGCCAGCATCGCGTCCGAGATCCGCACGCCGCCGATCCCGCCGGCCGCGCCGCCCGCCGCGACGGTCAGCGCGTCGAGCACGGCGCGATGCACCGCCACGTCCCCCGGCGCCGCCGTCGGCGCCCCGGGAACCGAGCCGAGCCCGCCGACCGTGACCGAGCCCGCCTCGAGATCCGAGAGCGCGACGCCCCCCGGCGCCGCCAGCTGCGCGTCGCCGCCGATCCGCGCCCGCTCGAGCCGCAGCGCCGTCTCGAAGGTCGCGCCGTCGAGCGTCGTCGCGACCGCACCGGGGCCGGAGACCGCAAAGAGATCGCCGACGATCTGCACGTCGTCGAGATGCAGCGGCCCGGCCGCGGCGATCGTGGCGGAGGCGGCCGAAAGCGCCACCGGACCGCCGAAGACGTTGTCCTGCGTCAGCGAAACCACGTCGGGCGTCGAGACCTGCGTCGCGCCGGTCACCGAAAGCGCCGCCGTCTGCCCGATCGTCCCGTCGCTTTCGGCCGTGAGCGAGCCCGCCACGATCGGACCCAGCGTGAGGGCGTCCGCCCCCGTCAGACGCGCGGCGCCGCTCGCGTTCAGAAGCCCGGTCTGGGTCAACGCGCCGTCGCTGGTCAGATCGACGCCCGCCGCCTCGACCGGACCGAGCGCGAGGTCGCCCGCGATCCGGCCCGAGACCGTTCCGCGCGCCTGCGCCTCGAGGCGCGGCAGCACGATCGCCTTCTCCACGCCCGCCACCGGACCGGGCGTCAGCGTCACGTCGCCGGCGGCCGCGAGCACGGCGTCGCCCGTCACCTGCAGCAGCGCGCCGATCGCGGCGCCGGAGACCGAGGGGGACAGCAGCGGGGCGTCGCCGGCGAAGGTCCGCGGCAGTTCCGGCGGCGCCGCGACGATCGTGAAGCCGCCCGCCAGGTCGCCCGACGCCACCTCCGGCGCGACGACGACGGAGCCCGTCGTGGCCGTCGCCGCCAGCGTGCCCGTCGCCACCTGCGCCAGCGCCAGCGAGGCGGCCGTCGCCGTCAGCCCGTCGGCGCGGAGCCCGTCCAGCGTCGCCGCGCCGCCGACCGTCAGGCTCAGCGTCCCGTCATGGATGGCGCGCCGGATCAGCGCGTCGCCGCCGACCTCCAGAAGACCGGCGCGGGCCGAGACGTCCTCCAGCGTCGCCGCGCCGTCGGCCCGGAGCCGCACGGGTCCGCCGACGACCGCGCGTTCCAGCCGGAGGTTCCCCGGCAGCGGCGTCGCCGCCGTCGAGGTCGAGCCCGGGCCGCCCACGGTCAGGGCGCCGGCCCTGAGGTCGGAGACGGCGACGTCGTCCCCCGCCGTCAGCAGGACGCGCCCGGTCGAGACCGCGCCGAAGGCGTTGTCGGAGGCGATCCGCGCCGCGGTCAGCGCGCCGCCGGCCGCGATCTCGAGCGCCGTGCGCCCGAAGGCGTCTTCGAGGCGCAGATCGCCCGTCGCGCGCAGCGCGACCGTGTCGCCCACGGCCGAGAGGCGCCCCCCGACCGAGAGCGCCCCCGTCGGCGTCACGTTCGCGAAGCTGGTCTGCGTGTCCACCGGATCTATCCGGGAGGCGTCGAGCGTCAGATCCCCGGAGGTCGCGATCCCGCCGGATCCGAAGATCCCGTCCCATGCCGCAAGGCGCGCCGAGGCCGCCGCAAGGTCGCCGCCCAGCGTCAGCGCCCCGACGCCGAGGACGCGGACGTCGAGCGCCCCGGCCAGCGTCGTCTCCGGCAGGGTCAGATCGGCGCGCGCCCCCAGCGTCAGCGTCGCGCCCGCGCCCATGCCCGCGCCGTCGATCCCCTGCGGGGCCGAGAGCCCGAGGACGCCGCGCGAGACGAGGCGCGCATCGCCGGCGATGCGGATCGCCCCGACGCCGTCCGGCGCGATCCCGTCCGCGACCAGCGTCAGGCCGCCCGCGAAGTCGAGCGCGCCGGCGACGACCACGTCCTCTCCGGCCCGCAGCGTCAGCGAGGCGGCGGGGTCGGGGTTCACCACCGAAACGCCCGCCTCGACGATCACGTCGTTCGTCGCCTCGAGCGTCACCGCCCCGCCGATCGTCTCGAGCGAGGCCGCGAGGAGGGTCAGCGTCGTCGGCGGATCGCCCGCCGCCACGTCGCCCCCGACCGGGTCGCCGGAGCCGGCGGAGATCACCAGATCCACCGGATCGAACCGCACCGCGCCCGGACGCCCCAGCGGCGCGTCGAGCGCCACCCGGCCCGAGAAGCCGACGCCGCCGGCCGAGGACATCTCGACGAAGCCGCCGTCGCCCCCCGCCGGCCCGCCCCGGACCGAGAGCGTGCCCGCGACCTCGGTCGCGCGCTCCGACCAGACCAGCACCTCGCCGCCCGGTCCGGCGTCGAGCGCGTCCGCCGCCACGCGCGCCCCGGCCGCCACCGCGACCGTCTCCGCCGGCACGAGATCCCCCGGCCCTCCGGCGTCCCCGCCGAGGCGCACGCGCCCGCCGCCCGCCTCGCCCGAAGCGTCGAGCCGCGCCCCCGCGGCGACGTCCACCGCCCGCCCCGTCGCGTCGATCCGCCCGCCGCGGGCCTCGCCCGTCCCCCGCGCCGAGATCTCGCCCGCGATCTCCAGCCGGCCGTCCCCGGCGTCGAGCACGATCGCCCCGTCGTCGGCGCGCCGCGCCCGCGTCGCCTCGATCACGCCCCCTGCATGCACGGCCGCCGCCACGGCGTCCCGCACCGCCGAGGCGGTCAGCACCACGGTCCCCCCCTCGGCCGCGAGGCGGCCGAGGTTCTCCACCCGGCTCGAGAGGCCCGGCGCCGCGTCCTCCACGTCGATCTCGAACAGCCCGTCGCCCGAGACCTCGACCGAGAAGCCCTCGCGCCCGGCCATCACGATGCGCCCGAGCCGGCCCTCGATCACGCCGCGGTTCTCGACATGCGGCGCGACGAACCCCGCCAGCCCCGCCTCGGCGAAGGTGATCCGCCCCTCGTTGACGATCCTCGCGTCCGGGTCGCCCGGCCGGTCGAAGCGCCCTCCCCCGGCCATGAACCGATCGTTCCCGATGTCCGCCGTCGTCGCGATCAGCCCGCCGACGTCGACCACCGAGCCGGCGTGGAAATAGACGCCCGAGGGGTTCACCAGCCAGACGTTGCCGTTCGCCAGCAGCCGCCCGCGGATATGCGTCGGCAGCCCGTCCAGCACCCGGTTCAGCGCCACCGCGTCGCGCGAGGGCTGCACGAAGCGCACCGCCTCGTCGGCGTCGATGTCGAAGCTCTCCCAGTCGATGACCACGCGCCTGCCGCCCTGGCGGATCGTCGTGGTCCCGCCCCGCGTCTCGATGGCGGCCTCGCCGGCCACGACCGCGCCGCCGCGCGGCTCCGCCGCCGCCGGCCCGCCCGAAAGCGCCGCCAGCGCCAGCGCCGTCGCCGCGCCGCCCGCAAGCCGCCCGACTCCCCGCCGCCGCGCCATCAGAATTCCCTCGTCGCGCTGAACAGGAAACGCCAGGCGTCGCTCTGATCGTAGAGCAGGGGCTTGTTCAGCGGCTTCGCCGCCTCGAAGTTCAGCGCCGTGTTTCCGAACAGCTGCGCGCGCACGCCCATGCCGCCCGAGACCAGCGCGTAATGCACCGGCGCGCCGCCGCGCAGATTGCGCACCTCGGCGAGGTCCGCGAAGCCGTAGACCTCGAAGGGCACGCGCAGGTCCCGGACGTTCGCCGTGTCGCCCACGCGCAGCTCCGCCGCGACGCCGGCGCCGAGGTCCCCGCTCGCCTCGGAGGGGTGGAACGCGCGGCCCAGCTCCGGCCCGCCGATCGAGAACTCCTCGGTCGACAGCAGCGGCTGGTCCGCCCACTGCCCCCAGGTCTTGCCCCAGAGCGAGAAGCCCGCCGGCAGAGAAAGCGTCCGCTCCACCTCCCCGCGGATCGCGAAGAAGCTCGCCGAGCCGTCCTGGCGGGAGAGCTCGTCGCTCGAGTCGGGGGTCGCGTTCATCACGTCGAGGCCGCCGCGCAGCTCCAGAAGCCCCTCCGTGAAGCCCCAGGCGTCGCGCTGCAGCCCCTCGACGCCGGCGTAGATCACCCGAAGCCGGTCGTCGACCACGAGGTCGCGCGTCGGCCTCGGCACGCCGGCCGGCGTCGCGCCCGTCGACGCCGCCGGCGTGACCGAGCGCACGTCGAACCAGCCGAAACCGCCGTAGAGCGCGAGACTGAGCGGCCGCGTGCGCAGCGCCGGCCAGCGCAGCGTCGCCTCGAACTCCACCTGTTCGCCCGAGATGTCGAAATCGGCCACCACGTCGCCCGGCTCGCTCTGCGAGACCAGCCCGCGCAGCGCGAGGCTGGCGCCTTGGCCGCCGATGAAGGTGACGTGATCCGCCTGCAGCGTGTTGCGCTCGCGGAAGCTCTCGGGCCCCCACTCGTCGAAGCCGACCGAGTTGAACAGCGACAGCGCCGTGCTGTCGCCCTGCGGCGACCACGCGTTGAAGCCGACCACGAGGCCCACCAGCCCGTCGCCGATGATCGGGGACTGCCGGTTGTCGGCGAAGGCCGTCACGTCGAACACGTCGCGCTCCACGTTGATGAAGAGGTCGACCGCCCCGCGCCCCTCGTCGCCCAGCTTCGGCACCGCGGCCGCGCGGGCGATGCCGGGGACGTCGCCCAGCAGCAGCAGCACCCGCTCGATCTGCTCCAGCCGCGGATTGCGCAGGCCCCGCAGCGGCGCGACGTAGCGCTCCGCCAGCGCCCGCACCGGGCCGAGCGGCTCGGCCGGCTCCTCGATCTCGACGGTCTCCAGCACCGCCTCGATCACCTCGAGCCGCGCGACCCCGTCCTCGATGCGCTGCGCCGGCACCAGCACCCGGGTGAAGAGGTAGCCGTCGGCGCGATAGCGGCCCTGCAGGCGCGCGGCGAGATCGAACAGCGCCGCAAGGCTGACCTCCTCGCCCAGCAGCGCCCCGTAGGTCTCGCGAAGGCCTGCCGCGCCGTAGACGCTGTCGCCCTCGATCTCGAGGCCGCGCAGCACGAAGACCAGCTCCTCGGCGTTCGCGGGCGGCGTCTGGGCGGTGAAGCGTATCTCCGGCCCCGGGCCGAGCGCGTCCGGCCGCGGCGCGGCACGCTCCAAGGCTTCGCGGACCGCGTCGCCGGCGAGCGGTATCCCGGGCACGCCGCGCTGCGCCGAGGCGCCGTCGCCGAGCGCGATGGACGCGCACATCGTGATGACGGCGACGCGCGCGGCGCCCCGGACCTTCGCCAACCCCCGGCCCTTTCCTTCCCGTTACCGGACGGAAAGTTAACACTCGCTTTGCCGAGGGGTCAAACGCCGCGACGAGGCCCCGCCGTTTCTCGTCTGTGGTCGATCGACGTCACTGATCCCAGGACGGCGCCCGTATCGCGCCGACGACGTGGTTCGAATCCTCGCGCCCCGTCGTCAGGCGCTCCACCACGCCCGGCGCGTCGGCGCCGGCGCGGCCGAGCGGGCCGTCGTAGGGACCCGTGACCGAGCGGGTGGTGCCGTCGGCCGCGATCATCACCAGGCGGGCCTCGCCGTCGAGCTGGACCTCCTGGTCCGCGGGCACCACGGAGCCGGGCGCGAGGGCGCCGACGTTGCTCTCGAGGACCACGAGATCCGATGCGACGGCGGGAGCCGCCCAGATGACGAAGGCGGCTGCGGCGATGGCTGTGGGGACGCGCTTCATGTCGGAGCCTCCGTTCCGGGGTGCCGTGTCAGGGCGGGTACGCGGTGGGGGGACACGCGTTTCGTCCGCCCTGACTAGCCGATCCGGTGCGACGTCGATGTGTTCTTAAGCACATGCTAATCGAATCCGGCCCACAGGAACAGTTTCCTTAGGGTCAATCGCCGGGAATCGACGCTCCGATCACGTGATGGTGTCGCCGCGTTCGCCTTGCTGCAATCTGAAGTGGTGCAGCGCAACCAGGGGATCGGGCGCGCCGTCCGCGGCGAGGGCGGCGAACGCCTTCGGCGCCGACTCGGGCGCCCTGCGCAGCCGCGCGAAGGCCCGCTCGTAGGCGACGCGCTGCGCCTCCGACGTCTCGCGGTCGAGGTTCCAGACCTCGACCGGTTCGGCCTTGCCCTTCAGCTGGACGCGGCCCACCGGCCTGAGCGGCGGCGCCGGCTTCTCGGGCCGCGCGTCGCGCAGCGCCGCCTCCCGCGCGGCGGCCGAGACCGTGACCCGCGTGCCGAGCCGCTTGTTGATGCCCTCGAGCCGCGCCGCGGTGTTCATGGCGTCGCCCATGGCGGTGTAGTCGAAGCGCCTGCGCCCGCCGAAATTGCCGACCGAGGCGGAACCGGTATGCACCCCGATCCGCGTCACCCCGAGGCCGAGATGCGCCTTCTCGGCGCGGAACGCCTCGGCGAAGGCGTCCATCTCGGCCGCGCAGCGCAGCGCGTTCAGCGCGTGCTCGGGCTCGTCGGTCAGCGCGCCGAACAGCGCCACCACCGCGTCCCCGATGAACTTGTCGATGGCCCCGTCGTGGCGGGCGATGATGTCGGCGATGCCGTCGAAATACTCGTTCAGCAACGCCGACAGCACCTCCGGCTCCAGCCGCTCCGACATGTCCGTGAAGCCGGCGACGTCGGTGAAGATGAAGCTGATCTCCCGCCGCTCCCCGCCGAGCTTGAGCGAGGAGCGGTCCCGCGCCAGCCGGTCCACCATCGCCGGCTCGAGGTAGTGCGAGAACGCCTCCCGGATGAACCGCTTCTCGCGGCTCGACAGGAACGCCTCCGCCGCGCCGCCGAGCCCGAAGGTGACGCCGAGCGCCAGCAGCGCGGGCGCCACCGGCGGATACGGCCCGCCGTCCGCCGCCAGCATCAGCGCGAGGCCCAGATACGCCGCGCCCCCCGCCGCCAGCCCCACCAGCTTCAGCAGGAACGAGAGGTTCGAGAGGCCGAGCAGCACGCCGAGCGCCGCCAGCCCCGCGACGATCGCGACCCCCTCCCGGCGCTCCACCGACCAGTTCTCCACCACCCGCCCGTCCAGCATCTGGCTGAGGACGTGCGCGTGCAGCAGCACCCCGGCGGAGGTGCGGTTGGAGATCGTCGGATCCACCGCCAGCGAGGTCTGGTGCCGGTCGGTCTGCTCGAGATCCGCGCCGATCATCACGTAGCGCCCGCCGAACCAGGCCTCGAACATCGCCGCCGGCAGCGCCGGGTTCAGCAGCGTGTGGCTCGGCAGCAGCTGGAACGTCGTCGCGCCGTCCTCGGTCTCCCGCCGCCAGTCGATCAGCCCCGCCTCGGGCGTCGTCCGCAGCCCCGTCGCCTCCAGCATCGCCGCGGGGAGCGAGCGCACCTCGGTCCCCTCCAGCGAACTCTCGAAGCGCCGCACCACCCCGTCGTCGTCGTAGCGCACCGTCGCGAAGCCGGGCGTCGCCCCGCTCTCCTCGGTGAACGCCTCGAGGAACGCCTCCTGCTGCGGCCGCAACCCCGCCCGCGCGTCCGCCCAGGCGAGGATCAGCGGCCCGTCGAAGCGCCGCATCGCCGCGATCAGCGCCGCGTCCTTCTCGGGCTCCGTCGCCTGGTCGATCAGGACGTCGACGGCGATGCCGCGCACCCCCGCCTCGCCCAGAAGGTCGATCAGCCGGGCGAGGAAGTCCCGGTCCACCGGCGAGCGGTAGGGGAACAGCGCCAGCGTGTCCTCGGTGACGGTCAGGATCGTGATCCGCGGATCCTGCGCCTCCGACTTCGGCGAGAGGATCACGCGCAGCCGGTCGTTCAAGCCCGCCTCGAGCGAGCGCAGCGCCTGGGTGTCGCGGAACCCGGCCACCGCCGCCAACGACACCGCCGCCACGATGACCAGTCCCAGAAGCAGCCGCGCCGAGGCGAAGCGCCGCGCGTCGCGCCAGGTCGGCCCGCGGCGGCGCCCGGGCCGCCCCGGTCTCGCGGCGTCCGGGCTGTCGACGGGGCTCATCCGCGGCGCCTCCCTGCCCGGCCTGCCTCGCCTTCAGTCAGCACGTCGGGCGCCGACCGTCAACCGCGGGGCTCCCGCCCCTCCGGCGAAAGCGGCGCCCCGCCTCTCAGCCGCGGCATCAGCGCCGCCATCTCCGGCCCGGACCGCCGCCCCGTCAGCAGGACGCGCAGCGGACGATAGAGCGCCGCGCCCTTGCGCCCGGTCGCCGCCTTGCACGCGGCGGTCCAGGTCGCCCAGCTGGTCTCGTCCCAGGGCCGTTCCGGCAGCAGGGGCGCCGCCTCGGCCAGATAGGCGCGATCCTCCTCCGAAAGCCACTCCAACGCTTCCGGATCAGGACCTTCACGCAGGATCCTCAACCACTCTCGGAGGTCCGACAGCCGGTCCAGGTTCGGCGCCAGCAGATCCCACGCCGCCGCCGCCTCCGCCGGGTCGATCCCCAGCGCGGGCAGCCGGTCCCGGACCGCGGCGAAGGGCAGACCCCGCAGCGTGCGGGCCGAGAGCGCGGGCAGCTCCGCCGGGTCCAGCCGCGTCGGCGCCCCGCCGAAACGCGACAAGCCGAACCCCGCCGCGATCTCCTCGAGCGAGGTCCGCGGCTCCACCGGATCGGCCGAGCCCAGCCGCGCCAGCAGCGAGAGCAGCGCCAGCGGCTCGATCTCCGCCTCCCGCAGCGCCGCCAGCGACAGCGCGTCGGCGCGCTTGGAGAACGGCTCGCCCGCCGGATCGGTCAGCAGCGCGTGATGCGCGAAGCGCGGCGGCGCCGCCCCCAGCGCCGCGAAGAGCTGGATCTGCACCGCCGTGTTGGCGACGTGGTCCGCGCCCCGCACCACGTCCGTGATCGCGCAGTCGGCGTCGTCCGCCACGCTCGCCAGCGTGTAGAGGATCAGCCCGTCCTCGCGGATCAGCACCGGATCCGAGAGCGAGGCCGCCTCGATCCCGGTCGGCCCGAGCACGCCGTCCTCCCACTCGACGCGCCCATGCTCGAGCCGGAAGCGCCAGTGCGGCGCCCGCTCCGCCGCGAGCGCCGCCTTCTCCGCCTCGCTCAGCCGCAGCGCGGCGCGGTCGTAGACCGGCGGTCGCCCCGCCGCCGCCTGCGCCCGGCGCCGCAGCGCCAGCTCGTCCGGCGTCTCCCAGCAGGGATAGAGCCTCCCCGCCGCCTTCAGCCGCTCCGCCGCGGCCGCATGGAGCGGCAGGCGCTCCGACTGCCGGATCTCCCTGTCCCAGGTCAGGCCCAGCCAGCGCAGGTCCTCGCGGATCGCCTCGGCGAACTCGGGCTTCGATCGCTCCGGATCGGTGTCGTCCATCCGGAGCAGGAACCGCCCGCCCGCGCGCCGCGCGAGCGCCCAGTTGAAGAGCGCGGCGCGCAGGTTGCCCAGATGCAGCCGACCCGTCGGCGAGGGGGCGAAGCGCGTGACGATCATGGCGTTCGGCATCCGTGACCTGGCGACCGGACCTCCCTCATCGCTCCAGTTCCGGGCGATGCACGCGGCAGGCCGCCGCCATCTCCTGCGGCGTCGCCAGCAGAAGCTTGCGCCGGTAGCTCCTCGGCGGCAGGCCCGACAGCGCGTTCAGAACGGCCTGCACCCGATATATGTTCCGGTTTCGAGGCGGTTGCACGCCTTTCTTCAGCGCCCACCCGAAGCCCGGCGTGATCCCGCCCTGCGCCCGGTACCAGGCGACGTCGCGCCAGGGGATGCGCCCGTGCAGCCGGTCCTCCAGCCCCTCGGCGTCGACCGCCAGCACCGGCCGCGGATCGGAGGCGAGCCGCCCGGCCGTCACCGCGCCGACCAGCAGCAGCACGACCACCGGCGCCACCGCCATCGGCGCCGGGGCGGCGGTCGCGGCGTACCAGATCAGCAGCGCCGCCAGCCCGGCCACCAGCCAGGACAGCAGCCGCAGCTTCAGCGCATGCGCCCGGAACTCGAAGCGCGCGTCGGAGGGCGGGCCGCCCGGCGCGGTCATGCCCCGTCCTCCGGCTCGACCCGATGCGCCCCGCGGGCCGCGGCCCGCGTCGGCAAGGCGGCCTCGGCGCGCCGCGGCGCCGCCCGCTCAGGCACGATCGACCCAGCCGTTGGCGATGGGATAGCGCCGGTCCAGCCAGAACGCGCGCGAGCCCAGCTTCGGCCCCGGCGCCGATTGATGGCGCTTGTATTCCGCGACGTGCAGCAGCCGCTCGATCCGCCGCACCGTGGCCGGATCGTGCCCCAGCGCCACGACGTCCGCGACCGAGGCGTCGTGCTCGATCAGGTGCTCCAGGATCTCGTCGAGCGCGGCGTAGGGCGGCAGGCTGTCCTCGTCCCTCTGGTCCTCGCGCAGCTCGGCCGAGGGCGCCTTCTCGATCACCCGCGTCGGGATCACCTCGCCCGGCGGCCCCTTCATCCAGGGCCGGTGCGCGCCGTTGCGCCAGCGGCAGGTCTCGAACACGGCGGTCTTGTAGAGGTCCTTGAGCGGGTTCCAGCCCCCGTTCATGTCGCCGTAGAGCGTGGCGTAGCCGACCGCGACCTCGGACTTGTTGCCCGTGGTCAGAAGCAGTTCGCCGAACTTGTTCGAGAGCGCCATCAGCAGCAGCCCGCGCAGGCGCGACTGCACGTTCTCCTCGGTCACGTCCGGCGCGCGCCCCTCGAACAGCGGCCCGAGCGTCGTGCCCACCGTCTCCACCGCCGGCGCGATCGAGAGCTCGTGCAGCGCGCAGCCGAGGTTGCGGGCGACGGCCGCGGCGTCCTCGAGGCTCTCGGCCGAGGTGTAGCGCGAGGGCAGCATCACGCAGCGCAGGTTCTCCGGCCCGATCGCGTCCGCCGCGATGGTCGCCACCAGCGCCGAGTCGACCCCGCCCGAAAGCCCGAGCACCGCCTTGGCGAAGCCGGTCTTGCGCATGTAGTCGCGCGTCGCCTCCACCATGGCGCGGTAGTCCTGCTCGCGCGTCTCCGGCAGATGCGCCTTCAGGCCCGGCAGGCAGACCCAGCCCTCGTTGGTGCGCTCGAAGTCCAGCGTCTCGACCGCCTCGTCGAAGGCCGGGAACTGCGCCGCGAGCGCGCCGTGCGGATTGAGCACGAAGGAGGCGCCGTCGAAGCACTGATCGTCCTGCCCGCCGGTCATGTTGAGATAGACGAGGCCGAGCCCGGTCTCGACCACCCGCTCGACCATCAGGCCGCGCCGGATCTCGTGCTTGCCGCGCTGATAGGGCGAGCCGTTCGGGACAAGCAGCAGCTCGGCCCCGGTCTCGGCGTGCGTCTCGGTCACGTCGGGGAACCAGGCGTCCTCGCAGATCGGCACGCCGAGGCGCAGCGGCCCGACCGTCACCGGCCCCTGCGGATCGGCCGGCCGATAGAGCCGCTTCTCGTCGAAGACGCCGTAGTTCGGCAGATGATGCTTGCGGAACAATGCCCGAACGGAGCCGCCGTCGAGGATGGCATACGCGTTCGCCACCCCCCCCGGATCCGCCGTGGGAAGCCCCACGCCGAGGGCCGGCCCCTCCGCCGTCCGCGCCGCCAGCGCCTCCAGCGCCGCCGCGCAGGCGGCGAGGAAGGCGGGCTTCAGCACCAGATCCTGCGGCTGATAGCCGGCGAGGAACATCTCCGGCAGCGCCACGAGGTCGGCGCCCGCCTCGCGCCCCGCCTCCCACGCCGCGAAGGCCCGCTCCGCGTTGCCGGTCACGTCGCCCACCGTAGGCCCGATCTGCGCCAGCGTCAGGCGAAAGGCGCGCCCCTCCGCCCGGGCGGCGGCGAGGCGGGTCTCGAGGCTGTCGCCGGGCGTGGCGGGGGGCATGGCGGGGGGCATGGCGCGTCCTTCGGCCGGAGGGCTGGCGCTGGATACTAGCCCCCGGGCCGGCGAGGCAAGGCGGCGCCGGCGCGCGGACCTGCCGGTTGCCGGCGCCGGGGCGGCCCCCTATCGTCGCCGGCGTGATCCCTTGGAAAGGCGCGGCGTGATGCGGGCTCGGACCCTCGTTCTAATGATGGCGGCCTCGGCCCTGGCGGCGGCCTCCGGCGGCGCGGTGCGGGCGGCGGGCGACGTCGTCGTCAAGCAGTACGATTCCGGCGACCTCTACGAGGGGCAGTTCCGCGACGGCCGCCAGCACGGCCGCGGCGCGTTGGAGCGTCCGGACGGCTTCCGCTACGAGGGCGAGTTCCGAGACGGCTGGATCGCGGGCGAGGGCATCGCGCACTATCCCGACGGCAGCGTCTATTCCGGAGAGTTCGAGGGCGGCAAGCCGCACGGCCGCGGCCGCATCGACTTCCCGAACGGCGATTCCTACGATGGCGCATGGGTCGACGGGCGCATCGAGGGCGTCGGCGTCGCCACCTACGCCGACGGCTCGCGCTACCAGGGCGAGTTCCGAGACGACGCCCAGAACGGGACCGGCGTGCTGACGCGCCCCGACGGCTACCGCTACGAGGGCGACTTCGCCGACCGCCTTCCTCACGGCGAGGGCCGGGCGACCTATCCGGACGGCTCGATCTATGAAGGCGGCTGGGTCGAGGGCCGGCGCGAGGGGCGCGGACGCCTGCAGCTCGCCGACGGCCTGGTCTACGAAGGCGGCTGGAAGCAGGGCGCCTTCCATGGCGAAGGCGTGGCCGTGCATCCGAACGGCGACCGCTACGAAGGCGGCTTCGCGAACGGTCTGCGCACCGGCGAGGGCGCCGCGACCTACGCCGACGGCAGCGTCTATGTCGGCGGGTTCCTCGCCGACCGGCGCCATGGCGACGGCCTGCTCGAGGCCCCCGACGGCTTCCGCTACGAAGGCGGTTGGGTCGAAGGCCGCATCGAGGGCGAAGGACGCATGCGCTATGCCAACGGCTCGGTGCATGTCGGCGCCTTCCGCGCCGGCGCGCCGCACGGCCCCGGCCGCATCGACTACGCCGACGGCGGCTTCTACGAGGGTGACTGGGCGGAGGGCCGGATCGAGGGCGAAGGCGTCTCGGTCAACGCCGAGGGCGTACGCTACGAAGGCGCCTTCGAAGCCGGCCGCCATCACGGCGAGGGACGGCTCGAATACCCCGACGGCTACGTCTACGACGGGGACTGGCGCGAGGGCGTCCAGCACGGCCGCGGGCGCAGCGCGTTCGCGGATGGTTCCGTCTATGTCGGCGAGTTCCGCGACGGCCTGCGCCACGGCGCGGGCCGGCTGGAGATGCCGGACGGCTTCGTCTACGAGGGCGAGTGGGTCGAGGGCCGGATCGAGGGCGAGGGCCGCGCCGAATACGCCACCGGCGACGTCTATGTCGGCCGCTTCACGGCCGGGCGTCGCGACGGGCCGGGCCGGATGGAATACGCCGACGGCTCGCTCTACGACGGCTGGTGGCGCGAGGGGCGCCGGGGCGCGTCGCCCGCCGAGGCCTCCGCGTCCGAGGCCGACGACGAGACGCCCGCCCCTGCGGCCGACTGAGCCCGCCGGGGCGCGAGGACCGTGCGCGACGGCGCATCGGGAGGAGAGCAGACCATGAACATCGCGACCCCGTCGACGCCCGCGCTTCGCTCCGCGCCGGCGCCCGACGACCCGGCCCGCACCGATTTCGACGTGCTGATCGTCGGCGCCGGCATCTCCGGCATCGACGCCGCCAAGCATCTGATCGACGCCCTGCCCGGCGCCTCCTTCGCGATGATCGACCGGCAGGACGAGATCGGCGGCACCTGGCGCACGCACAGGTTTCCGGGCATCCGCTCGGACTCCGACCTCTACACCTTCGGCTTCGCGTGGAAGCCGTGGACCGGGGTGGAGATCGCGACGGCCGACGAGATCCTGAAATATCTCGACGAGGCGGTCGAGGCGCTGGCGCTGCGCCCGCACATCCGCTTCCGCCGCAGCCTGACGGCGGCGGACTGGGACTCGGGGGCGGGCGTCTGGCGGGTCACGGTCGAGGATCTCGACACCGGCGCGACGGAGGCGCTGACGACGAAGTTCCTCTGGATGTGCCAGGGCTACTACCGGCACGAGACGCCCTACACGCCGGAGTGGCCGGGGACGGAACGCTTCGAGGGGCGCATCGTGCATCCGCAGACCTGGCCGGAGGATCTCGACCACGCCGGCGAGCGCGTCGTGGTGATCGGCTCGGGCGCGACGGCGGCGACGATCGTCCCGGCGCTGGCGCAGACGGCGGCGCATGTAACGATGCTGCAGCGCTCGCCGACCTGGTTCTATCCCAGCCCGAAGGAGAACGAGCTCGCCGCGCTGCTGCGTCCGCTCGGCCTGCCGGACGACTGGTTCCACGAGATCATGCGCCGCAAGGTGCTGCACGACCAGAAGGAGATCCAGCGGCGGGCGCGGGAGGCGCCGGAGGGCCTGCAGGCCGAGCTGCTCGGCGCGGCCGAGGCGCTGCTGGGCGGGGCGGCGCCGGTCGACCCGCATTTCACGCCGCGCTACCGCGTCTGGAAGCAACGCCTCGCGCGCGTGCCGGAAGGCGACCTCTTCCGCGCGATCCGCGAAGGGCGCGCCTCGGTCGTCACCGACGGGATCGAAGGCTTCACGAAGACGGGACTGACGCTGACCTCGGGCGAGACGCTGGAGGCGGACGTGATCGTCACCGCCACCGGCTTCGACCTCTGCGTGATGGGCGACGCGGCGTTCACCGTCGACGGGGCGCCGGTGACCTGGCCCGAGACGGTGACCTATCGGGGGATCATGTTCTCGGGCGTGCCGAACCTCGCCTGGGTCTTCGGCTATCTGCGCACGTCCTGGACGATGCGGGCGGACCTCGTCGCCGACTGGGTGGCGCGGCTGCTGGCGGAGATGGCGCGCCGCGGGGCGGTCTCGGTCACGCCGGAACTCGGCGACGCCGCCGCCGACATGGCGCTGCGGCCCTTCATCGATCCCGAGAACTTCGACGCCGGCTACGTCATGCGCTCGCTCGCGCTGATGCCGAAGCAGGGCGACCGCGATCCGTGGCTGATGACGCAGGACTACTACGTCGACAAGGACGTGCTGCCGAACGCGCCGCTCGACGACGGGGCGCTGGTCTGGCGTTGAGGCGGCCGCGAACTGACGGTTGCGTTTTCCGGCTCGCCCGGCATAGTGCGACGCATGACGCGCACCGTCCGGATCGCGGCCGCCGCCGGCCTCCTTCTCCTTAGCCGCCCCTGAGCGTGCCGGGGAGGACGGCGCGCGCGCTCAGGGGAGCCACGGGACGCGCCGCCGAGACAGCCCCCTCAAGGACGATCCGGCAAGGAACACCGACATGACCGAGACCAAGCCCGCCGATCAGGTCGCGCGCGATCCCAACCGCGTGCTGATCTTCGACACCACGCTCCGCGACGGCGAGCAGTCGCCCGGCGCGACGATGACGCTCGACGAGAAGCTGCGCATCGCCCGGCACCTCGACGAGATGGGCGTCGACATCATCGAGGCGGGCTTCCCCATCGCCTCGATCGGCGACTTCGAGGCGGTGAAGGCCATCTCGGGCGTGGTCGAGAACGCCGTGGTCTGCGGCCTCTCGCGATCAGGCCTCAAGGACGTCGACCGCGCCGGCGAGGCGGTCGCGGCCGCGCGGCGCAAGCGCATCCACACCTTCATCGCCACCTCCGACCTGCACATGGAGCACAAGCTGCGCATGACGCGCGACCAGGTGCTGGAGCAGATCCACGCCAGCGTCACCCGCGCGCTCGAGCACACCGACGACGTGCAGTGGTCGCCCGAGGACGCCACGCGGTCGGACCGCGACTTCCTCGTGAAGGCGGTGCGGACGGCGGTCGACGCCGGCGCGTCCACCATCAACATCCCCGACACGGTCGGCTACACCGCGCCGACCGAGAGCGCCGAGATCATCCGCATGCTGCGCGAGCGGGTGACCGGGATCGACGACTGCGTGATCTCCACCCACTGTCACAACGACCTCGGCATGGCGGTGGCGAACGCCCTCGCGGCGGTCGAGGCCGGCGCGCGGCAGATCGAGTGCACCGTCAACGGCCTCGGCGAGCGGGCGGGCAACGCGGCGCTCGAGGAGGTGGTGATGGCGATGCGCGTGCGCCGGGACATCATGCCCTGGGACACCCGCATCGACACGAAGCGGATCATGGCCGCGAGCCGCATGGTCAGCCAGATCACGGGCTTTCCGGTGCAGTACAACAAGGCGATCGTCGGCAAGAACGCCTTCGCGCACGAGAGCGGCATCCACCAGGACGGGATGCTGAAGAACGCCCAGACCTACGAGATCATGCGGCCCGAGGACGTGGGCCTCACCGAATCCAACCTCGTCATGGGCAAGCATTCCGGCCGCGCCGCCTTCCGCGCCAAGCTGAAGGATCTCGGCTTCGAGGCCGGCGACAACAAGCTCGAGGACGCCTTCGTCCGCTTCAAGGCGCTCGCCGACACCAAGAAGGAGGTGTGGGACGAGGACATCATCGCGCTGATGGCCGAGACCGGCGGCGAGGGCTCCGAGCGGCTGCGGGTCAAGTGGCTCGAGGTGGTCTGCGGCACGCGCCGGCCGCGGGCGGAGCTCGTGCTGGTGGTGGACGGCGAGGAGAGGCGCGCCGAGGCCTCGGGCGACGGCCCGGTCGACGCCTGCTTCAACGCGGTGCGCGAGATCATGCCGCATGACGCCACGCTGCAATTGTTCCAGATCCATGCGGTGACCGAGGGCACGGACGCGCAGGCCACGGTGAGCGTGCGGCTGGAGGAGGCGGGGCGGATCGTGACCGGCCAGGCCTCCGACACCGACACGATCCTCGCCGCGACGCGGGCCTATGTCAGCGCGCTCGGGCGTCTCGACGTGCGGCGCGGGAAGTCGGCGCCGGAGGCGCTGGCGGGCGAATGAGCCGAGGGACCGGCGGGGCCGCCCGCCCCGCCGGCCCGGACGCGGAGGAGCGATGCTGAAGATCCTGATCTGGATCGTCTACGCGGCGGCCGCGGCGGCGATCGCCGATCTGCTGGTTCGTCGCTGGGCTGACCGGGGTGAGTGCGCGCTCCACAAGGCGCTGCTGTTGCAGGATTCCTGTCGGGGCCGCTGCCCGCCGGGCCAGCGCTGCGTCGCCTTCCAGACGCGTCGGCACTGGCTTTTCGGCCGCCAGGCCGTGGCCTGCGGCTGCATCGAGGCCCGCGCCGGCGGCACGCCGGTCGAGCCGCCCGACTTCGCGGAGCTGCCGAAGCGGCTGGGCGGACCGACGGGCCCCAAGGCGCCCGAGACGGAGCCCGAGCGCGAGGACGTCTGACGCGTTGCGGCGATGGGCGAATTCGATCGCGCGAACCCGGCGTTCCGGCTCTTCGTCAGCGCCGCCGCCGTCATGACGCTGATGGGCCGGGGCCGGGCGGCGGTCGCGGCGATGATGGGATGCCGGCGCGGCTGCGCCAGCCCCGAGGCTCCGCGCCCCGGCGCGATCGACCGCGCGCCCGATCCCTCGCAGGTCGAGGCCGATCCCGCCGTCGAGCGCTTCCGGCGGATGCACCGCAGCGATCTCGACGACGTCCCCGGCTTCCTGATCGCAGGGCTTCCGTCCGTGGCCGTCGCGCCGCCGCTACGGGCCGTCTGGATGCCGATGGGCGGCTTCGCGCCGGCGCGCGCGGGCCGCGCCTCGGCCCGCGGGACGTCGCCGCTCGCGTGAGAGGCGGGCGACGTCCTCGAGCCTCGGCCCGCTCGCCGTGATGGCGTCGGCGCTCCGGGCGCTGATCGCCGCGCTCTCGGCTAGAGCGCTCCGGCCCCCTCCAGCGCCGCGCGGATCTCCGCCACCGCCACCGCGCCGAGCGGCGCCTGGGGCGGGATCGGATCGCCGCAGTCGAAGCCCTGCAGGCGCAGCCCGGCCTTCACCGCGCCGGCGAGGTTGTGGCGCGCGAAGACCTCGTTCACCGCCCAGAGATCGCGCTGCAGATCCATCGCCGCCGCCCAGTCGCCGGCGCGGCACAGCTCGTGGAGACGCACCGAGGCGTCGGGCACGATGCAGGACGGCCCCGCCATCCAGCCGCGTCCGCCGAGCAGCAGCACCGCGGCGGTGACGTGCGAGGAGGCGGCGAAGACGTCGAGCCGCCCGGCGCAGCGGTTCAGGATCGAAAGCAGCCGTCCGGTGTTGGTGCTCGCGTCCTTGATCCCGACGATGCGCGGATGCTCCGAGAGCCGCTCCAGCGCGCCGAGCGAGAGGTCCGAGCGCTGGAAGTTCGGGTTGGTGTAGAGCACCGTCGGCAGATCGGTGGCGTCCGCCACGGCGGAGAAGTAGCCGACGACTCCGTCCTCCGGGATCGGAAAATAGGCCTCCATGACCGCCAGGATGCCCTCGGCGCCGAGGGCCTCCCAGCGCCGGGCCTCGGCGACGGCCCCCGCGGTCGCCGTGGCGGCGACGCCGGCGATCACGGGAACGCGGCCCGCCGCGGCCTCCAGCGTCGCCGCGACGACGGCCTCGCGCTGAGCCGCGTCGAGATAGGCGAACTCGCCCGTGGAGCCGAGCGGGGTGAGCCCGTGCACGCCGCGCCCGATCAGGTGTTCGACCACGCGGCCGAGCGCCTCGGCGTCGACGCCGCCGTCGGGACGGATCGGCGTCGGCAGGTAGGGGATGACGCCGTGAAAGGGGGCGACGGGTTCGGGCATGGCGGGCTCCTCGGCGGATCGCGTCGCGCGAGGATCGCGGCGCCCGTGCGCTGGCGCAAGGCCGGGCTATTTCGTGTCGGGGCGGCCCGGACGCCGCGCCGCCGGGTCATGTCGCCATGGGGCGCCTCGGCCGGGGCGGCCTCCGGCGACGAAAAAGGGCCGGCGCGCCGGCCGGCCCCTGCCCCGCGTGGCAGCGGCGATCACTCGTCGCGGTAGACCTTCTCGCGCCGCTCGTGCATCTCCTGCGCCGCGAGGCTGAGCGTCGCGATCGGACGCGCGTCGAGGCGCTTGAGAGAGATCGGATCGCCCGTCACCTCGCAGTAGCCGTAGCTGCCGTCCTCGATCCGCCGCAGCGCCGCCTCGATCTTCGAGATCACCTTGCGCTGACGGTCGCGCGTGCGCAGCTCCAACGCGCGGTCGGTCTCGGCGGAAGCCCGGTCGGCGATGTCGGGAACGGCCTGGGCGCTGTCCTGAAGGCCCTCGAGCGTGGAGCGGCTCTCGGCGAGGATGGAGTCTCGCCAGTCGTTCAGCTTGCGGCGGAAGTACTCCTTTTGACGCGGGTTCATGAAAGGCTCGTCCTCGGACGGGAAGTACTCGGAGTCGAGAACGGATTCGGCTTTCATCGCTCGTCACCTCGATGTCGTTGCCCACCCCGTCGGCGGGGTCGCTGCCGCGGCCCGACGGCGTCTCGCCGTCTCGGACCGCCACCCCCCTCGTCGGTGCGGACCCTATAGCTGGGGCCGTGCGTTAAGTCACGCGCAACGTTTGCAAACGAGTCGCGAAGACCGCGCCGCACCCGGCGACCCCGCGGCGCGCGGGCCGGGCACGCCCCTTGCCTCCGGCGCCCGGCTGCGCCAGTTCCCTCGATCGGAGAGGTCCGGCCGGCGGAGGGAGAGCAGCGAGATGAGATTCGAAGGCACGCGCGACTACGTCGCGACCGACGACCTGAAGGTGGCGGTGAACGCCGCGATCGCGCTCGAGCGGCCGCTGCTGGTCAAGGGCGAGCCGGGCACCGGCAAGACCGAGCTCGCGCGTCAGATCGCCGGCGCCCTCGGCCTGCCGATGCTGGAGTGGTCGGTGAAGTCCACCACCCGCGCGCAGCAGGGCCTCTACGAGTACGACGCGGTGAGCCGCCTCCGGGACAGCCAGCTCGGCGATCCGCGGGTCGAGGACGTGCGCAACTACATCCGGCCCGGCAAGCTCTGGGAGGCGTTCGAGGCGGACGGCAAGGTGGTGCTGCTGATCGACGAGATCGACAAGGCGGACATCGAGTTCCCGAACGACCTGCTGCAGGAGCTCGATCGCATGGAGTTCTTCGTCTACGAGACGGGGGAGACCGTGCGGGCCCGGCACCGGCCGGTGGTGATCATCACCTCGAACAACGAGAAGGAGCTGCCGGACGCGTTCCTGCGCCGCTGCTTCTTCCACTACATCCGGTTCCCGGACGCCGAGACCATGCAGGACATCGTCCGCGTCCACTTCCCCGACATCAAGCCGACCCTGCTGCGCGCGGCCCTGACCCGCTTCTACGAGCTGCGCGACACGCCCGGGCTGAAGAAGAAGCCCTCCACCTCCGAGGTGCTCGACTGGCTCAAGCTGCTGATGGCCGACGAGCTGGAGGCGGGCGATCTCCGCGCCGGCGCGACCGAGGCGCTGCCCCGCCTGCACGGCGCGCTCCTGAAGAACGAGCAGGACGTGCACCTCTTCGAGCGGCTCGCCTTCCTCGCCCGTCGCCAGCAGTCGTGAGGCCGGCGCCGGCGGGGCGCCCGGCGTGATCGAGGCGCTCACCGGCGCGATCCTGCCGATCTTCGCGGTGATGGCGGCGGGCTTCGCGCTCGGCGTCCGCGGCGTGGTCGGGCAGGAGGCGCCGGCGGGGATCAACCGGTTCGTGCTGCTGCTGGCGGTGCCGGCGCTCCTGTTCTCGATTCTCGCGGCGGCGGACCTGTCGGCGCTCGATCCGCGCCGTCTCGGGGCCTATCTCGCCGGCGAGGCGACGGTCTACGCGGCCGGCTTCCTGATCGCCCGCTTCGGCTTCGGACGCGGCGGCGCCGAGTCGCTCCTGCTCGGTTTCGCGGCGGCCTTCGTCAATCACGTGCTCTTCGTGCTGCCGGTGGCGCGCGGGCTTTACGGAGAGGCGGCGGCGGCGCCGATCGCGGCGATCATCACCATCGACGCGCTGGTGACCTTCCCGCTCACCGTCATGGGCATGGAGATGTTGACCGGCGGGCGGCGCGGCCCCGCGGCGGTGGCGCGGCAGGTGCTACTCAACCCGATGCTGCTGGCGCCGGTCGCGGGCCTCGCGGTCAATCTGGCCGGGATCGGGCTGCATCCGGGGATCGGGCGCTTCGTGGAGTTCGCGGGCGCGGCCGCCGCGCCGGCGGCGCTGTTCGCGCTCGGCGTCACGCTGAGCGGCAGCGACCTGAGGCGCTTCGGCGGCGTCTCCGTCTCGATCGCGGCGCTGTCGGTCGCGGCGCATCCGCTGATCGTGTTCTGGATCGACCGCGCGACGGGCGACGCGGGCGCCGCGGCGGCGCTTATGGTCACGCTCGCCGCGGGGCCCTGCGGGGCGATGCCCTACGCCCTCGCGAGCTTCTACGGAGCGCCGGCGCACTCCATCGCCAAGGCGATCGTGCTCTCGACCGCGGCGAGCCTCCTGACCCTCTCGGCGCTGGCCTGAGCGGCGGCGCGTCGCGTCGGCGCGCCGGTCCCGCCGGGCTTGCGCCGGGCCGTGGCGCGCGGCATGAGGGCGGGCATGAGCGAGATCAGACCCCTCCGCGCGAGCGACGAGCCCGAATGGCGCCGGCTCTGGACCGGCTATCTCGACTTCTACGAGACGGCGGTGGAGGAGGCGGTCTATCGCGCCACCTTCGACCGCCTGCTGCCGGACGGCGACCCGGTGATGCACGGGCTGCTCGCGATCCGGGACGGCGCGCCGGTGGGCCTCGTGCACTACCTGTTCCACCGGCACACATGGCGGATCGAGGACGTGGTCTACCTGCAGGACCTCTACGCCGATCCCGCCGTGCGCGGCGAGGGCGTCGGGCGCGCGCTGATCGAGGCGGTCTACGCCGCGGCGGACGCGGCGGGCACGCCTTACGTCTACTGGACGACGCAGGAGTTCAATTATCGCGGCCGGATGCTCTACGATCGCATCGGGACCCGGACCCCGTTCATAAAGTATCAGCGATGATCCTGCTGCTCGTCTTCGCGGCCCTCTTCGCCTTCGGCTGGATCCGCGCCGCGCGCCGCGGCGGCGGCCTCGCCGACCGTCTGCGCTACGGCGTGGTGCATGGGCTGGTCGGGGTGCTGATCGTCTTCGGCTTCGCCACGATCGGCGACTGGCAGGGCTTGTTCTGAGCCGCCTCCGCCCGACATCCTGAGCCGAGGAGGGCGCGCGATGTTCGTCAATCTGTTCTACGGGCTGCGGGAGGCGAAGGTTCCGGTCTCGCTCCGCGAGTATCTCACGCTGCTGGAGGCGGTGAAGGCCGATCTCGTGACCTACGACGTGGAGGCGTTCTACTACCTCGCCCGCGCGGCGCTGGTGAAGGACGAGCGCAACATCGACAAGTTCGACCGGGTCTTCGCCGAGGTCTTCAAGGGCCTCGAGGCGGTCTCGGGCGAGGGCGCGATCGACGTCGAGGAGCTGCCGGAGGAGTGGCTCCGCAAGATGGCGGAAAAGCATCTCAGCCCCGAGGAGATGCAGGAGATCGAGGCGCTCGGCGGTTTCGACAAGCTGATGGAGACGCTGAAGCAGCGGCTCGAGGAGCAGAAGGGACGCCACCAGGGCGGCTCGAAATGGATCGGCACCGCCGGCACCTCCCCCTTCGGCGCCTACGGCTACAATCCCGAGGGCGTGCGCATCGGCCAGCACGAAAGCCGGCACCGCCGCGCCGCGAAGGTCTGGGACAAGCGCGAGTTCCGGGACTTCGACGACTCGGTCGAGCTCGGCACGCGCAACATCAAGGTGGCGCTGAAGCGGCTGCGGCGCTGGGCGCGGGACGGGGCGCACGAGGAGCTGGACCTCGACGGCACGATCCGCGCGACGGCCGAGCACGGCTATCTCGACGTCAAGACGCGGCCCGAGCGACGCAACGCGGTGAAGGTGCTGCTGCTGCTCGACGTCGGCGGGTCGATGGACGATCACGTCAAGGTGGTGGAGGAGCTGTTCTCGGCCGCGCGGGCGGAGCTGAAGCACCTCGAGCACTTCTACTTCCACAACTGCCTCTACGAAGGCGTCTGGAAGGACAACCGTCGGCGCTGGCAGGAGCAGATCCCGACCTGGGATCTGATCCACAAGTACGGCGCCGACTGGAAATGCGTCTTCGTCGGCGACGCCTCCATGAGTCCCTACGAGATCGCCTATCCGGGCGGGGCGAACGAACACTGGAACCCGGAATCCGGGGAGACCTGGCTCCGCCGGGCGCGCGATCAGTGGCCGGGTTCGGTCTGGATCAATCCGGTGCCGGAGCGCCGCTGGGGCTACACGCAGTCGATAAGGATGATCCAGGAGATCTTCGCGGATCACATGTATCCGATGACGCTCGAGGGGCTCGACGCCGGCATGAGGGAGCTGTCGCGCTGACGTCGCGGGGAGGGTGACGGCGGGGGTCCGACGGCCTATGTGAGGCTTATGCTCAAGCTAGTCCCTCTCCTGCTGATCATCCTTTACGCGATCGTCATGTGGCAGTTCTCCGCCTGGCGCACCCGGCGGGAACTGGAGGCGAAGTCGGAGCCGCTCGACGCGCCCGAGATCGAGGCGGTGATCCGACGCCTCGGCCGCGCGGTGGGGCTCGAGCATCTCAAGGCCAAGGTCTACGACCAGCCGGTGTTCAACGGTCTGGCGAGTCCGGACGGCGGCATCTACGTCACCCGCGGCGTGATCGACCAGTATCGACTGGGCCGGGTGAGCCCCACGGAGATCGGCTCGATCGTGGCTCACGAGCTGGGTCACGTGGCGCTCGGCCATACCCGGCGGCGGATGATCGACTGGACCGGGCAGAACGCGATCCGCTACGGGCTGGCGATGGTGCTGGGGCGGGTGATCCCCTTCGTCGGGGTCTGGATCGCCGATCTGCTGGCGGGTCTCGTCGCGGCGCGGCTCAGCCGGCGCGACGAGTTCGAGGCGGACGCCTACGCCGCGGCGCTGATGCGCAAGGCCGGGGTGGATCCGGAGGCGCAGATCTCGATGTTCGAGAAGCTGGGCACGATGCATCCGCCTCCGGGGGGGTTCGCCTGGCTGCAGAGCCATCCGCCGCTGAAGGACCGGATCGAGGCGATCCGCGAGCGCCACCGGCGCTGGGACGCCGAGGGGACCGAGAGCCCGGCGGGCTCATAGCCCGAGGGCGCCGGTCCGGACCAGTTTCGCGAGACGGGGGAGACGGGCGCGCTTGAGGGCGCGGGCGGCCTCCTTCGGATCCCCGGCGAGATGCGGGAAGGGGCGCAGCGCCCGTGCGAGGGCCGCCGATGCGGCCTCCGGGCTGCGGCCGGCCAGTTCCCAGAGCAGCGCGTCCGGGGAGATCGGGGCGAGGCCGAGGGCGCGCAGCTTCGGCGCGGGGAAGTCCTTCAGGTTCGAGGTGACGAGCAGATCGGCGTCGGCGGCGAGGGCCGCCTCGAGCACGTGGACGTCGGCGGGGTCGGGGAGGGTGGTCTCGGGGCGCGGGCCCGCCTTCGAGTCCGTACCGCATGCGTCGGGCGACGGCGCCGCGAAGGTCGGCCCTCCGTCGGCCTTTCGTCGGCCCCGCGTCGGCCTTTCGTCGGCCCCGTGTCGGCCTTTCGTCGGCCTTTCATCGGTCTCCGGCGCCGACCGCGTGCCGACCGGGTCGGCCTCTGGTGCGCACGTCGTGGGCCGCCCGACGTCTCCGTCTCCGTCCGCCGCCACCGCCTGCGGCCAGCGGTCGGCCATCAGCGCGGCCTCGACGCGCGCCGCGCGTTCGCCTTCGGGGCCGTGGTCGCGGAGCGACGCCCGCGCCCATTCCTCCAGCACGCGGGGCGACCACAGGGGGACCAGCAGCCCCTCCGCCGCGGCCGAGAGCAGGCAGCCGCGCACCAGCGGCGGGTAGAGCACGCAGGCGTCGAGAAAGGCGCGCGGCGGGCTCATGCGAGTCGTAGCACGAGGGCCTTGAGATAGCGTGTCTCGGGCAGCGCCGTGTGCACGGGATGGTCGGGGCCGGCGCCGCCGGCGCGGATCAGCTGCGCCTCGCGCCGCGATTCGCGGATGCCGTCGACGGACGCCTCGAAGAACGCCTCGGGCGAAGCGGCGTGCGAGCAGGAGTGCAGGGCGAGGAAACCGCCCGGCGCCACCAGCCGCGCCGCGAGGCGGGCGGTGCGGCGATAGGCGCGCAGCCCCGCCTGCGCCGCCTGGCGCGAGGGGGCGAAGGCCGGCGGGTCGCAGACCACGACGCCGAAGCGCCGGCCGGCCTCGGCGAGGGCGTGCATCGCCTCGAAGGCGTCCTCGCGGCGCAGGGTCAGGCGGTCGTCGACCCCCATGCGCGCCGCGGAGGCCTCGGCGAGCGCGAGCGCGGGTTCGGAGCCGTCGACGGCGAGCGCCTCCCTCGCCCCGGCGGCGAGCGCGGCGAGGGCGAAGCCGCCGACATGGGCGAAGACGTCGAGCATCGTCTCGCCGCGGGCGAGGCGGGCGACGAAGGCGTGGTTCGGGCGCTGGTCGTAGTAGAGGCCGGTCTTCTGCCCGCCGAGCAGGTCGGCGAGATAGAGCGCGCCGTTCATCGGGACCTCGACCGGGCCGTCGAGGGCGCCGCGGATCACGCGCGGCTCGGCCGGCTCCAGCCCCTCCTGCACGCGGGCGCGCGAGCCGGCGTTGAGCACGACGGTCCGGGCGCCGGTGACGGCGAGCGCGGCGTCCGCGATCTCCTCCGAGAGCCGGTCGGCCCAGGCGGCGTTCGGCTGCATCACCAGCGCGTCGCCGAAGCGGTCGACGACGAGGCCGGGAAGGCCGTCCGCCTCGGCGTGCACGAGGCGGTGGTGGGGGGTGTCGTAGAGCCGCTCGCGTAGGGCGAGGGCGGCGGCGAGGCGGGCCTCGAGCCAGGCGGGGCCGATCTCGGCCTCCGGGTCGCGGTCGAGGAGGCGCGCGGCGATGCCGCTCTCGACGTTCACGGCCACGACGCCGCGGGGGCGACGGTCGGCGTCCTCGAGCACGGCGGGCGTTCCGGGCGGCAGCTTCCGCGTGCGCCGGTCCATCACCAGCTCGTCGTCGTAGACCCAGGGCGCGCCGGCGAGGAAGCGCCTGCCGGAGCGGGGGCGCAGGCGCACGACCGGCCGGGCGGCGGGATCCTGCGGGTCGGGCGGGGAGTCGGGTGCGGCGTCGGTCATGCGCCGGCGATAGCGCGAAACGGCGGGCGCGGAAAGCGCCGCCGGCGGCGAGGGGACGATGCGCGGCGGCGCCCGGCCGAAGGGGGAGGCTTGCCGGCGCCGGCGACGCCGGGCTAGGCCCTGCCCCGACCCGCACCCTGCCCCGGAGAGCGCCCATGGACGCCGGAGACCCCGCCGACCGCCCCGAGAGCCGCGAGAGCTCCGACCGGCTGGTGCACGACCGGAGCGCCGCCCTGCCCCGGCTGCGGGAGATCATGCGCCGCCTCCGCGCCCCCGACGGCTGCCCGTGGGACCGCGAGCAGGACTTCCGCTCCATCGCCCCCTACACCATCGAGGAGGCCTGCGAGGTCGCCGAGGCGATCGAGCGCGAGGACTGGGCGGCGCTCCGCGACGAGCTCGGGGATCTGCTGCTGCAGGTGGTCTATCACGCCGAGATCGCCGAGGAGCGCGGGCTGTTCGCCTTCGACGACGTGGCGCGCGCCTCGGCCGACAAGATGCTGCGCCGCCATCCGCACGTCTTCGGCGAGCGCCTCGGCGCGGCGCCGGTCCCCGCGGAGAGCGTGAGCTGGGAGGCGCTCAAGGCCGCCGAGCGCGCCGAGACGGGCGAGCGGCGCGAGAGCGCCCTCGACGGCGTGCCGGCGGGGATGCCGGGGCTGGCGCGCGCCGCCAAGCTGACGCGCGAGGCGGCCAAGGTCGGCTTCGACTGGCCCGAGGCGGGCGCGGTGCTCGACAAGCTGGCCGAGGAGACGGCCGAGCTGGTGGAGGCGCGCGAGCGGCTGAGCGCCGACGCGGTGGAGGAGGAGTTCGGCGACCTCCTCTTCGTGATGGCCAATCTGGGCCGGCATCTCGGCGCCGATCCCGAGGCCGCGATCCGCCGCACCAACGCCAAGTTCGAGCGGCGCTTCCGCCAGGTCGAGCGGCGGCTGAGGGCGGCGGGGGCGGCGCCGGGCGAGGCGACGCTGGCGGAGATGGACGCGCATTGGGAGGCGGTGAAGGCCGAGGAGAAGGCGGGCGGCTGAGCGCCGCCGGCGGGGGCTTTGACGGCGCCGGGGGCTTCGGCTATCCAGCGCCCGAGCCCGGCGAGCGGGGAGAGGCCGACCATGCCCGACAGCATCATCGAACGCTGCGAGTCGGCGGGCCTGCGCATGACCGGACAGCGGCGCACGGTGGCGCGGGTGCTGTCGGAGGCGACGGACCATCCGGACGTCGAGGAGCTCTACAAGCGGGCCTCGGCCGAGGACGCGGCGATCTCGCTGGCGACGGTCTACCGGACGGTCAAGCTGTTCGAGGAGGTCGGGATCCTCGAGAAGATGGATTTCGGCGACGGGCGCGCGCGCTACGAGGACGCCGAGCGCGAACATCACGACCACCTGATCGACGTGCAGTCGGGCGAGGTGGTGGAGTTCGTCGACGAGGAGATCGAGGCCCTGCAGCGCAAGGTCGCCGAGCGGCTGGGCTACGAGCTGAAGGGCCATCGCCTCGAGCTGTACGGCGTGCCGCTCGGCCGCCGGAAGGACTGAGTTCCGGGGGGTCTCCGCGGCCCCCCTTTCCGCGCGCGGGCGGCCGCGCGCCCTGAGGGAGATCGAGAGCCCATGAGCGCCATCGTCGACATCGCCGCGCGCGAGATCCTAGACAGCCGGGGCAACCCGACGGTCGAGGTGGAGGTCAGCCTCGAGGACGGGGCCTTCGGGCGGGCGGCCGTGCCCTCGGGCGCCTCCACCGGCGCGCATGAGGCGGTGGAGCTGCGCGACGGCGGCACGCGCTACCGCGGCAAGGGCGTCGCCAAGGCCGTGGACGCGGTGAACGGGGAGCTGTTCGAGGCGCTCGCCGGGGTCGACGCCACCGAGCAGATCGCCATCGACCGCGCGATGATCGAGCTCGACGGCACGGCGAACAAGGGGCGCCTCGGGGCCAACGCGATCCTCGGGGTGAGCCTCGCCTGCGCGCGGGCGGCGGCGGAGAGCGTGGGCCTGCCGCTCTGGCGCTATGTCGGCGGGGCGGGCGCGCGGCTGCTGCCGGTGCCGATGATGAACATCGTCAACGGCGGCGCGCATGCCGACAACCCGATCGACGTGCAGGAGTTCATGATCATGCCGACGGGCGCGGCGACGCTGCGCGACGCGGTGCGGATGGGGGCGGAGATCTTCCATACGCTGAAGGAGGAGCTGAAGGCCGCCGGCTACGGCACCAACGTCGGGGACGAGGGGGGCTTCGCGCCGGCGCTCGGCTCGACGCGCGAGGCGCTCGACTTCGTGATGGGGTCGATCGAGAGCGCGGGCTACAAGCCCGGCGAGAACGTGCATCTGGCGCTCGACGTCGCCTCCACGGAGCTGTTCGGGGACGACGGCTACGTGCTGTCGGGCGAGGGCGGCGCGCTCTCCTCCGAAGCGATGGCGGACTGGCTCGCCGGACTGGTGGAAAGCTATCCGATCGTCTCGATCGAGGACGGCATGGCCGAGGACGACTGGCAGGGCTGGCGGATGCTGACCGAGCGCATCGGGGACCGGTGCCGGCTGGTGGGCGACGATCTCTTCGTCACCGACACCGCGCGGCTGCGGCGCGGGATCGAGGACGGCTGCGGCAACGCCATCCTCGTCAAGGTGAACCAGGTCGGGACGCTGACGGAGACCCTGGAGGCGGTGGAGACGGCGCACCGGGCCGGCTTCGCCTCGATCATGAGCCACCGCTCGGGCGAGACCGAGGACACCACCATCGCCGATCTCGCGGTCGCGCTGAACTGCGGGCAGATCAAGACCGGCTCGCTGGCGCGCTCGGACCGGACCGCGAAGTACAACCAGCTGATGCGGATCGAGGAGGAGCTGGGCGACGCCGCGGTCTATGCCGGGCGGAGCGTGCTGCGCCGCTGAGCTTCCGGTTCATCCGCGGGTCGGGCGCTGCATGTCACGCTGCCTCCCATGACCGAGGAGGAGGATCCGGCGGCGTCGGCCGGCCCCGGCCTGCCCAAGACCGAACTCCGGCGCCGGCTGGCCGCCGCCGCGGCGCGCCGCGAAGAGGTTCTGGCGGCCGGCGGTCCCGCGCCGGGGCGCCGGGCGCCGTCGTCTCCGGCGGCGTCGGCGCGTCCGGAGACGGAGACGGACGCTCGGCCGGGCCTGACGCAGCCGCCGCGGCCCCCGGCGTCGTCCGCACGGGACGACCGCGGTGTCGCGGCGGCGCGCCCGGAGGTCCCACGGGCCGCTTCGGCGCCGAGGCGCGCGCCGGCGCGGCGACGCTCGTCTGCGATCGGGCGTCTGCTGCGAGGCGCGACGGCGGTCGCGGCGACGCTGCTGGCCGCGGCGGCGATCTCGGCGCTGCTGCTCCCCGAGCAGCCGGGATCGGATCACGCGGAGATGGCGGCTCTGCCGCAGGGGAATGGCGCTCCGGCGACGTCCGCTGCGGAGCGGAGCGCGGGGGCGTCTGCGGCCCTGCCGCGGAACGACGCGTGGGAACCGGCGGAAGCGGCGCCGGCGGGTGGCGGCGACGCGGCGGTTGATGCCGACCCTCGGGACGCCGCATCGGAGGGCGAGCGGGCGGTCGCGGCAGGCGCGAGGCCGGACGGGATCGGACCCCCGATAGATATGGCGGAGACCGGCGGAGCGGGACCGGACGGGACCCAGCAAGGCCGGGAGGTCGTGACCGACCGGGATGCTCGGGAGCCGGTTTCGGAGGGCGGCGCCGCGGTCGTGACGGGCGAGTCGCCGGAAGCGGTCGCGCCGCCGGGCGGCGCGGCGGAGACGACGGGCGGCGATCGCGTCCCGGCGCGCGGGGACGCGGAAGATCCGTCGCAGGAGGCGCGGTCGGCCGAGGCGGTCGTCGATGGATGGCGGGTCGGCCTCGGCGGGCCGTCCGAGGCCGAGGCGCCGGTCCCGCCGGGGAAGCCGGTCGAGAGCGTCGCGGCGACGTCGACCGCCCCCTCGGCGACGGGCGCAGGGCCGGCCGCGACCGCGACGCCGGGGCCGCGCAAGGCGGCGCCTCGGACGAAGACGGCGGCGGCGGATCTCGCCGCGGCCGCGGCCAAGCCGCCGCTCGCCAAGGTGGCGGCGGCGCCGGGGCCGGCGGAGCGGGAGGCGGCGCTGGAGCTCGACGCCGGGGCGCGACGACAGGTGCAGGCGCGGCTGAGGGCGCTCGGCTTCCCCCCGGGGCCCATCGACGGAGCGATCGGGCCGCGCACGCGTTCGGCGCTCGAGACGTGGCAGCGGGCGCGGGGGCACGCGGCGACCGGGCGACTGCACGCGGCGGGCCTCGCGGCGCTCGCGGCCGAGGCGCCGGAGGTGGGCGTGCCGCCGCCGCCTCGCTCGGCCGCGCCGCCTCCGACGACGACGGCGGCGGACCGGGAGCCCCCTGACGACCGGACCGGCTGCGCGCGCGACGCGACCGGCATCATCGTGACCGGGCGAAGCTTCGCCTGCGATCTGGTCTATCTGCGCGAGGACCTGGTCGCGACGCTCCTCGACGGCTGACGTGCGCGGAAGCGGAGAAAACGCTTCAAGTCCGGGCGTTTTTCGGCCATCGTCCCCGAAAAGCATGAGGCGCATCGAGCATGATCGAGACCCAGGGCCCGGGCCGCACGCTGTTCGGCGGAGCGTTCTCGCTCTTCGTCGTCGGGGCGACCTGCTACTTCGCCTACGCGGCGCTGCAGGGCGACCGCGGTCTGGTCGAACAGGTCCGGCTGACGCGCGAGGAGGCCGAGCTTTCGCGCCGGCTCGACGCCCTGAAGGCGGAGCGGGCGCGGATGGAGACGCTGACCCTCGGCCTCTCGGATCGGCGACTGGACCTCGACCTGCTGGACGAGCGGGCGCGCGCGGTGCTGGGCTTCATCCGCGACGACGAGGTCGTGATCCGCTGAGCCGCTCGAGGCCCCGCGGGGCCGCCGCAGGGGCTCGCGCCGAGGGGCGCGACGGCGTAGGACTTGGACGTGGGCGCGGCGCGCGCGGCCGCCCGGAACCGACAGGGGAGGTGCGTCATGGCCGCCACGCGGCGCAGCACGAAGAAGCCGAACGCTTCCAAGGACGAGCTTCTGCAATTCTATCGCGACATGCTTCTGATCCGGCGCTTCGAGGAGAAGGCCGGGCAGCTTTACGGCATGGGGCTGATCGGCGGATTCTGCCATCTCTACATCGGCCAGGAGGCGGTCGTCGTCGGCGTCGAGGCGGCGGCGCGGGACGGCGACCAGCGCATCACCACCTATCGCGACCACGGCCACATGCTCGCCTGCGGCATGGACCCGAAGGGCGTGATGGCCGAGCTGACCGGCCGCGAGGGGGGCTATTCCCGCGGCAAGGGCGGCTCGATGCACATGTTCTCCAAGGAGAAGGACTTCTACGGGGGTCACGGCATCGTCGGCGCGAACGTGCCGCTCGGCGCGGGCCTCGCCTTCGCCAACCGCTACCGGGAGAACGACAGCGTCGCCTTCACCTATTTCGGCGACGGCGCGGCGAACCAGGGACAGGTCTACGAGACCTTCAACATGGCCAGCCTCTGGAAGCTGCCGGTGGTCTTCGTGATCGAGAACAACCAGTACGCCATGGGCACCTCGATGAAGCGCGGCAGCTCGACCCCCGCGCTCTACACCCGGGGCGAGGCCTTCCAGATCCCCGGGGAGGCGGTGGACGGCATGGACGTGCTCGCCGCCAAGGCCGCGGCGGAGAAGGCGACGGAGCACTGCCGCGCCGGCGAGGGGCCGTACATCCTCGAGATGAACACGTACCGTTATCGCGGGCATTCGATGTCGGATCCGGCGAAGTACCGCACGCGCGAGGAGGTGCAGAAGATGCGCGAGACGCGCGACCCGATCGAGCACGTCCGCGAGCTGCTGGAATCCGGCGGCCACGCCGAGGAGGCGGAGCTGAAGGAGATCGACAAGAAGGTGCGCGAGCGCGTGAACGCCGCCGCGGACTTCGCCCAGGAGAGCCCGGAGCCGGACGAGTCCGAGCTCTGGACCGACGTCTACGCCTGAGGGGGGACGGGAATGACGATTCAGGTGCTGATGCCGGCGCTCTCCCCGACGATGGAGGAGGGGACGCTGGCGAAATGGAACGTCTCGGAGGGGGACAAGGTCTCCTCCGGCGACGTCATCGCGGAGATCGAGACCGACAAGGCGACGATGGAGTTCGAGGCGGTCGACGAGGGGACCGTCGGGAAGATCCTGGTCGCCGAGGGCACCGAGGGCGTGAAGGTGAACACGCCGATCGCGGTGCTGCTGGAGGAGGGCGAGGACGCCTCCGCCGCCGAGGAGGCCGCGTCGTCGAACGGCGGCTCCGGCGGGAACGGCGACGGCGAGGACCGCTCGGCGGCGAAGTCCGAGACGTCGGAGCCGCCGACGAAGCCCGCGGCGCCGCCGAAGCCCGCGGCCTCGGCCAAGGCTTTCGCCGATGAGGAGGGCGCGCCGGAGCCGGACTGGCCCGCCGACGCGACGATGCGCAAGCAGACGGTGCGCGAGGCGATCCGCGACGCCATGGCCGAGGAGATGCGCCGCGACGACGACGTGTTCCTGATGGGCGAGGAGGTCGCGGAGTACGAAGGCGCCTACAAGATCAGCCAGGGGCTGCTCGACGAGTTCGGGCCGAAGCGGGTGATCGACACGCCGATCACCGAGCACGGCTTCGCCGGCCTCGGCGTCGGCGCGGCCTTCGCGGGGCTTCGGCCGATCGTGGAGTTCATGACCTTCAACTTCGCGATGCAGGCGATCGACCAGATCATCAACTCGGCGGCCAAGACGCTCTACATGTCCGGAGGTCAGATGGGCTGCCCGATCGTGTTCCGCGGCCCGAACGGCGCAGCCGCGCGCGTGGGCGCGCAGCACAGCCAGGATTACGCGGCCTGGTACGCGCACGTCCCCGGCCTGAAGGTGGTGCAGCCCTATTCGGCGGCCGACGCCAAGGGGCTGATGAAGAGCGCGATCCGTGATCCGAACCCGGTGCTGGTGCTGGAGAACGAGATCATCTACGGCCGCGCCTTCGAGGTGCCGGAGGTGGACGACCTGACGGTGCCGATCGGCAAGGCGCGGATCCACCGATCGGGCTCCGACGTGACCATCGTCAGCTTCGGCATCGGCATGACCTACGCGATGGAAGCCGCCGGGAAGCTCGCCGAGGACGGCATCGAGGCCGAGGTCGTCGACCTGCGCTCGCTGCGGCCGATGGACACCGACACGGTGGTCCGCTCGGTCCGCAAGACAAATCGCTGCGTGACGGTCGAGGAGGGTTGGCCGGTCTGCTCCATCGGCAACCACATCTCTGCGGTGCTGATGCAGGAAGCGTTCGACTGGCTCGACGCGCCGGTGATCAACTGCACCGGCAAGGACGTGCCGATGCCGTATGCGGCGAATCTCGAGAAGCTGGCTCTGGTCACGACGGCGGAGGTGATCGAAGCCGTCCGCGCCGTCTGCTACCGTTGAGGAGGGCGCGATGGCGATCCGGATCCTGATGCCCGCGCTCTCCCCGACGATGGAGGAGGGCACTCTCGCGAAATGGGTGAAGTCGGAGGGGGACAGCGTCGCCTCCGGCGACATCATCGCCGAGATCGAGACCGACAAGGCCACGATGGAGTTCGAGGCCGTCGAGGAAGGCGTGCTGGGAAAGATCCTCGTTCCCGAAGGGACGGAGGGCGTGAAGGTCAACGAACCCATCGCCGTCCTGCTCGAGGAGGGAGAGGACGCCTCGGCCGCCGAAGCGCTGGCAGGCGGAGAGGCGTCCGAAGGCGAACCGAAGTCCGAGCCGTCGAAAGACGAAGGAACTTCGAAGCCTCCTGAGGAAGACGTGACTGATGACGCCGAGGCGAAGGCTGCGGCGACGTCCGCGCCGGAGGCGGCCGCGGCGGCGACGCCCGCCCCCGCCGCGCCGCGAGATGCCGAGGGGGAGCGGATCTTCGCCTCGCCGCTCGCGCGTCGGATCGCCAAGGAGAAGGGCGTCGATCTTCGGGCACTCAAGGGGTCAGGGCCGCACGGTCGCATCGTGAAGGCGGACGTCGAGCAGGCGGAGACGGCTCCGAAGCGCGCGGAAGAGGCGGCGCCGGCCGCCGTCGAGAAGGCCGCGCCGGCGCCGCGCGCCAAAAGCGTGCCGGAGGGGCCGGACGCCGAGACGGTGAAGCGGATCTACGTGGGTGTCGCCTACGAGGAGGTGACGCTCGACGGCATGCGCCGGACCATCGCCGCCCGCCTCTCCGAGGCGAAGGCGACCATTCCGCACTTCTACCTTCGGCGGGAGATCCGGCTCGACGCCCTGCTCGCCTTCCGCGCCGACCTCAACAAGGCGTTGGAGCCGCGGGGCGTGAAGCTCTCGGTCAACGACTTCATCGTGAAGGCCTCGGCGCTGGCGTTGCAGCAGGTGCCGGACTGCAATGCGGCTTGGGCCGGGGACCGGATCCTGAAGTTCGAGCGCTCCGACGTGGCGGTGGCGGTCGCCATCGACGGCGGGTTGTTCACGCCGGTTCTCCGCGAGGCGGATCGGAAGACGCTCTCCACGTTGTCCGAAGAGATGAAGGACCTGGCGGCAAGGGCGCGCGACCGGAAGTTGGCGCCGCATGAGTATCAGGGCGGAAGCTTCGCGGTCTCGAACCTCGGCATGTACGGGATCGAGAACTTCGATGCGGTGATCAATCCGCCGCACGGCTCGATCCTGGCGGTCGGCGCGGGGGTTAAGAAGCCGATCGCGAGCCCGTCGGGAGAGATCGAGGTCGCGACGATGATGTCGGTGACGCTCTCGGTCGATCACCGCGTGATCGACGGCGCTCTCGGCGCGCGCTTCCTCGAGGCGGTGAAGACCGCGCTCGAGGAGCCCATGGCGATGCTGGCTTGAGGGGCGCAGCCCCTCAGACCCGCTGGTCCATGCTGAGCGAGGGCTGATCGCAGCCGGCGTCACCCACCACCTTGGCCGGCACGCCGGCGACGGTCTTGCAGGACGGGACGTCCTGCAAGACTACGGAACCGGCCGCGATGCGGCTGCAGGATCCGACCTTGATGTTGCCGAGGATCTTCGCGCCGGCCCCGATCAGCACCCCGTTGCCGACTTTCGGATGACGGTCGCCGTGCTCCTTGCCCGTGCCGCCGAGGGTGACCGAATGAAGCAACGAGCAGTTGTCGCCCAACGTCGCCGTCTCGCCGATCACAATGGCATGGGCATGATCGATCATGATCCCGCGCCCTACGCGGGCATTGGGATGAATGTCGATGGAGAACATCTCCGACGCGCGCATCTGGAACACATAGGCGAGATCCCGGCGGTCCGTCCTCCACAGCCGGTGCGCGACGCGATAGGCCTGCACCGCCAGAAAGCCCTTGAAGAAGAGAATCGGCTGAAGATAGCCATGGCAGGCGGGATCGCGTTCGTAGACCGCCACGAGGTCCGCACGCGCGGCGGCGCCGACGCCCTTGTCTCCGGACATCGCATCGCGAGCTACGTCCTGCATAGCCAGCGCCGACAGGTCCGGCGAGGCGAGCTTCTGTGCGATCCGGCAGGCGAGTGCGTCCTCGAGACTTTCGTGCCTAAGCACCGTCGCGTGCACCATCGCCGCCATCAGAGGCTCGCGCTCGGCCATGGCGCGGGCCTCGTCGCGCACCCGGGACCATACCGGATCAAGCCGCGCCGGCGCCTCCATTTCGGACGGAAGCGACATGGCCTATTCTCCCTGAATGGCGCGCACCTCCGCGCCGTGGTCGCTCAGATTTCGTCCTCATAGCCCGGAAATCAATAGGGAGAAGGTCGATGGACCTCGAGAGACGCGAAGCGTTGCGCCAGCGTCTGCTGGCCATGAAGGCCGAGATCGAAGCGCTGGGCGCCCAGAACGACACCGACCGGCGCACGGTGGAGTTGGACCAGCAGAGCGTCGGACGCCTCTCGCGCATGGACGCCCTGCAGGTGCAGGCCATGGCGCAGGAGACGCGCCGGCGGCGGCAGCGCGAGCTCGCGCGGATCGCAACCGCTCTCGCGCTGATCGAGGAAGGAGAGTTCGGCTGGTGCCGCAAATGCGGAGAGGCGATCTCGGACGCGCGGCTGGAGATCGATCCCGCCGCGCCCCTCTGCGTCGATTGCGCCCGCTGAACGAGGTCAGGCCGAGGGTGCGGGCAACTCCAGATGATGGATGGCGAGGCGCACCCGGCCGCCCGAGAAGCTCCCGCCCTCGGGCGTCAGCAACAAGGGGATCGCGGAGGGGTGCGCCAACGGCGCGCCGGTCGCCGCGGCCTGCACCGCCCCGAGAGCGACCGGCAGGCCCTTCCCGTGACGCTCCGGCGCCTCGGCGACGCCGAGCGACCATCCGGTCACCCCGGTCACGGTCTCCAGCACCCGCAGCGTCACGCCGAAGACCACCGATCCCGCCGGGATCAGCCCGGCGGACGCCTGCGCCCCCCCCGACGCGATAACGTGCTCGAACTCGATCGTCCGGATCGCTCCCGTCGCCGTGGCCTGCGCCGCGACCCCGGTCCAAACGCCTGAACCGAAGACGGCGTCGCCGCCTTCGTCCTCGACGAAGCACCGCCAGCCGGGCCGCGGCGCGAAGAAGCGCCACCCGCCGTTCAGGAAGGCCGCCACGCGCCCGTCCTCGCCGGTCCAGGCGCCGGCGGCGCCGGCCGGCACAAGGTAACGGTCGCCCTCATCCGGCGCCGCCGGCGGCGTGGCCGACGTCCGGCTCTTCGCCGAAAGCATCAGCAGCACGTCCAACCGTTCGAACGCGTCGTTGACGGTGAGGTGCTTCTGCGCCTGGCCCGCCGCCAGGAAGGGAAGCAGAAGGTTCGCCGTTTCAGCCATCGTAGCTCGCCTTTCCGTAATGCCCCGGACCGGTGGCCGCGGATATCTGCGCCACTTCGATCGTGAGAGGCCCCGATGTGGTTCCGTCGACCTCACGCGCCGTCGCCCCGTAGAAGAACGTTGGCCCGTCGGCTGTCGCCGTCCGAACGACCGCGCCCGAGCCGTCCCTGATCCGCAGGCGATAGCGCTCCTCCGCCTCGAAAAGCGGCGTCTCGGTCTCGATCCAGACGTCCGCGTCGCGTCGTCCGCGTCGGATCCAGCTCACCCGCAGCGCGTCGCCTTCGGCCCGGATCGTCACCCGCACCGGCGCATGAGGCGTCAAGGCCGCCCCTCCATAGATCCACTGCGCCTCTGCGTAAGCCGGATCACCAAGATCGACCGAGGCTGGGCCGATGCGGTAGGTCCTTTCGATACCGGTCAGCGCCTCGCCGATCTCGATCGGCGTCAGCCGGCGGCTCAACGCGACGACGACGGAGCCCTCCGGCGTCGGATCGCCGATCGACGTCTCCGTGCCGCCGACGCCGCGAAGCAGACCCGAGAGACGCCACTCGTCCGGCCCCACCAACTCGGCCTCGCGGAACTGCAGCAACTCCCAGAGGCCGCCGGGCGCGGCAAGCGCGAGCGTGTTGGCGCCATTGAGGAACGCCCTCTCGTCGACGGATGCGAAGCCGCCAGAGAAAAGGCGGACCCGAAGCCCGGGGCCGTGCTGAATCCGCCATGGCGCACCGGCCGGCAGCGGCGCGGCCAGCACCCCCGCCGTCGTCGGCTTTCGCGCGAGCCCGATCGGTTCGAACCCCTCGCCCCGGCCCCGGTCCGAAGCATAGAGCGCCATCGAGCCCGGCCACGGATCCGCCCAGACCGCCGCGAAGCCCTTCCGTTCTTCCGGCAGCGCCAGCGACCAAGGCAGATCGAGCAGGCGATATCCCGGCCGGATCGGCGGCGCAGTCCCCGCCGCCGGCGCGCGCGGCTCCGGCGGAAATGGCCGCTCGCCGCGTGCGTAGCTGGCGGGCTCGATCCGCGTCGCCTCCACGGTCCGGGCCGATCCTTGCGCGATCCGATCGATCCGGTATTCCGTCGCCCCCGAGGCCCCGAAGCGCACCACGTCGCCGGGCTCGAGCGCCGCCCGCGCCGGACCGAGGGCGAAACGCGCCGTCTCGCGGGCGGTCTCGCTCTCCCGCGCCCAGCGTTCCGCCACGCCCGCCGCCCTCGCCCGCGTCATGGCGATCGGCAGATCGGAACCCTGCACGCCTTCGGCTCCGCTCTCCGGGTTCATCGCCTCGGCCGAGCCGGTCCGATAGTCGCCGTCCGATCGGAGAAAACCGACCCGCACCCGCGCGGGCGCCGCGCCTTCCTCTTCGCGCCGTCGTTCCAGGTCGCGCCCGTCGGCGCCGCCAGCGACCAGTTCCGCCTCCTCCAGTCCGACCGCCCGCTGCAACCCGCGGGAGACGAAGCGCACCACGCCTGCCGATTCCACCGCGTCGAACCCGTAGGCGAGCATCAGCGCCTCCAGCGCCGCCCGCGGCGCTTGGGCGCCGGGCTGCACGAAGCCCTCCACCAGGCCGGCGAGGCGCGACACGTCCACGTCCTTCACACCAGCCTCGCGGCAGATATCCGCCACCAGCGCATCCAGATCCGCCGACGCGACCCGCCCGTTGATCCAATGGCCGAGTCTGTAGTTGTCGCCGTCCGACCACACCGTCTCGCGGCTCGGAAAGGCCGGCCAAGGCCGCGCGTCCCACGTCCAGACGTAGCAGTTGTCGAGGTCCAGCATCGGCCCGCCATAGCGGGGCGAGACCGGGTTGCGCGACGCCGCGGACCAGCGCCGCGTCGCCGCCTGCAGCAGCCGGCGCTGGATCAGGTCGTCGCGCGAGCCGTCCGAGAAATGCGGCAGCGCGTTCTCCGAGGACTTCGGGTCCACGAACACGTTCGGCTGGTTCGTCCCCTTGTCCACCGCCCCGCAGCCGATCTCCGTCAGCCAGATCGGCTTCGACTTCGGCCGCCACGCCGTCCGCGTCGACGAGCGCACGCCGCCGACCCGCTCGTGATGCGGTTTCGACCACCAGCTCTCGAGATCCTTCGAGCGCCAGATCCAGTCCTCGCCATGCGCCGTGTCGCGGATCGGCGTGCGGATCTGCGCGGCCCGATCGGTCTCGGAGGCATAATACCAGTCGAACCCCTCGCCCCCGGCCAGCCGCCGCGTCAGGTAGCCGAGGTCGTGGATCGTCTCCGCCTCGTCGGCGTCCAGATGGTCCCGCCCGTCGCGCCAGTCGGTGACGGGCGCGTACCAGTCGATTCCCACGAAATCGACCGCGTCATCGGCCCAGAGCGGGTCGAGATGGAACAACCGGTCGCCGGTCCCGTCCTGTGGCTGGTGCCCGAAATATTCCGACCAGTCCGCGGCATAGCCGATCTTCGTCGACGGCCCGAGCACCACCCGCACGTCCCGCGCCAGCGCCCGGAACGCCTCCACCGACGGATACTCCGTCCGCGCCGAGCGGATCTGCGTGACCCCCCGCATCTCCGAGCCGATGCAGAACGCGTCCACGCCCCCCGCCAGCGCGCAGAGATGCGCGTAATGCAGGATGAAGCGCCGCATCCCCCACTCCGCCGGTCCGGCATAGAGCACGGTGTCCCCCGCCGGCGCGAAGTCGCCCGGCGTCGCCGTCCCGAAGAACGTCGCCGCCTCCTCCGCCGCCGCCGCCGTGCCGTCGGGCGAACCGGCCACCCCCGGCGCCAGAGAGGTCGTGATCCGCCCGCGCCAGGGATAGGCCGGCTGCCCCGCCTGCCCCGTCCACGGATCGGTCAACGCGTTGCCCGGCGCCAGGTCCATCAGGATGAAGGGATAGAACGTCACCCGGATCCCGCGCGCCTTCAGCTCGCGGATGTAGCGCACCACCGACCCGTCGCTCGGCGTCCCGCCATAGATCGGTCGTCCCTCGGCGTCGCGCCCGACCAGATGCGCCGTCGCCCGCGTCTCCCCGCCCCCGCGCCAGACATGCGGCACGGTCACCGTCTCGCGGAATTCCACGCCCGGCTTCAGCGCGCAGCGGTCGGCGCGCAGATCCGTCCCGAACCAGCTCACCACCAGGCTCACCGCGCGGCAGGCCGGCAGTTCCCCCTCGAGCTGATCGAGCGAGACCACCGCGTCCGTCCGTTCGCCCGGCGTGTTCACGTTCAGCACCCGCTCGACGCCTTCGGCCTCGACCGCCCTGACCGGTTCGGTATCGTAGGCGAACTCGCCCGAACCCGGAGACATCGCGACCGCCTTCACGATCCGTCGCGGCGAGAGATCCTCGCCCTCGGTCCCGACCGCGCCGGATCGCGGCTGGCGGAACACCTCGACGGAGATCTGCGGGATGCGGTTGCCGAACGGCCCGACCGGCAGGTCCTCGAACACGAGATAAGCGAGATCCCGGAACCCCGGCGCCGCACCCTCCACCGCCTCGATCAACGGATCCGGCCCCTGATCGGCGGTCCCGCGATGCAGCCGCCACGCCACGCCGTCGAGCGCGATCTCCCGCCCGTCGGCCCAGACCCGGCCGATGCGCTGCACCGGCCCCTCGCAAAGCCCGACCGCGAAGCTGATCGTGTAGCTGTAATCCCGCATCCTCGGGCCCGACTTGCCGCCGCCGCTCGCCGCCACGTCCTCCCGGAACCGCGTCGACCAGATCAGCTGCCCCGCCACGCGCATCCGCCCGTAGACGCGCGGGATCGGCGCCCCTTCCTCCGCCGTCTGCAGGCGCAGCGAGGTCGCCCGCCCCCGCTCGACGGGCGCCGAGCCGCCGCCCAGCACCCGCGAGTCGATCAGCCCGCCGAGCGCCGCGCCCGCCGCCTGCCCCAGCGCCGCAGCGCCGACGCCCAGCGCAGAACCTCCGATCGAGCCGCCGAGCGCCGCGCCCGCCGCCGCCAGAACCACCGTCGCCATCAGCTCACTCCGGAAATACGAACACCGCCGTCACCCGCCGCAGCCAGCCCGGCCCGACGCTCGAAGCCACGACGCCCCGCCCTGCGAAGGCATGCACCATCCTCGGCGCGTCTCCGCCCGCGATCAGCACGCCCAGATGCGTCGCCGGCCCGCGCCCCCGCATCCGCAGCAGCAGCACGTCGCCGACCTCGGCTGCGGGGGCCTCGGGGAAGCAGCGCCGCATGCCTTGCAGCAACAGCTCCTCGCGCCGCGCCTCCGCCCAGTCCGGCGCATAAGGCGGCAGCCGCTCCGGCTCCCGGCCCAGCACTTCGCGCCAGACGCCGCGCACGACGCCGAGACAGTCCGCCCCCGCCCCCTTGAGACTCGCCCCGTGGCGCCACGGCGTGCCGATCCAGCCCGCCGCCGCCGCCGCGATCCGCGCCCGCCGCGCGGCCTCAGCGGAACAGGGAGCCGCCGTCATGCGCCTCGTCCTCCCGCGGCCAGGCCGTGGCCCAATCCTCGCCCGGCATCAGAGGAAAGCCCCGGAAGTTTATGAAATTCCCAAACTTCAACCGGCAGGTCTCCGCCGACTTGTCGCACCCGGCGAGCACCCGCACCCCGTCGCCGACCGCCACCGGCCGCTCCGGCGCATGCCACAGCTCCAGCACGACCGCCGCCCCCGCCCGATGCGCCCGCACGGTGGCCGAGCGCCCCTCGTTGCCGCCCGACGTCCACTCCAGCCGCCCGAACGAGAACCACCCGTCCGGCCGGCCGCCCATGCCGGAGACCTCGAAGCGCCGCGCATCCAGCACCCGCGTCACCTCGCCGTCGCGCCGGAAAGGCCCGCCGTCCAGATCCACGCCGCAGCGCGCATCCCCGACCTCCGCGTCGCAGAGCCGCTGAAAACTCCGCCCGATCGGCCGGTTCAGCGACGCCGAGACACCGAGCACCTCCATCTCGAAGCCGCCCGCGCCGCGACGGATCTCGCCCGCGGTCCCCGCGAACAGCTTCAGCCGACGCGACGGGAACCGCCAATCCACCAGCCACTGCTCGATCTCGGCGCCGTCGTAGAGCCCCGCGGCCACGTCCGCCTCCGCGATGCGGTCCGAACTCAGCGCCCCAGCCGCCTCCGCGTTGTCGACCGAAAGGCCCAGGGAAGCTTCGATCTCCGACCCCTGGAACCCCGTCCCCGGCTCGTGATCCAGCCCCATGAACCGCACCGTCCGGTCATGGTCGGTGAACCCCATCTCGACCCCGTCGCGGCGCCGCACGCGCCAGCACCGGCAGAGCGTCGTCGTCTCCGAGGCGAGCTGCTCGGCGAGTCCCTCGTCGATCTCCCGCATCAGACCCTGATCTCCACGACGGGAATGGACGGCGCCTCGCCCGCGTCGATCGAGGCGAGGCTCGCCTCGATCCGGTCGGCGTCGAAGCGCACCGGCACGTCGAACTCGAAGCCCGCAGTCACCATCCGCCCGGCGGACGGCGGCAGCACGAAGGCCACCTCTCCCGTCTCATGGTCGACGGAGAACGCGGCGTCCCTCGCCTGCTCCGCCCCGTCCACGGCGACCCGCACCGTCCCCTTCACCGGCTTCGCGATCACGCGCGTCCAGGGGTTCGGGCCGTAGTCGTAAAGCTTCGCCAGCCGGAACACCGTCGTCGTCCCGTCTCCGACCCCGATCACCTGGTCCGTCGGCGACGGCGCCGCCGAGGGCGCGCAGGACTTCCAGTCGAGCCAGTCCTTCCAGCGAAAGCCGTGCAGCGCCCCGCGCCGAGCCTCGAAGAACGCCATCACCTCCGCCAGATCGTCGAGCGAGGTCAGCCCCCACCCGGCATCGTAGCGCCGCCGCGACGCCTCCCAGGGCGTGTTGCGCTGCTCGTGCCCGCTCGCGAGCGTCACGATCTCCGTGCGCCGCTCCGGACCGCCGGTCGAACCCGCCGACAGCCGGTCCGGAAACCTCGTCTCGTGAAACGCCATGCCCTCACCCGTGCCTCGATCCGCGCCGCACCGCCCGCGCCACCTGCGCCGCCACCTGGCTGCGCGACCTGGCGAAGCTGGCCGCGTCCGGCGTCGCGATGTTCACCGTCACGCGGGACGCGCCGCCGCCGCCGCTCCCCGCCGCCACCCCCAGCCGTCCGTCCGCGCCGCGGCGGAGCGGCAGGATCGCCTCCGGCCCCGCCTCGCCCATCAGCCCCGTCCCGCCCCGCATCCCGAACAGCGTCGGCCCGTCCACCACGCCGCCCCCGGCGAAGGCCCGGACCCGGCCGCCGGAGAGCACGCCGCCCTCGGCGAACGCCGTCACGTTCCCCGCCACGCCGCCGATCAGGCCCCCCAGCACCCCGCCCAGACCCTCGGTCAGCGCGCCATGCACCGGCCGCACCGCCGCGTCCAAGGTCCGGCCGGCGAGGTCCCGCCCCAGACCCTTCAGCACGTCCGAGGCCCGCGCCCCGCCCGTCACCATCCGGTCGAAGGCCGATCGCAGCGCGCCGGAGATCGACCCCGCCAGCGCCTGCGCCTCGCGCTCCGTCGCCTTCATCTCGCCGCGCAGCCGGCGCAGCTCCTCGGCCATGGCCGCCGCCATCTCGCCGCTCTCGGACGGGATCGGCCGCAGCCCCTCCTCGCCCGCCTCCGCGAACACGCCCATCTCAGCCTCCCGCATCCGGATACCGCGCCCTCAGCGCCTCGAGGTCGCCGCGCGACATCGGCGCCGGCACGGCCTCGGCCAGCGCCGTCGCCGCCGCCGCGAACTCCCGCGGCGTCATCGCCCAGAACGCCTCGGGCGGCAGCCGCAGCACCCCGAGCCCGACGCGCATCAGCCCCGCCCAGTCCATCGCCGTCAGTCCAAGGGCGCGAAGGCCGCGAGCAGCAGCCGCGCCGCCGCCCGCGCCGCGCCGCCCGCCCCGCCCTCGATCTCCATCGCCCCGACCTCCGCGTCGCTGACCGTCTCGCCGGCCCCGCGCAGACCCGCCCCGATCAGCGCGATCAGGTCGCGCGCCGTGAAGCGCCCCGCCTCGAAGCGCTCCACCAGCGCCGGCAGCCCGCCCTCGCCGAGCCCGGCCTCGAGCTCCGCGAGCGCCCCGAGGGTCAGCCGCATCCGCCGCCGCCTCCCGCCGACGACGATGTCGGCCTCCCCCCGGGCCACGTTCGCCACCATCAGACGGCCGCCTGGAAGTTCAGCGCCCCGGCCGAGGCGAGCGCGACCTCGTACACCGCCTCGCCGTCATGCCGCCCGGAATACTCCAGCGCCGTGATCTGGAACGGCCCCTCCACGGCGCCGAAATCCGGCACGATCACCTGGAACGCCGGCGTCTCGCCCGCGAAGAACGCCTCGCGCATCCGCGCATCCGTCCCCGCGTCGAGAAACACGCCCGAACCCGAGACCGAGGCCGAGCGCAGCCCCGCCCCGCCCAGCAGCTCCCGCCAGCGCCCGGCCGAGCCGACATGGCTCACATCCACCGTCTCCGCGTTGAAGCTCAGCCGCGTGGCGCGCAATCCCGCCACCGTCTCGAAACCTGCGCCGGCATCCACCTTCAGCAGCAGGTCCCTGCCCTTCTGAACCGCCATCCCGTCACCCTTTCAACGCGCAGCCGCGCGCCCTTCACATCGAACCTGAATACCCAGAAGAAACTCTCTTCAAAGCATAATTCTAAAGCTCGATCCTGTAGCGAAACCTCAGCTCGATCCGCCGCCCGCCGTCCCGCGTCCGCCGCGCCCGCGCCCCGGCGAACGCCGCCGTCGCCACCCGGCCGACGGCGAGCGCCGGCAGCGTCTCCATCGCCGCCGCCACCGCCGCCGCGATCCGCTTGGCCCCGGCGAACCCGGCCTCCGAGCCCTGCACCGCCACGTCGAGCTCGTGCACCGCGCCGGAAAGCCCCTGCGCCCCCCAGGGCTCGACCCGCTCCTCGCCGAGCACCACGAAGGGCCCCGCGGTCGCGTCCGGCGCATCCGCATGGGGCGGCGCGTCGAACACCCGCCCCCCGACCAGCGCCGCAAGCTCGGTCGAGCCGGTCAGCGCCGCCCAGACCGCCTCCTGCAGCGCCAACGACGCCGAAACGCTCATGCCGCCTCCTCCTCCGCCCAGCAGATCAGGAACCGCCCGCGCGGATCGGCCTCGCCCACTCCGCGGATCAGGAAGGCGCGGGCCCCCTCGCGGAACCGCTGATCGGCCCGCGGCCGCGCCGCCGAGCCCGCCGGCGCAGCCCGCACCAGGATCCGGTGCGAGACGCGCGAGCGCCCGCCCTCCCCCGCATCGACCTCGCGCGCCGAACGCGCCGTGACGCTCGCCCAGAGCGTCCCCAGCGCCCGCCATTCCCGCGACCAGCCCCCGGCGCCGTCCGGCGCCCGGACCTCCTCCTCGAGCGTCAGCGGACGGTTCAGCACGGCCGCCGCGCCCCAGGGCCGGAACGCCCGCGTCACAGCCGCACCTCGCGCCAGCGCGCCACCAGCGCCGCGACGCCGTAAGGCGCCGCCCGCTCCGGGTCGGCCGTGACGTGCCGCTGCTCGTGATAATGCGCGCCGAGCAGCATAACGGCCTGGCGGAGCTCCGCCGGCACCGCCTCCGGCGTCGCGCCGAACCCCGCGACCAGCTCCACCTCGACGCGCCCGCCCGTCGGCACGGCGGGCAGCGACCCGCCCCGCGCGCCCGAGAGCATCGGCCGCAGATCGTCCGGCCGCAGCCAGACCGCCGGGAGATCCACCGCCTCCCAGCTCCCGTCCGCGAACACACGCGTCACGGCGTTCACCCGCTCCACCGGCGCGACCGGCACGCGCTGGCAACGCCCGTTGCCCCACCGCGTGACGGTCCACAGCACCCGGCGCGAGATCAGCGCCAGCCCCGTCATCGCCTCCACCGCCGCCGTCGCGGCCCGGGCATAGGTCTCCAAGGTCGCCGGCGCCTCGCCGCCGAAGCCCTCCGGCAGCCGCAGATGCGCCGCGAATTCCGCCAGCGCGACCGCCGATCCCGGCGTCTCGATCTCCCGCAGCATGCCCGTCACCCCTCGACCACGCGCAGCAGCATCGCGCCCGACAGCACGCGCCCGAGGCTCGTGCGCACCCGCTGCGAGACGTGGTAGAGATGCCCGGCCCGCCCGCCGGCCAGCACCGCCACGGACCGCGCCGCCTCCAGCACGCCCGCGCGCAGCGTCAGCGCCGCGCCGTCCAGCTCCTGCGGCACGATCAGCCAGCCTAGGTCCTCGGCCAGCGTCTCCGAAGGCTCCAGCGCCCAGTCGAGCGGGAAGCCCGCGGCCTCCTCCGCCCGCTTCGTCCGATACACGTCCATGTTCACCTCGCCGCGCCGGGCTCCATAAAGGATGACAGGAAGGCGCCCCCGCGACGGCGCCGTCGCCCGGAGGGGAAAGCGGCGCGCAGGCACGCCGCGCGGGGGCGCCGGGGGCCGGCCCCGCGTTACGCAGGGGGGCCGGCCCGCCGCGACCCGGGGCAGGAGGTCCGGGCCGCGGAGCCCGCTCAGCTGACCGAGAAGCGCAGCACCTTGATCGCCGCGAAGTCCGTCACGTCGCCGCCGACGCGCTTGGTGGCGTAGAACAGGACGTGCGGCTTGGCCGAGAACGGATCGCGCAGCACCCGGAGGTCCGGCCGCTCGGCGATGGTGTAGCCCGCGCCGAAGTCGCCGAAGGCGATCGCCGCCGCGCCGTCCGCGATGTCCGGCATGTCCTCGGCGATCGTCACCGCGTAGCCCATCAGCCGCGCCGGCTCGCCTTGGGCGAGGCCGTCGGACCACAGGAACCGCCCGTCCGCGTCCTTCATCTTGCGCACGGCGCCGGCGGTCTTGGAGTTCATCACGAAGCTCGCCTTGGCCCGGTAGCGCGCGCCGAGCGCGTAGACGAGATCGACGATCGCGTCGGCCGGATTGGCGGCCGAGAACTCGCCCGCGACCCCCGTGGCGACATAGCCGATCTGCCCCCAGACCTCCGAGCCGGCGCCGACCATCGGATAGGTCAGGAAGCCCGTCGGCTGATCCGTCCCGGTGCCGGTGATGAAGGCCGCTCCCTCGGCCCGCGCGAACTTGTCGGCGATGCGCTCCGCGAGCCAGCCCTCGATGTCGAAGGCGCTGTCGTCCAGCAGCCGCTGCGAGGCCTTCGGCAGCGCCGAGAGCTCGTGCAGCGGGATCGAGACGCGCTCGATCTGCGGCTGCTGCGCCGTCTCCGCCACGGTCCCGGTCTCCGTCGACCAGCCGTGCCCGAACTCGCCGTGATCGACCAGCACGTCGAAGGCGTTCGCCTCCACCCGCACCACCGAGGCGACGGCGCGGAGCGAGCCCGCCCCGGTCAGCACGCCCTGGATGCGCCCGGCCGTCTCGGGATCGACCAGATAGCCGCCCTCGCCGTGCACCGCCGTCGAGAAGCCCTTGCGCTCCACCGAAAGGCCGCGCAGCCCGTCGTCGTCGCCGGAGCGCAGATACGCCGCCAGCGCCTTGCGGTGCGGCTGCTCCAGCTCCGCCGCCCGGCTCAGCGCCGGCCGGCCGGCCCCCGCGGCCTTGCGGTCGACCGCCTCGAGGCGACGCTCCTGCGCCTCGAAGCGCGACTTCATCTCCTCCTGGAAGGCGCCGAACTCCTTGAGGAATCCGTCCACCGCCGACTTCGTCTCGAGGTCCATGCCCTTCGTCATTGCTCGCCTTTCCTCTCTCCGGACGTCCGCAATCCGCGTCACGCGCGCCACCGGCGCCGCGCCTGCCCGAGGGCCTCGGCCAGCGCCGCCAGCGCCGCC
>JAWLFJ010000100.1:0-14746 GCA_041685625.1 Paracoccaceae bacterium | reverse complement strand
CGGCGATCCCGGAGACGGTGCGCGTGCCGGCCGCGGACGTGCTGCACGTCTACCGCCCCCTCGACGCGGGCCAGGTCCGGGGCCTGCCGCACGTCGCGCCGGCGATGGCGCGGCTGTTCCTGCTCGACCAGTACGACGACGCCGAGCTCGACCGGAAGAAGACCGCGGCGATGTTCGCGGGGTTCGTCACCAGGTCGGCGCCAGAGGAGCCGATGATGGGCGAGGGCGAGGCGGAGCCCGACGGCTCGGCCGTCGCCAGCCTCGAGCCCGGCACCCTGCAGGTGCTGCTGCCCGGCGAGGACGTGAAGTTCTCGGCCCCCGCCGACGTCGGCGGCGGCTACGAGGCGTTCCAGTACCGGACGCTGCTGGCGGTCTCGGCCTCGCTGGGGCTGCCCTACCACCTGGTCACCGGCGACGTGCGGCAGGCGAACTACTCCAGCCTCCGGGCGGAGCTGGTCGAGTTCCGCCGGCGCGTCGGCCAGCTGCAGCACGGCGTGATCGTGCCCCTGCTCTGCCGGGCCGCCTGGCGGCGCTGGCTGGAGGCGGCGGCGCTCTCGGGCGCGCTCGGCGTCGACCCGGTCGAGGCGCGGCCGGTGCAGTGGATCCCGCCGCGCTGGGACTGGGTCGATCCGCTGAAGGACATCCAGGCGCAGGTGCTGGCGATGGAGGCCGGCATCGTCTCGCGGCGCAAGGTGGTCGAGGCCACCGGCTACGACGTCGAGGAGATCGACCGCGAGAATGCCGCCGACGCCGGGCGCGCCGCGAAGCTCGGCCTGCGCTACCGCACGAGCCCGGGCGAGACGCAGGGCGCGCGGGCGACCCCCGCCGCGCGGCCCGATCCGGGCGACGGCGCGGACGGCGACGACACGCAGGAGTGACGGCATGAAGAGCTGGTACACGATCCGCGCCCGCGACGGCGGCGCGGAGGTGCTGATCTACGACGAGATCGGGGCCTACGGCGTCTCGGCCAAGGGGTTCCTCGCCGAGCTCGGCGCGCTGCCCGGCGATGCGGCCGTCGATCTGCGCCTCAACAGCCCGGGCGGGTCGGTCTTCGACGCCGTCGCCATCCACAACGCGCTGAGCCGCCATGCCGGCGCGGTCACCGTCTGGATCGACGGCATCGCCGCCTCGGCGGCGAGCTACGTCGCGATGGCGGGCGACGACATCGTCATGCCCGAGAACGCCTTCCTGATGATCCACGACCCGTCGGGCCTCGTCATGGGCACGGCGGCGGACATGCGCGAGATGGCCGGGACGCTGGACAAGATCGCGGCCGGCATGACGCGCGGCTACGCGGCAAGGTCCGGCCGGACCGAGGACGAGATCGCGGCGCTGATGGCCGCGGAGACCTGGTTCGGCGCCGCCGAGGCGATCGAGGCGGGCCTGGCGACGCGCCTCGCGGAGCCCGTGCGCATCGCCGCGCGCTTCGACGTCGCGCGGTTCCGCAACGCGCCGCCCGCGCTGGTCGACGCGGTCGAGGCCGGCGAACCGGAGGACGTCGCGACGGGATCCGACGTCGTCGAGGTCGCCGACGATGTCGCGCCGGTTCCCGATCCGGCGCCGGATCCCGAGTCGGACGATCCGCACGGCGTCGCGGCGGACACCGCTCTCGACCCCGCGGCGATCCGGGCCGAGGCGATCGCGCATGCCCGCGCCGTGATCGATCTCTGCCGCCTCGCAGGCGAGCCGCGGATGGCCGGACGCTTCCTCGACGAGGGCGTCGACCTCGACGAGGTCCGTGCCGAGCTCCTCGCCGCGAAGGCCGAGGGCGAGCCCGAGATCGCGCCCCACCACCCGCAGCCCGGCCGGTCCCCGGCCGCCCGCCCCTGGGGCGAGATCGTCGCCCGCACCTTCAGGCTGAAGGAATGACCCCATGACCACGCTGACCGAAGGCCGACACCCCGGCGGCTTCCTCGCCTGGGAGGCCTTCCGCGACTACACCCGCGAGACGATCGCCGTCGCGGGCGGAACGCTCGAGCCCGGCACCGTGCTCGGCCGGGTCACCGCCACGGGCGCCTACGCCGCCCACGACCCCGCCGCCGTCGACGGCACCGAGACCGCCGTCGCCGTGCTCTGGGGCCGGGTCGACGCGAGCGCCGGCGAGGCGCCCGCCGTCGCCCTCGTCCGCGGCCCCGCGATCGTCGACCGCCACGACCTCGTCTTCGCCGGATCGCCCTCGGAGGCCGAGATCGCGGCCGCCCACGCGGCGCTCCTCGCCGCGGGCGTCCTCGTCCGCTGACCCCATCCCGACCGGAGGCAGGCCCATGGCCACCATGGACGTCTTCGAAGGCGACGCCTTCACCATCGTCGAGCTCACCCGCGCGCTGGAGACCCTCCCCTACCGGCCGGCGCTGCTCTCGGGCTCGAACCTCTTCGGCCCCCGCGGCGCGCGCTCGCGCACCGTCGTGATCGAGAGCCGCGACGGCACGCTCTCGCTGATCCCCTTCTCCGAGCGCGGCTCGGCCTACGAGCAACAGGTCCCCGAGCGCCGCGACATGCGCGCCTTCGTCTGCCGCCAGTTCAAGAAGCAGGACGTGATCTGGGCCTCCGAGATCCAGGGCGTGCGCGACTTCGGCTCGGAGAGCGCCGTCCAGCAGGTGCAGGCCGAGGTCGCCCGCCGCCTGCGCCGGCTCCGCCAGGACGCCGAGGCCACCTTCGAGTACCACCTCCTCAACGGCATCCAGGGGCTGGTGAAGGACCCGAGGGACCACGCCGTCGTCGTGGACTACTTCGCCGAGTTCGGCATCACGCCCGCCGCCGAGATCGACTTCGACCTCGACAACGCCTCGCCCGCCCCTGGCGCGCTGCGCAGGCGCTGCCAGGCGCTGATCGAGAGCGTCGAGGACTCGATGGGCGGGCTCGCGGCCGGCGCCGTGCAGGTCCGCGCCGAGTGCGGCTCGGCCTTCTTCGCCGACCTCGTCGCGCACAAGGAGGTGCGCGAGACCTACCTCAACACCGCCGCGGCGGCCGACCTCCGCGGGCGCGTCGCCGACGAGGTGAGCTTCGGCGGCATCGCCTTCCGCCGCTACCGCGGCGGCGTCGGCTTCGGCGTGCCGACGGACAAGGCCTGGTTCTATCCCGAGGGGATCGAGGGGCTGTTCGAGATCTGTCACGCCCCGGCCGACACCTTCGAGACGGTGAACACGCTCGGCCTGCCGCTCTACGCCCGCACCATCCCCGACCGGGACCGCGACGAGTGGGTGCGCATCGAGATCGAGAGCAATCCCCTGCCGATCTGCACCCGTCCGCAGGTGCTGCGCTCGGCGAGGCGGACGTGACCACCGCCTTCGCCGCGGCGCTCGACGCGCTCTTCTCGGACCCGAACCTCGCGCGCGAGGCGGTCTACGCGCCGGAGGGCGGCGCGCCGAGGCCGGTGCGGGCGATGGCCCGGCGCGCCGACGCGATCGCCGAGTTCGGCGGGGCGCGGCTCTGGTCGGAGACGGTGCGCATCGACCTGCGCGTCGCCGAGGTCCCGGCCCCGCGGCCGGGCGACCGGGTGGAGATGGACGGCGAGGCCTTCCGCGTCGAGGGCGAGCCGGTGCGCGACCGGGAGCGGCTGACCTGGACGCTGGAGCTGCGCCCGGCGGGCGCGGCGCGCGGGCCGCAGGCGATCGAGGGCGGGGACCGCGCGCTGGTCGTCGCGGCCGGCGTGACGATCGCGGGCGAGGCCGTGGTCGGGGGCGACGGGATGCTGGAGGTGGCGGCGTGAAGTTCCTGCTCTACCGCCCCGTCGGCGCGGCGACGTGGACCGCGCTGGCGGACCCGGCGGAGTGGCCGACGGCGACCGGTCTCGCGGCCGGCGAGCACGAGGCCGCGGCCGTCGAGGTGGCGCCGATAACGGTGACGGTGACCGCCTCGGTCTCGCCGCCCGCGGCCTTCGCCCCGGCCGACTGGTCGCTCGCGGACGCGCCCTCGCCGGCCGGCGACACGCTGGAGATCACGGTCTCCGCCCTCCCGGACGACGGCGGCTCGGCGATCACGGACCTGCAATACCGCGTCGGCGGCGGCGCGGCGCAGTCCCTCGGGGCGGTCGCGGCCGGGACCTACGCCATCACGGTGCTCGCGGGCGTCGAGGCGAGCGTCGAGATCCGCGCGGTCAACGCCGAGGGGCCCGGCCCCTGGTCGGACGCCAAGGCCGCGATCCCGACCGCCTCGCCTGAGCCTTTCCCCGCCGACTCCGTGGCCCTCTGGCTGGTGCTCGGCCAGAGCAACGCGCAGGGCCGCGCGCCGCGCCGCCAGGACCCGGCGAAGGCGAACGTCGGCGCGGCGGTGGACTTCTTCAAGGGTCTGCCGCTGCCGGCGGCGGACTACGCCGGGCCGCACTCCTGGTGGGGCGTCTCGCGCCCGGCGATCACCGCCAACCCGACGGTGAACGGCCGGCTCGAGCCGCTGTCGCTCGCGGGCGGCGCGCCGACGACCACGACCCACGTCTACACCGCCGGGAACTTCGGCATCCCGGTCGGGACCGAGGGCTTCGGCCCTGAGATCGGGCTCGTCCGGGCCGTGCTGGAGGGCGACGTCCTGGCCTCGTGGCGCGACGACGCCGACCCGCGCCTGTTCGTGCTCAAGCCGGCCAACGGCTCGACCGGCGTCGACCGGTTCCGCGACGGCGGCGACCTCAACGCCTACCTGATGGAGCACCTGGCGCAGGCGGGCGGCGAGAACCTCGCGAGCCTCGCCGCGTCGAAGACCGTGCTCCTGCAGGGCGCGATCTTCGTGATCGGCGAGCAGGACTCGAACGACGAGAACGACGGCTCGGTGGAGCCGGGCTCCTTCGCGCGGCGCATGGCCGAGTGGATCCGGCAGGTCCGCGGGCTCTTCGGCCACGCCGACCTGCCGGTGGTGCTGGCCGAGATCTTCGACGACGCCGGCGCGATCGCCAAGGGCGCGGCGATCAACACCCAGCTGGCGGCGGTCGCCTCGGCGGTCGGGAACGCGACGGTGCTCGACTCGGCCGGCTGGGGCGTCGCCGACACCGTCCACTACGACGCCGCGGCGATGGACGACCTCGGCGCGCGGGCCTTCGGCTGGCTGCGCTCGCGGCCCGAGGCGCGAGAGGACGGGCTGATCGTCACGCGCCCCTACGCCGGGACGCTGCGGCCGGTGCTCCTGCTGCCGCCGGTCTGGAAGGACCACACCAGTTCGTCGTCGGTCTTCTACGCGCGGGCGAGCGTCGACGGCGCGCTGCACCTCGCGACGCTCGCCTCGCCGCCGGCCGACGCGGCGGCGGTGAAGGTCGCGGCCCACGTCTCCGAGCCGGTCAGCCCCGGGACGGACCACGAGCTGACCGGAGCCGGCTTCTCGTCGGACGTCTCGACGGTCTGGGCGACGGTGGAGACGGCGGGCGGGGTCTTCTCCGAGCCGGTCGCCGTTCCCCGCAACCCGAACCCCGGCAAGTTCGTGATCGACACGCCCGACCTCCTCGTCGGCGGCCCCGGCGGCATCTCGGGGAGCCTCCGCATCAACACCGGCGGCACGATCTTCTGGGCGGTCCACCCGCGGGCGCGGAGGACCATGACCGCGCGCGACGTGATCGAGCGCGCCTGCTCGCCCGTCGCCGCCGGCTCGGAGCCGATCCTCGCCCCGAACGAGGCGCAGCCCTTCGCCGTCTCCGGCCTCGCGCCCGGCGACTACGCGCTCCTCGTCACCTCCGTCTCCGGCGGCGGCGACGAGGGCGAGACCTGGCGCGTCGACTTCGTCGTCCCCTGATCCCGGAGCCGGAACGATGGCACACTTCGCGCGACTGCCCATCACCGACGCGGTCCTCGCCTGTCTCGTGGGGGCCTCGATCGTCGTCGGCGACCACGCGGTCGCGGTCCGCAAGTCCGAGGTCGAGTCCCTCGTCGCCGACGTCCTAGTCGAGCCCCTCCTGCACGTGGGCACGGCGGCGGGCGCGAGCTTCGCCTTCACGGCCACGGACGTCCTCGCCCTCGCCTCCGGCGCGCTGATCGCGCTCCGGTTCCTGGTCTGGAGCGTCGAGGTCGCCCTCGCGGTCCTGCTCGGCTCCTGGACGGACCCGGAGAGGGTCTCCGCGCTCTCGCGGCTGCTCGCATGGATCGTCTCCCCGCTGCTCGCCGCGGCGATCCTGCTCGGCGACGTGCACATGGTGCGGAGCGGCGAGGCGGGGATCGTCGCGGCCGCGGTCGAGGCGCCGGCGCGCTTCATGGACGCGCCGCTGGCGAGCGTCGACCTCAGCGGCCGGCGGCTGTTCGTGACGCCGAGCGACATCGTCGCGATGCTCTCCGCGACGATCATCGCGATCCGCTTCGTCGCCTGGTCGCTCGCGCCTCTCGTCGCCGCGGCGCGCGGGACCCGCGGCCGCCGCGACGGCGGGGGCGGCGGATGAGGCTGTCGCTGGAGGTCGCCCCGCAGCTCGCGACGATCCTGCGCGAGGCCTGTGCCGAGGGCGAGCGCGCGGTGACCGAGGCGATGCGCGACGCCGGGACGGGGCTTCAGGCCGACTGGCGCCGGCAGGTGACCGGCGCGGGGCTCGGCGAGCGGCTGGCCCGCTCGGTCCGCTGCGAGGTCTACCCGAGGGCCACGACCTCGCTGGAGGCCGCGGCGCTGGTCTGGACCAAGGCGCCGGAGATCCTCGGCGCCTTCGACCGCGGCGCGCTGATCCGCGGGAGGGCGGAGCAGTTCCTCGCCATCCCGACCGAAGCCGCCCGCGCCACGATCCGCCGCGGCAGGCTGACGCCCTCGATCTTCGAGCGGCGGACGGGCCTGCGCCTGCGCTTCGTCTACCGGCGGAACGGGCCGAGCCTGCTGATCACGGACAACGCGCGGGTCTCGAAGCGCGGCGGGCTGCGCGCGAACGTCACCCGCCGCCGCGACGGGACCACGTACTCGCGGCTCGCCGGCCGCGCCTCGGCGGTGGTGTTCCTGCTGGTCCCGCAGGTGCGCCTCCGCCGCCGGCTCGACCTCGACCGCGACGCCCGCGCCTGGGAGGCCCGCGTGCCCGGCATGATCGTCGACCGCTGGCGGGAGCGGGGAGGACGCCGATGAGCGAGCCGGTCTCCGAGCGCATCCTGCGCGCGATCCACGTCGAGCTCGGCGCGAGCGCGCCGGCCGGCGCCCGCGTGCTCCGCAACGTCGCGATCCCTGAGCGCATCGACCCCGGCGGGCTCGCGATCCTCCGCGACGGCGAGCCGGGCGAGCCCGCGGTCTCGCTCTCGCCGCTCATGTTCCACTACCGGCACCACGCGGCGCTCGACCTGGTCGTCGCCGGGGACGACCCCGAGGCGCGCGACCGCGCCTTCGCGCGGCTGAAGGGCTGGGTCTCGGCCGCGCTCGCCGTCGACCCGACCCTCGGCGGCCTCTGCGACTGGGCCGAGCCCCTCGCCGCCGCCGCCGAGATCGTCGCGGTCGAGGGCGTCGCCCCCTTCAAGGCCGCGACCGTCGAGATCGAGATCCACTACGCGAGCCCCGACCGGCTCGTCTGACCCCCCGCATCGTCACGCACGTCACCGAGGAGACCCCGCATGGCACGAGCCTACGGCGCGCGGGCGCGCATGGCGCTCGCCTTCGAGAGCGTCTACGGAACGCCCCCCGGCGCGGGCTGGCGGCGCATGCCCTTCGTGCGCTCCGGCCTCGGCGGCGAGCGCGGCCTCGTCGCCGACGACCTGCTCGGCCACGGCCGCGATCCCCGCGACCCGATCCCCGACGCCGAGGTCGTCGAGGGCGAGATCGAGATCCCGATGGACGCCGAAGCGCTGGGCGCGTGGCTGAAGGCGCTGTTCGGCGCGCCGATCACCACGGGGACCGGGCCCTACGTCCACGAGTTCCGCTCCGGCGGCTGGGACCTGCCGAGCTTCGCCGTCGAGATCGGCATGCCCGACGTGCCGCACTACGCGCTGAACGCGGGCTGCAAGGCCGAGTCCCTCTCCTGGACCATGGCCCGCTCCGGCCAGCTGACCGCGACGGTCTCGGTGGTCGGCCGGGCCGAGACCATCGCCGCGGTCTCCGGCGCCGGGACGCCCGCCGACTGGACGCATCGGCGCTTCGGCCACGTCCACGGCGCGCTGACCCGGAACGGCGCGGCCCTCGGCGCGCTCGGCGACCTCGTCGGGGCCTCCTTCACCTACGCCAACAACCTCGACCGCATCGAGGCCGTCGGCGACGGCGGGCGCATCGCCGGGGCGGACCCGACCGTCGCCGCGCTGACCGGCAGCATGGAGGTCCGCTTCGCCTCGCAGGCGCTGCTGCAGCAGGCCGTCGACGGCACGCCCTGCGAGATCGCCGTGACCTACGCCCACCCGAGCGGCGAGAGCCTGGCGTGGACCATCCACCGGGTGTTCCTGCCGCGCCCGCGCGCCGAGATCTCCGGCCCCGGCGGCGTGCAGGCCACCTTCGACTGGCGCGCCGCCCACGACCCGGTCGCCGGGCGCATGGCGACGGTCGTCCTCTCCAACGACGTCCCCGACTACGACGCCTGACCCGGAGGCCCCCGATGCTGCGTCTCGACCTCTCCCGCGAGCCCCGCCGCGTGGAGCTGCTCCCCGGCGTGACCCTCCAGCTCGCCCCCCTCACCACCGCCGCCATGACCGCGGCGCAGACCGACGCCGCCGTGCTCGGCCTCCCCGAGGGCGCCACCGACGCCGAGACCGCGCTCTCCGTCGCCAAGGCCCTCGCCCGCCGGCTCGTCCTCGACTGGGACGGCATCGGCGACGCGAACGGCGATCCGATTCCGGTCTCGCCCGAGGCGGTCGACGCCCTCCTCGACCTCTGGCCCGCCTTCGAGGCGTTCCAGGCGAAGGTGATCGCCAAGGCCCTGCTGCTGGACGCGGAAAAAAACGCCTCCGCGCCCTCGCCGAATGGCGCTTCGGCGGGGGCGACCGCTACTGCGCCGCGTGCCCGCGGCGCTGCGCGGACTGCCCCGAAGTCCTGAACCGGCCGCTGACCGACGAGGGCTGGGCGGTCTGGGACCTGGCCGGTCGGCTCGGCGGCCAGGTCCGCGCGATCCCGCGCGCGGTGCTGGGCTGGGACATGGGCGCCGCGCTCGCCCTCGCCGAGGCGCTGGGCGTGGATACGCTGGCGACCGCGGAGCTGCTGCCGACCATCGAGGCGGAGATGGTCCGCGCGGCGAACGCCGAGATCGAGCGCGAGGGCGGAGGGTGAAGGCGCAGCGGCCGGAGCCATGTGCGTGCATCCACCGCGGCGTCGATGTGCAAGTGTCGCTTCGTGCGGCCTCCGATCGCTGCAGGACGCCGTCGGCGGGTTTCCCCACAAGGAAGCCGTCCAGCCGCGGGCTCGACTCAGCCGTTTGAGGTCCGGAGCGGACTTTCACGGCAGGCGCCGGCAAAGGTCCGTTCCCGTGGGCCGTGTTTCGGATTCGAGCGCGGAACGCGCCGAACCGCCCCTATCGGACGACGAGCGCTCCGCCCGGCTAGGCACGAATCTCGTCGTCCCCGCCGGAAGGCTTCGCCGGCGCGATCTCTTCGGGGACGGTCGGATGGACCTCCGCCTCGGCCTTCGCGGCGGCCTCCCTCTCCGACTCGCGCAGCAGCAGCCGCTCGATCCGCATGTCGAGCAGCCTCGCCTTCTCCTCCCGCGCGGCGAGCTCGTGCGCGAGATCGCGATACAGCGACACCGCGATCATGATCATCAGCAGCATGAACGGAAAGGCCGCGACGATCGAGGCCGTCCGCAGGCTCTGCAATCCGCCGGTCAGCAGCAGGACCACCACCATCAGCAACTGCAACGCGCCCCAGAGCAGCCGCACCGCACGGGTCGGGTTGAGCACGCCCTTCGAGGTGAACATGCCGAGCACGAAAGTCGCCGAATCGGCCGAGGTCACGAGGAACATGCCGACCAGCAGGATCGACGCCAGGGTGAGCGCTCCGCCGCCCGGCAGCTGCTCGAGCAGGACGTAGAGCCCGGCGGGCACCTCGGCCGCGACCGCGTCGGCGATGCCCGCATCCTCGTAGATCTCGAAGTGCAGAGCGGCGCCGCCGAACGTCGAGAACCACAGCATGCTGAGGGCCACGGGCACGATCATCACGCCGAGCACGAACTCCCGGACCGTCCGCCCGCGCGAGATCCGCGCGATGAAGCTGCCGACGAAGGGCGCCCAGCTCAGTCCCCACGCCCAGTAGAACAGCGTCCATTGCTCGACCCACTCGCCGGAGGAATAGGGCGACGTGACGAGGCTCATCTGCAGGATGGTGCCGAGGTATTCCCCGAGCGTCTGCGTCATCACCCCGAAGATGAAGGAGGTCGGTCCGAACACCAGCACGACCGCCAGGAGCGCCCCCGCCAGCAGCATGTTGGCGTTGCTCAGCAGCCGCACGCCCCGGTCGAGAGGGGTCATCGCCGACAGCATGAACAGTCCGCCCACCACGGCGACGATCACCAGCTGCGCGGGAAAGCCGAACGGTATCCCCGTCAGCCGGGCGATGCCGCTGTTGATCTGCAGCGCGCCGAGCCCGAGCGTCGTCGCCACCCCGAAGACGGTCGAGACCACGGTCAGCACGTCGATCGCCTCGCCCCAGCCGCCATCCACGCGATCGCCGAGGATCGGCCGAAGCGTCTCGCTGATGAGACCGTGGCTTTCGTGGCGAAAACGGACATAGGCGATGGCGAGGCCCACCAGCGCGAAGTTCGCCCACTGGTGCAGGCCCCAGTGGAAGAAGGCGTAGCGCATTCCGGTCTGCGCCGCCGCGGCGGTGCGCGGCAGCCCGTCGCCCAGCGGCGGGTCGTTGAAGTGCATCATCGGCTCGGCGACGCCCCAGAACACCAGGCCGACGCCCATGCCGCCGGAGAAGATCATCGCCAGCCAGCTCGGGTACGAGAACTCGGGCGGCGCGTCCGCGGGGCCGAGCGTGATGCCGCCCATCCTCGACAGCCCCAGCACCAGCACGAAGCCGACGAAGCCGGTCGTGACCAGCAGGTACATCCAGCCGAGATTCGCCGCGGTCGCATGCAGCAGCGCCTGCGCGACGCGTTGGACGGCGTCGGGAGCGGCGGCGGTCACGACCACGAAGACCAGCACGATCGCGGCCGAGACGCGCAACACCACGCCCACGTCGCCCAGACCGAAGGCCGAGAGTCTGCCGGACCGCTTCACGTGCCCTCCTCCTTCCGCGTCGGTCGGCGAGCATCCCCTGCAGGTCGCGCCTGCGCCGACCCTCGGTCACGACCCAAGGCGGCCGGACGACGGGGGAGAGGCATCGGCGACGCTCGCCGCAAGCATCGTCGCGCCCGTCGAGACCTTCAAGACCGTCGGCGGAAGAGAGAGCGAAGCGGATCGTCGCCGCTCGAGCCGCCGAGCTCCGCGTTGCGCCGTGAGCCGCGGGCGGCGCGCAATCACGACCGGTCTTTCGGTTCAGGCTCGAAGCGAACCCATCCGCCTCGATCGGAACTCCAGTCGCGCGACCGCGCCGACCTACCGAAGCGGGGGAAACGTGCCGCAGGCGCTCGCAGCTTTGCGCCGCCGGGGCGGGGCCTCCCGCCCGCACCCAACCAGCAGCTCGTCGCCATCGCGGATCGCGTGGCCCGACCCCGCCTTTCGTCGCGGCCGCGCAGGCGGAGCCCGCCGACCTTCGTCGGCGCGCTCAGGCGCGCGTGCGCCACACGCGCCGGGGATCCCCGCGGCGGGCCTGCTCGGCGTCGTAGGCGTCGGCGAGCAGCTTCGCGTCCGCCTCGCCTGCGAGGTCGAAGCGGATCGTCGGGTGGTAGATCGGGCCCGCGTTGCAGGCGGCGATCCACGCCTCGAAGGTCGCGTGGGTGGTGTGGCGCGCGACGGCGGCGTCGAGGCGGGCGACGACGATCTCGTCAGGGTGGTTCATGTCGGGGTCTCCGGCTCTCGGCGCCCGACCCTTCCGGGCGCTACTACGACCGCGAGCCCCGCTGGGCGGGGCCGCGGCGGGGCGCGCGGCTGTCAGGCGCCCGCGTTCCAGTCCGCGGCGATCTCGGCGCGGATCCCGTCCTTGGAGCGCCCGAGCATCCGCGCAAGCTGCGCGAGCAGCGTCTCGGCGCGCTCGGCGCTCTCGGGCGCGGCGAAGGCGGCGCCGGCGAGATAGTCGCCGTGGCGCTCCGCGAGGCGCTGGCGGATCTCGCCCGCGTCGAGGTGGGGCCGGGCGGCGGGAAGGGGGCGGGGCATGGCGTCGTCTCCGTTCGGGGCGCGTCGCGGCGGGTCCGCGTCGCTGGAGACGTCTTCGCTCCGGTCGCGCCGCCTATCCACGATTATCGCAGCAATATCATGACTTTATCCGGGGGGACTCGATCATGGCCGAGAAGCGCGTCTCCGTCCGCCTGGCCGCGACCGGCGGGCGGCAGGTTCGGGGCGAGTTCGACGAGGCCGCCGGGAAGGGCGGGCGCGCGGTGCGCAGGCTCTCCGACGAGGTGGAGCGCGCCAGCCGCCGGCTCGCCGGCTTCGCGCGGGCGGCGCGGGTGGCCGCGGGCGCGGCGGCGGTGGCGGCGAAGGCCGGAGCGGCTATCCTGCTGCGCTCCAGCCTCCAGACCATCGACGCGCAGGCGAAGCTGGCGCAGAGCCTGGAGACGACGACCGAGTCCGTGCAGGTGCTGGCGCGCGCCGGCGACATGGCGGGCCTCGGCTTCGGCGAGGTCGAGGGGGCGCTGCTGCGCGTCACCCGTCGCCTGAGCCTCGCCGCCGCCGGGACCGGCCCCGCGGCGGACGCGCTGGCGCGGCTCGGCTTCGAGGCGGGCGAGCTGGAGGCGCTGCCGCTCGACGCGCGGATCATCGCGATCCAGGAGGCGATCGACGCGCTGGTCCCGGCCAGCGAGCGCGCGGGGGTGGCCTCGCGGATCTTCGGCGACCGGGCGGGCGTGGTGATCCGGCGGCTCGACGCGCCGACGATCCGGCAGGCGGCGCGGGACGTCGCGGACTTCGGCGTCGCGGTCGCGGACGTGGACGCGGACCGGATCGAGGTCGCGAACGACGCGTTCTCGCGGCTGGGTCTGGTGTGGACGGGCCTCGGGAACCGGCTCGCCGCGGCGGCGGCGCCGGGGCTGCAAGCGGTGGCGGACGCGCTGGCCGAGGTCGCAAGGCGGACCGGCCCGCTCGGGCGGGCGATCGACTGGCTCGGCGAGAACGTCGGGCGCATCGCCAGCACGGCGGCGGCCTTCGCCGGCTTCATGGCCGGGCGCTGGGTCGCGGGGCTCGCCGCGGCGGCGCTCTCGGTGCGGGGCCTCGCCACGGCGCTCGTCGTGATGCGCGGCGCGCTGATCCGCACCGGGATCGGCGCGCTGATCGTGGGCGCGGGCGAGATGGTCTTCCAGTTCTCGCGGCTGGTCGCGGGCGCGGGCGGCTTCGGCGAGGCGATGGGCCTGCTGGGCGACGTCGCGAAGGCGGCCTGGGAGGGGATCAGGACCGGCGGCGCGGCCGTGGGGCGCGCGCTCGACGCGACGTCGAAGCGCGTGCAGCAGGGCTGGCTCGTCATGATCGCGGCGATCCAGCGGGCGTGGGCCGACTTCCTGCATGACGTCGCCGGCCAGCTGCGCGGGATCGAGGCGCTGGAGGAGAGCTACGTCGCGGTGGCGAACGCCGCGATCATGGCCGGGTCCGCGGTCCACGAGACCGAACTCGCGGCGACCGAGGCCGCCCGCGGCGCCGAACTGTCGTGGCGCGAGGCGGGCGAGATGCTGGCCGGCGCCTTCGACGGGGTTCGCCCGGCGCTTGCGGCGATCGGCGACGCGGCGCGGCGCTCGGGCGAGGAGACCGAGGGCGCGGCCGCGGACGCCGCGGACGGCGTGAAGAGGATCACCGACGCGCTGGAGGACGCCGAGGCGCAGGCGGGCCGCACGGGCGCTGGCGTGCGCTCGGCCGCGGAGACGGCCACGGAGGCGACGCGGCGGCTGGCCGACGCGACGGAGCGCGCCGCGGACGGCTGGGTGGCGATCGGCGACGCGGCCAGGGACTACGCCGGCGAGGCCGGGACGCTCGGGGCCGACGTCGGCGAGCGGCTCGCCGACGGCTTCCGGAGCGCCGAGCAGGTGGTGGCCGACTTCGTGGAGCGCGGGAAGGTCGACTTCCGCTCGCTGGTCACGTCGATGATCGCGGACCTCGCGCGGCTCGCGGCCCGGCAGTTCGTGCTCGGGCCGATCGCGGCCGGGCTGGGCGCGATGTTCTCGGCCGCGCCCCTGGCCGCGCCGCTGCCGGTCCCGCGCCCCGTGGCGCACGCCGGCGGCGTGGCGGGCCGGATCCCGGCCACGCGCCTGGTCCCGGACGCGGCCTTCCTCGGGGCGCAGCGGCTGCACGGCGGCGGGATCGCCGGCCTCCGCAGCGACGAGGTGCCGACGATCCTCCTGCGCGGCGAGCGCGTGCTCTCCCGCGCCGAGAGCCGCGACCACGGGCGGCCGGTGGTCGTGAACATCACCACGCCCGACGCCGAGTCCTTCCGCCGGGCGCGCACGCAGGTGGGCGCCGACATCGCGCGCGCGGTCGCGCTCGGGCGCAGGGGGCTGTGAGCATGAGCTTCGACGAGATCCGCTTCCCGGACGACGTCAGCCGGGGCGCGCGCGGCGGGCCGCGGCGGCGGACGCAGGTGGTGACGCTGGCGAGCGGGCGCGAGGAGCGGAACGCGAGCTGGGCCGACTCCCGCCGCGTCTACGACGTGAGCTACGGGGTCCGGACGGCCGACGACCTCGCCGCGGTGGTCGCCTTCTTCGAGGCGCGCAACGGCCGGCTCAGGGGCTTCCGCTTCAAGGACTGGCTCGACTTCAAGTCCTCGATCCCCTCGGCGCCGGTCTCGGCCGTGGACCAGCAGGTCGGCGTCGGCGACGGGAG
>JAWLFJ010000221.1:0-3616 GCA_041685625.1 Paracoccaceae bacterium | reverse complement strand
CAGCGGCCGCCCGCGGGGCCGTGGCGGACCGGGGCGAGCCCCGGCGGGCGCGGCGCGGGCAAGCCCCGCGCCGGCTCCGAATGGGGGCGCAGCGTGGTCGAGGGGGCGAGCCCCCTCGGCCGCGGCGAGTGCCGGCGGGTGGCGCTGGTCGGCGAGACGCTGGATCAGGCGCGGGAGGTGATGGTGGAGGGGCCTTCGGGGCTCCTCGCCGTCTCGCCGCCGGATCGGCGGCCGGCGTTCCAGCCCTCGCGGCGTCTGCTGCGCTGGCCTAACGGGGCGGAGGCGCGGCTATACTCCGCCTCCGAGCCCGAGAGCCTGCGGGGGCCTCAGTTCGACGCGGCCTGGTGCGACGAGCTGGCGAAATGGCGCAAGGCGCGGGCGGCCTGGGATCAGCTGCAGCTCGGGCTGCGGCTGGGGGCCAATCCGCGGCAGGTGGTGACGACGACGCCGCGGCGGAGCGCGCTGCTGGCGGAGATCCTGGCGGCGGCGGACACGGTCGCGGTCTCGGCGCCGACGGCGGCGAACCGGGCCAATCTGGCGCCGGGGTTCCTGGAGGCGGCGGAGCGGCGCTTCGGGGGCACGGCGCTGGCGCGCCAGGAGCTGATGGGCGAGCTCTTGGAGGAGACGCCGGGCGCGCTCTGGACCCGCGAGACGATCGAGCGGGGGCGGGGGGCGGCGCCGGCGCTGGCGCGGGTGGTGGTCGCGGTCGATCCGCCGGCGACGGCGGGGGAGCGGGCCGACGCCTGCGGCATCGTCGTCGCCGGGATCGCGGGCGAGACGGTCTGGGTGCTGGCCGACATGACGGTGCAGGGGCTGGCGCCGCGTGCCTGGGCCGAGCGGGTGGTCGGGGCCTATCACGGCTGGAAGGCGGACCGGGTCGTCGCCGAGGTCAACCAGGGCGGGGATCTGGTGGCGACGCTGGTGCGTCAGGTCGAGCCCTCGGTCAGCTATCGCGCGGTGCGGGCGACGCGGGGCAAGGCCGTGAGGGCCGAGCCGGTCGCCGCGCTCTATGCGCAAGGAAGGGTGCGGCATGCGGGGATGTTCGCCGCGCTCGAGGACCAGATGTGCGCCTTCACCGGCGAGCGGGGCGGCGAGAGCCCCGACCGGGTGGACGCGCTGGTCTGGGCGGTGACGGAGCTGGCGCTGGCGCCGAGCGTCGGCGCGCCGCGGGTGCGCTCCCTCTAGACGCTTCGCCTGCGGGCGGGGAGGCGGCGGCGGCCTTCGTCCTTCGGGGCGAGGGGGCGCCGGCGTGTGCCTCGCGTTCGGGCGAGGCGTGCGGGGAATGCGCGACGCGGGCGCGCCGTGCGGCGCCGCGCCGGGGCGGGCCGGCGGGTGGCGGTCGATCCTTCCCATGCGGGGAGGGAGGCGGCGCCGCCCGCCGGGGGCGTTCCGGCGGGGATTTCGGAAAACGAGGAGGCGGCCGATGGCTTTCGGATGGATCCGGCGGGCGGCCGGGGCGCCGCGCGAGGCGAAGACCTCGGCGGCGGGGTTGGCGGTGACGGTGCAGGGGGCGATGCGGCCGATCTGGTCGCCGCGCGACCGGACCTCGCTGACGCGGCAGGGCTTCGCGGGCAACGTGATCGGGTTCCGCTGCGTGCGGATGATCGCGGAGGCGGCGGCCTCGGCCCCGCTGACGCTGAGCGACGGGGTGCGGCGGCTGGAGGTGCATCCGGTGCTGCGGCTGCTGGGGCGGCCCAACCCGGGCCAGCTCGGCGCGGAGTTCCTGGAGGCGGTCTACGGGCATCTGCTGCTCTCGGGCGACGCCTATGTGGAGGCGGCGGGGGAGCTGGCGGGCGGGGGGCCGGCGGAGCTCTATCCGCTCAGGCCGGACCGGATGAGCGTGGTGCCGGGGGCGGACGGCTGGCCGGAGGCCTACGAGTATTCGGTCGGCGGGCGGAAGGTGCGCTTCTCGGCGACGGGCGAGGCGCCGGGGGTGCTGCATCTGCGCTCCTTCCACCCGCTCGACGATCATCACGGGATGAGCCCGCTCGAGGCGGCGGCGGCCTCGGTCGACGTGCACAACACGGCGGGGGCCTGGGCGAAGGCGCTGCTCGACAACGCGGCGCGGCCGTCGGGCGCCATCGTCTATCGCGGTCCCGAGGGGCAGGGGCTGAGCGACGCGCAGTATCAGCGGCTGATGGAGGAGATGGAGGCGAACCATGCCGGCGCGCGCAACGCCGGGCGGCCGATGCTGCTCGAGGGCGGGCTCGACTGGAAGCCGATGGGGTTCTCGCCCTCCGACATGGAGTTCCTCGAGACGCGGACGGCGGCGGCGCGGGACGTGGCGATCGCCTTCGGCGTGCCGCCGATGCTGCTGGGGCTGCCGGGGGACGCGACCTACGCCAATTATCAGGAGGCGAACCGGGCGTTCTGGCGCCAGACGGTGCTGCCGCTGGTCTCCAAGGTGACGGCGGGGCTCGCGGACTGGCTCTCGCGGCACATGGGCGAGGCGGTGACGCTGACGCCGGATCTGGACCGGGTGAGCGCGCTGGCGCCGGAGCGCGAGGCGCTGTGGCGGCGGGTGGCGGGCGCCGACTTCCTCTCCGAGGGCGAGAAGCGGGCGATGCTGGGTCTGCCGGCGGAGCGCCCGGCGTGATCGGGAGCCCGCTGGGGCGGCGGAGCGGCGGCTCCCGCTACCTCTACGAGCCCTTCGACAGCGCGCATGCGCGCATCGAGGGGCTGGAGCGCGTGCTGGACGAACGTTGGGCGGCGCTGGAGCGCAGCCTCGCGCAGATCGACCAGTCGGTGGAGCGGCTGGAGCGGCGGCTCTGGCTGATGGTGTTCGGGGTGGCGGCGGCGCTGGTGAGCCAGCTCGTCGCCGCGGTGCTCGCGGGGCGCATCCCGCTCGCGGGCGGCTGAGGGAGATCGGCATGGACGGACCGGCGGTCCGGCCCCTTCGGGGGCTGGAGACGAAGTATCTCGCCTTCGACCGGGCGGCGACGGTGGCCGAGGACGGCGTCCTCGAGGGCTACGCCAGCTTCTTCGGGGTGGAGGACCAGGGCGGCGACGTGGTGGCGCCCGGGGCCTTCGCCGGGTCGCTCGCCGCGCTGAAGGCGGCGGGGCGGTCGGTGAAGCTGCTGTGGCAGCACGATCCGGCCGAGCCGATCGGCGTCTGGGATCGGGTGGCGGAGGACGCGCGGGGGCTGCGCGTGAAGGGACGGCTCCTCGCGGAGGTCGCGCGGGGGGCGGAGGCGCTCGCGCTGCTGCGCGCCGGGGCCGTGGACGGGCTTTCCATCGGCTACCGCGTCGTGAAGGCGGCGCGGCGGCCGGAGGGGGGCCGGCTGCTGACCGAGATCGAGCTCTGGGAGGTGTCGCTGGTGACCTTCCCGATGCTGCCGGAGGCGCGGGCCTCGGCGGGCGAGCCCGAGCCGAGGTCGGCGGCCGGCGAGGACGAGGGCGAGGCGGCGCTGGCGGCGCTGGCCGAGGCCCTCGGGCAGGCGCGGCGCCGGTGGCGCGCGTGACGCGGATTGCGGACGTCCGGAGAGAGGAAAGGCGAGCGATGACGAAGGGCATGGACCTCGAGACGAAGTCGGCGGTGGACGGATTCCTCAAGGAGTTCGGCGCCTTCCAGGAGGAGATGAAGTCGCGCCTCGAGGCGACGCTCCTGCGCCTCGAA
>JAWLFJ010000220.1:0-3620 GCA_041685625.1 Paracoccaceae bacterium | reverse complement strand
CAGGATGTTGTAGGCGGCTCCTTGGGCCGATCCGGCGAAGCAGGAGGCCAGCTTTGTGACGTCTTCGTCTGTCACCTCGAGGAGCTCGCGGACCGAGATGCGGCGTTCGGCTCCGCCGACTTCACCCCACCCCCCGCCAAGCCCATGAGGGGCGTCATCGGCCTGGGCGCCTCCGATCCATCGGGTCCTGTCGGCGTTTCCGACTTTGACCACCGACGTGAGCGGGCCGCTCTGAACGAGCTCGACGGGACCAATCTCCTCTTCCTCGCCAGGTCTGGAGCGCCAGTTCCTGGCAACGAAGTCACGCCAGCCATTCACGTCGAATCCGCAGAACTTCCTGGCTTTCATTCCGAGGTCTCGTAAACTTCGCTCCGCACGAAGTCGCGCACCGCGTCGAAACCCTTCGCAAGGTCATCGCCCGCCGGCCCGAGCGCAATGGCCTTCACCGCAACTTTGCCGCGATTGAGGCTTGCCGTCTCAGGCCGCCCCCGTGCGGGCGTCATGATGAGCCCATTCCGAAGCACCTCGGTCCGGGCCAGAGGTTGCATTTCCTGAAGAAGGGTAGCCGCGTCGGTTACGCAATCCTCGAGCACCAGCCGTCGCATCGCGTGGGGCGTCCAGACCGCGACGCGTCGAGGCAAATCCGTTCGGCTCGGGTCCGAGATCCGGAGCGCCACGTGAGCACGCGCGACACAGAGCAGAGCTCCTGGTTTCTCGGGACGGGCCTGGACCTCCACGATCCGGTCTTTGTCGCGGAGCCAGAAAACCGCAATCGGTCTGTCCTGATCAAACCAGCGCCCTCCTGCCGCCTCCTCATTCCAGGAGATCGGGGACTGGGCGACCAGTTCCGCTTCGTGCATCTCATCAATGGCGAGGATTATCGCGAGGACGGCGAAATCGGTCCACGTCTCCGCCTGCCACGCCCACAGATCGTCTTCGGTCTTGCGCCGAAGAAGGAGCCGAAGCCAGCACTCGTGAACCTCCCGGTAACTACGATCCTGCATCAGAACGTAGTTGGGGGTGATGCCGGCAGGCGCGATCGCGACCCCGAGTTCGCCAAGCGTTCTCGCCAGGGTCCGGCAAGATTTCCGGAAGGCGTCAACCTGAGAGAAGCGCGCGCTGGACTGCGCATTTGGATGTTCCCGCATCCATTGACGAGCCGCATCGGCGGCCAGGCGCGCATAGGCACGAAGTACGCGGTTTTCCAGTGTGTCAAAGTTCTCGCGTCGAACGATCGCAAGGATCCGCTGCGAGGCCCCCGCACGCTCCGAAATGGTTCGGCCAGGTTGCCGGCTGAGCCAGACCATGGAGGCGCGGTCCATCTCCTGGACGCGGTCGAGAGGGGTCAGCTCCCGGTGCCGGCGAAGGACCCGTCGCACCCTTTTCTCCAGGTCTCGAAGCACGGGCTGCATCCGCCGCGCTTGCCGAACGATTTCGGCCATCTTCGGGTCGGCCTCGTCTTCGGCGCGCTTCCACGCCTCACGCAGGCGCCCCCACATCTCGGCGGGATCCTCGAGCGCTTCCTCCAGCTCCTGGATCCGGGCGAGGACCTCGTTCATGTGCTGAAGGGCGGCCGCTCCCTCTTTCTCAGACTCCGTCACCGGGTCGTGGCCGAAGCGGGGCCGCACCGGGAACCCCGCACGCTCGGGGGCCAAGGCATGGTCGCGCTTGGGGTAAGGGATCAGCGCCAGACCCATGTGCCGATCCCTCACCACGCCGCTGAGAAGCGTCGCGTATTCCAGGCCGGGCGGGGCCTGCCCTTGGAATTCGCCGAGCAGGCAATCATTCGGCCCAAACGCTCTGCCTTCGCCCAAAGATCGAGCTGACCACGGTCGCTGTATCATCCGCATCAGCGTGGGACCCCTCTCCACACAAACTGACCCGTTGCCTCGGACAGTCGCAACGACTCGTTGACCGCCTCAGCCAGAGCGGAATCGCCAAGCTCGCGGTCGACGAAGGTCATCAAGTTGGAGAATTGCGACCCCGCCGCGTCGACCTCGACCCCACGGAGCTTGGGCAGGAGTCGCATTTCGACCTGGTCGGCTAAGGCTTCGTCCACGCCCCGCCCCCCCTCGACCTCGGGATAGTTCGCCGCGTAGGCCATTATCGCCCGTCCGAGGCGATGACCAAAGGGCCGCTGGAACTCGCGCATCAGGTCGACCATCCGCTCGACGCGTGCGGTCACCCGAGAATCCCTGTCGACATGGGCACTCGAGCGGCCCCACCTGTTCCAGGTTTCCCGCGAAAGGGCCTTGGTCGGTTCGACGTCACCTTCCGGCTGACCCTCCTTGATCTTCCTCGGTGCCGCAAATCTGAGAATGTTAGCGCGGTCGACGACCTTGTCCGACAGGGACTGTGTACTCTCGTCCTCGTTCATCGTGCCGGCGAACAGAAGGTTGTAGCCAGGGAAGATCCGGGGCGGCGTCTGCATGTTTGGGATTTCGAGTTCAATCTCGGCGTCCTTGCGCTCGTTCGCTTCGCCGACATTGCTTGGGCGCGGACGACTTTCCAGGCGGCTCAGAAAATCCGAAAAGTAATATTCGACCCGGGCGAGGTTCATCTCGTCCAGAAGGATCATCATCATGCGATCGCGATCTGCTTCGTCATTGTGGAGTTCATCCACCGCCCAAAGCGCACGCGCCATGTCCGTTGGCCGGAACTTACCTTCGATGTAGTTGTAGAAGCCCATGAGATCCTGGGGGCTGTCCCAGCGCGGCTGAACTGGAACCTGAAGAAAGCCGATCCCCATTCCGGCGGCGTATTGCCGTGGCAACTGGCTTTTCCCTGTCCCGGAGATGCCGGCAAGCACGGCCATCTGCGTCGTCTCGTTGACCTTCATGGCGGTATGGAAGGCGCGCAGCGTCCGCGCCGGGAAATCGAGACCTTTCGCGCGAAGACGCCGTTCCACTCTCTTGATTGCGTCCGCCTCGTTCTCGCGCGGCGCGGGGTCCCAGGATCTCATTGCCACCACGACCGGAGGTGTTTCCTTGAGCTCGCGAAGCGGATCGGCTTCGCCTGTTTCGCCATCTTCGGAGCGCTCCTCGCTGCGCGCGATCTCGCCCTTCAGGTACGCCAACCTCGCATCAAGCGTGCTGCGCGTCTCCTCAAGCGTTTCGATCTCGCCGGTGATGCGGCGAACCTCCTGACCTTGCGCCGCGAGATCGGCACCCAAACGGCCGTGTTCGGTCTGAGTAAGGGCCAATGCCTCGCGTTCCGACGCGACCCGGGCTTGCAGATTTCCCAGCTCGCTCTCCTCGGACGCCTTGCGGCCCTCGAGGCGCGAATTGGCCGTCTCGAGTTCCTGAGCGCGGCTTTCGAGGCGTGAAACCCTATCTTCGGCCTCCTCCAGCTCCCGCTTCTTGTCACGAAGTTCATCGACCTGGCCGGAAAGCTCTTCGTATTCCTTTTTCAGGGTCTCCGTGCGACCAAGCAGTTCCTCCGCCTTTTCCAGCCTATCCTTGATTGCAAGGTATTCGGCCCGCAGCGGAGCGATCTCGGTCTCGAGTTGCTGGCGCTCGACGACGGCCGCCTCCGTTTCCTGCCGCACCGCCGCCACTTCGTCCCGCCGCTCGCGCAAGCTCTCCCATTCCGCGAGAAGCTCTTCCTTCTGGCGTCGCAAC